>CAXTDB010000054.1:0-1658 GCA_964242045.1 uncultured Leptolyngbya sp. | reverse complement strand
GAGGCTGTCGGTTGCAAACTGAGTTGTTCTGATTCAGAGCGGAACGTTGCACTGGTTCCACACCCGAATAGAACCGCGATCGCGGTTAACATCAATACTCTTCTCATTGTGCATCCTCAAGCCACCGCCATGATTCTACTTTGGTTTTCTACCCATGCGTGTAAGTTAATACACAACAGCAAAACCCGGTAGAAGGATTGACGCTTCTACCGGGTTTGAGAATCATTAACAGGCTCTACTATTTGGCATCTTTGCAGCTAATTTCACCGAGTTGAAGGCGGCGGGCTTCTTGAGCAACACGATCGCACATTTGACGATTTCCAACTTGACTTTGAAATGAGTTGAATTCTTCTAGGGTGAGTTGGGGTTTTTGGTCTGCCAAAATCTGGTAGAAGCTTTGACGAAACTGTTGACACAAGCCGCGCACCTGATCGCGCGCTCCTTCATTCACTTGATTGATATTTTGACAAACGCCGTTGGGAACATTACCGCCTGTGACTTGTTGCAATTGACCTTGAAGCGTTTGACGACGCTGTTCGAGGGCGACGGCAGCACGGACATAGCGAGTGAACGCGGATTCTTGAGCCGATGCCGAAGAATTAAAGGCTTGGGCGATCGTTGAAGCAGAAAAGTTCGGTGCCCAACCTGCTAAAACCGCGATCGAGGAAAATGCGCCTAACACGATCGAGCGTTTGACGAGCCAACGAGAAAGAGAAGAGATATCACGGTTCATCATCATAAGGCGGTGTGACATTCAGAAAACTAGCACACAAGAGAGGTACAAATAATCTGAATTATTTTACTTGCAAGAAGTTCCAGAGAACGGGAAGAAGTTTGGAAATTTTTTGTCGGTGAGGTACGCCGAGGAAGTTTCAGCGATAATAGATGATCGAACCTGAGTTACTACATATGACTGGTCAACTGCTCAATACGGGTGAAATTGTCACTGAGCTAGACATTAGCCATTTGACGATCGAGGACGATACGCCTGTGGACAATATTCAATCTGAAAAGCAGCAGCGGCTACTCGTCGAACCGCTCTACAGTTCTAAAGTTCTACGATCGCCGTTTTTGGCGGCTGCGAACGTCGGACTGTTCTACAAACTCAAAGGTGATCCGATCGTGCCGGATATGATGCTCAGTTTGGGTGTGCAGTGCGCGGACGACTTTTCTCAAAAACAAAATCGTTCCTATTTTTTTTGGGAGTTTGGCAAGCTGCCAGAAGTCTGCATCGAAATTGTCTCTAATGCAGAGGGCGACGAGCTTGTATTAAGCAGAAAGTCACAGCAGAAAGGGAAAACTACTGCCAAAAAAGATTTGTATGCTCAAATCCGCATTCCCTATTATGTAGTGTTTGACCCGTTGCGACAGATTCAGGGTGAGCGTGAGATGAACGGCGCGCTGCTGCGGGTTTGGTCGAACTCGGTGGGACGCTATACGGAGTTAACTCCACTGCAAGGACTGACTGAGGTAGGGCAGACAGTTTGGCTAGAGGAAGTAGGATTGGGACTCGTGCTTTGGTCAGGGCAGTTTGAGGAAGACGTGACGCGGTTGTGGTTGCGCTGGTGTGATCAGGATGGGCAAGTTGTTGCAACGGGCGCGGAACGGGCAGAGGCGGAACGACAACGGGCAGAGGCGGAACGACAACGGGCAGAGGC
>CAXTDB010000053.1:943-19587 GCA_964242045.1 uncultured Leptolyngbya sp. | reverse complement strand
AGTAAAACTTTCGCCCTACTGCTCGTCCGTTTTGCAAATAGCCCCGATACTCATCTGGTCGAGGACGATACAGCGATGGCATAAAACCCGTAACCGATTCCGTCTTCTGGCAAATTGCATCGCTAAACTGAATCAATCCCTGCCAATCTAATGCGCCAAACACTAAACTCGCTGGACATAGTTCTGTGTTTTTCTGACAAGGCAATCGCTCTCTGGGAATCTTTTCCCGATATTTTCCAGTCACAACTGCCAACGTACTATTGGTAATCGTTTCATACACAGAACGCACCGCCCCTTTCAGCGAACTTCCTGCGATCGCTAATCTTTGCTCTGTTCCCTGAGTCATGGTTTTAATTAAAGGCACTTTCGACTTTACATCTGTGCCCAACGCAACGATCCCAGTTGAAACATGAAGCGCTGTTTTTACTTTGAGTGTGAGTTCGATCGAACCATGATAGCGATCGCTTTTGTACTGATCATGTCCGATTGGGTGCTTGAGTGTCGGTTTCTGCTTGGGAAACGGAATCAATTCGTACGGCTTTGATGGAAGTTCATCCGAGCTTGAGAATTTGCGAATTGGTTTAGAAGTCGTCATGATTTATCCTCCACAGTAAGTGCGACAAAGTGAACTGTCGCAGTCCGAGCATCCACAAAACACCGTTGAGCAATGTTCACACCTTGATCTTGAATTCCATTCGGAAATCGGGTTTCGGTTCTGGGATAAATTTTGGCTTGGTAAGATTTCGTCGCCCAAGTTTTGTTGATCGCTGTAAATCCCGTTTCTTCATCAATACTCAACATGAGAACACTGAAGTGATCACCTTTTTGCTTCCATCGAATTTCTCGATCGTGATCAAACATTTGCCCTTCTGGACTAGGAAATTCTTTCGGAAACTCTCGTTCAATCCCACTAACGCAATGCGCCCAGCGTAAGAAATATCGACTTTTTGCGGTGTGATATTGCTTGAGTAAAGTCTCCAATTCTGACTCTGAAACATTGTGCTTAAAGCCTACGAACGCGCTCATGCTGCTACTCCTAATCGCTTGCTCCAAGCTTTTACCGCAGCCTCAAACACTTGATTGGTCGCCTCATTTTCCCAAGTTAGCTGTACTCCGAAGCCGAGAGCCATTTTCTCAGCCGTACCCAAGCTCACAGCCTGAACATCCTCCTGCGGAAATCCATATTTTCCCCGCTCCTCATCTTCTAGAAAAGCACCTGCACCGATTAATGTTGCTGTATTCCAGCTTTGTTCCCGCCCGACTTGAACAATCGCTTCTTGGTTCAAAATACACCCTGGATATTGCACGATCGCTTTATCCAATCGAGCTTCAACAATCCCTAATCCCCGCGATTTCGCAAATCCTAGCCCAAACCATCCATCATTCAAATCTCTCAAAACTAAGCCGATCAATCCCAGTTGTTCTAGAGAGAAATTCTTCAAATGGATTTTTGTCTGAAATTCGCCCGCAGTACAAACTTGAAAGTTAAATGGTCCAACTGCAACCGAGCCAAAAACCCGATCGATAGCCACTCCATTTCTCTCCTCAATTCTTAGTTTGGAGCGATCTGCTGGATAAGCATCTTCTATCCGCAATCGACTGGCAATTTCTGTACTGCCAAACAATTGGTCAGTGAATGAAGAATGCTTGTAAATATCAGGTGCTTTGCCTTCAAAGGGTTTCAAATAATCGTAGCTATCTCGATTCAATGGATTACTCGCCCAGAGCTTGCTCGGATTATTCGGATTGCGATCGCTGCCCACGGTGCGAACAATCCGTTCTGCATGAGCGCGAATTGCTCCTTTTAGAGAGCTTCCCGGTAAGTAGATTGATTTTCCGCCTGCGTGATAGGTTTCAACAAATTCCATATCGGGTTTTGTTGGGTCAGCGCCTTCTTTTCCCGACTTAATCAAAATCGGCGTACAAGGTGAAAGAGTTAGCTCGATCGTACAGTGATTGACAAAGCGTTTGTGCATAGTAGTTCTCAACGTGAAGCAGGAGCAGGAATTTGAGATTGTAAGTGCTGGATGAGCCTTTCAGTCCAATCCTGTTTATGACTTTCAAAAGTTTCTTGAGTAAGTTGATAGTGATCTTTTTCGCCGCTCAATAGACGCTGCAAATAAGTAATCAGCTCACTCGGCTGATTCTCTGGATAATCAATCCACCAAGCTTTATCGATCGAGAGTTTCACGACTCCCAATCCTCTCGATCGCCCACCTCCGAGCGGAATTTGTTCGGTCTCAAACTGGTGTAACCCAATCATTAACAGTCCCAATTCATCGTCTTCGGCATTTTCCACCACAGCCCGAAACTCAAACTCTGTCCCTGCTGGAACAACTTGAAAATCGTACAGCCTTCTATCTGCGGCGGTTTCAGTATCTCGATCGATAGAAACACCATCACGCTCTTGATACTGTCCAAACCAAATTTCAGGATTCACTGTTAGGTCACGTACCTGAAACTTACTAGCAATCCAAGGAGAACCAAACAACCGAGAAGCGAGATCAGTTTGTGCCCAGAGTGCTGCTGTCAGTGCTTCATCATCACCATTCCACTGTTCTTTGAGATCGCGAATTTGAGCCATTCGCTCAGAACTCACAAGCTGATTTGGATCTTCAGCTAAGGTAGGATTAATTCCTCTTAGAAAGCTTTCTAAACGCGATCGTAATGCACCTTTGAAACTAGCACCGGGAATAAATGGCTTCCCTAAAGCGTCTTTCACCACGGGCAAATCTGATCCGATAGGTTCTGTCGATCGACCTTGACTAATCCGCAGTGCTGTAATAGTCTTCAGCGTTCCTTGTAGCTCTAGGCGATTTTTGAAAGTTTGGAACATAGAATTTAGCTCGTTTTTAGATTGCGATACTTCAGACAGCGAGAACCATAGCCTAGATAGCGTCGAATCAGTTCGATGTGAATCTCTTTGAGATTGGGATAACCCGACTCTTTTGCGATCGCATCTGCTTTCGATTTCAGCTTGCTATCAATATCGGTCACAATTCGGGTTGCAAGAGAATTCTCACCTCGTCCCCATTTACTATCTCGCCCAACTTGATAACGCAAGAAGTTCTTAATCACTTCTGAGCTTTCGGTGGTGTCTGCCACACGCACTAAATTCCGAAACTGGGCTTCTTCTAACTTTCCGTAAGATGTCTTTTCCAGTGCCTCTTCTATCCACTGCACCAACTCATCTTCCGCCTGTCGAATGCCTTTCTGCATCAACAGTTCTATTCTTGGCTCAATCACGCTGGCTCCTCCCGAAATCTCAAATGAAACTCATCGCAAATCCTGACCTGTCCGAAACCTTCTACTGTTCGATCGCCCACTCCTTTGTTTTCTAACTGTTCCAATGCCCCCACCCACTGCTGAGCCTCAGCCACATCAACACTAAACAAATAAACTCCACCTCGATTTGTAACCAACTCCACATCCTTCATCAGTCCCCATGCTGCATTCCAACCTGAGCGATAGTCATAGCTACTATAAGCAGTATGTAAGCTTACAGAAGAATCTGTAATGCCCGCAAATTCTTTCAGCATTGCAGTAGAAATGACTGTTGTGCGTTGCCAGTTCTCATTTAAGATTGCATCAGATTGGAGATCGATCGTAAAATAAGTCCGGCTCAAATCCGCATCATGTTGACCAAAGATAGACCAGCAACTCATGCGATCTTTCAAGGCTTGATTAAAGCGATCGAGTCTAGATTTTAGAGAATTCGATGGAGTTCCAGCGACCGCTTTGAGTTTGACTTTACCCAGTCCTCGCGAAGTCGATCCCCCAATCCGAAATGATTGCGGTTCTTGATTGATGAAAGTAATAAATGCACTCGCCAAAGCATCATCTTCGATCAGAACAGTACTACGATAAACAACATTTCTCCAGCATTGTCGTTCATGTCTTGCTGCTTTCGGGCGTTCCGCAAACGATTCATTCAAAACAGCGACACTATATAGCACCTGTTCTTCAGCCGTTGCTCGTCGTCGATTAATACCGACACGAGTTAGAAATCGAGAACTCACTTCATGCTTACAATATTGCTGATCTGTAATGCTATAAAATGCGCTATACGGTTCAGTCTGGAGATTCGCTCCGTCTCCCTGTGCAGAGGGATCAGTAAACTCGAATGCTTGCTGATATGCGTCTTTGCAAAAGCTATCAATTAACGTATCGAACACTCCACCTTGCCCAGCCGATCGAAATCCTGGATTCGTTTTAGAGCTTACTGCGGTAGCGGGTAGTACTCGAATCGTGTCATTCACAATGCTCCATCGATCTTCACCAACTTGTGCGATCGCAGGATAAGCATTCCAAAAAATTGCAGCTCGATCGCCTAAAAACAATTCCTGAAAATCACCGCTTTGAGGTTCGCTCCCCGATTGATTTGCCTGTTGCAAAATTTGAGATGCGATCGCGCCTCGTAAAACACTCCCTGCAATATAAGTTTCGACCTCACTAATCGAGCCACCCGGTCTTCTGCGTCCCAGTGCTAAAGGAGATTCTGCGGTAATGAGGAGATCAACTCGATTCATGATGCGTCTCCTTTTTTCAAAAAGTCCCATGCTGCGTCTGAAATCGTTTCCGACTCAATCTGCCACTTTAGCCATCCTAAGCCCGCCGACTTACTACCTCCCAACGCATGAATGTGATGTATCCCTGAGAGAATTAACGCTCTCGTCCAGGGTTCAGCATTCGATTGAAAATGGATTTGACCTGTGAAACTTAGTGCAGCATTCATCGGAGAGGTTTCAAGAAAGTAAAGCTTTTGCTCCTCTGCCGTGCGCCGAGCGCGGCTGATTGTCACACCAGGACGCAGAACTTCTGGTAAGCTTTCCGGATCATTTGTACAAATTAAATCATCAAATTGCACGTTCGCAGGAAGAGCAGGATTACCAAAGATTTGACAAATCAAACAATGATAGCGATCGTTGATTCGATACTCATTCCGCTCAAATCGCTCTGAAAGATTTAACCGTTGAGGGCACATTGTACTAGGATTCGGGGATTCGCAGATTGCCCATTTCAGTCCTCGTACTATTTTTTCGCACTCATGCCGAAGTCTACCCTTGAGTTGAGAAGCTGGAATTAAAAGTTGATTTCGAGCTGTCCGAATAATAGGTTTATCCGCTAGTGATCCGGTTGAACCTCCCGCCCCAACACACAAAGCGGTGTCGAGCACAGCAGTTAATTGGAGGGACTCGACAGGGTTTCGCAGAGATTGTAGTTGTACCATTTACTGTTCTCCCTCGCGGCTCAAAGTGGCAGTGGGTTCTTGGACTGGCTCGGAGATGAATGGATAGAGATCAACCAATTCGCGCCAAATCGTTTCGTAGGTTGAAGGCAGACCGTTTTCACCTCGTCTTGCCAGCATCCACGGCGCTAAATTGCCTTCATTCTTTGGGTCTTCGGGTTTGCACCAAGCGTCTTCAAAATTGGTTTTGAGTTCAATTTGCCCTTGTGTGAGACGGACGCGGAAATATCGATAGTTCAGAATCGAAGTTCGTTTACCTCGCTCTAGTAAACCTCGCAATTGGTAGAGTTGCGATCGCGGGAATTTTGCCTGTTTCAAAGCTCTAACAGTATGAATTAAGCCGTCAATTTCATGCAGAGTGTAAGGAGCCGCAAACAATTTAAGAGTCGGTTGGTTCTCTTGCTCTCTAGTCAAGCCTTGACTTCTGAATTCACCAATATTAGACGAGATCATGGTGACTGCCTTCATCACTAAAAAGTCGATCGTCCCGCTGTAGTAATGATGTTTCTGCTTCAGTTCTTTGGCTCGCTTTTTAGCTGACTTGAGCAATTGAGTGACTAACTGATCTGCATAGTAAATGGGGGTATTCTCGGCAGTAATTAAGACTCCTATTGACATACTCAGTTCACATTCAGAAGCGGGTGCAGATTCAGAGCGATAGCGATGTGCAAGCGGACTTAATTCAGATCGCGAATATTCTTCTGGCAATTGCTCCTCGAATTGTTCCGCGATCGTCTTCGCGATTTCTAACGCTCGATCTGCGGGAACAATGAGTAAGACATCATCACCCCCGATCGTAATAATCTCAAACGGATGAATCCAACTTGCTTCCTTCCGGGTCGATTGTGAATCTGGTTTGTAATAATGCGGATGTAAATGATGCGCTAAGGCAAGATATACCGAATTTTGAGTTGCTTCAAGAATGCTTTCACTGAAGCTTTGATACTGTTGAGGAGTCTCAATATTCTGACGAATATATCCTCCCATATTGTTACCATCTGCATAGATGTAAGCTACAAATCCTTTACTGGAATCGCCAATCTCTCTAAGCGATCGTGCTTCAGTAACCTTATCATCATCGACGTTTTGATAGTACTGACTCTTAAGCTTAGGATTATCTTTCAAAAACTGCTCAAATCGATTGACCCAGCTTTCGGCTTTTCCATAGTCCCAACCAACAGAAGGATTTTCGCGCTTCAGGTCTTCCCACCAAGAGACTAAAGCATCATCTCGTTTCGTAATTTGCCCCATTAGGCGCTTTCGAGCTAGTGGTTCTGAGAGCCAAGGAGTATCAGGTAATCCTTGAGCGCGATAGATTGCGGAGCGTTGTTCGCCTTCTTCTCGCTGCACATAAGGATGTGTCTCATACATAGGTGGATAACAACGACTCGGACGCTCAGAAGATACCTCTTCACGACTTGAACGCTTAGAAGATACATTTCCGTTACGTCGCTGAGTAAATTGGTCTGCCAACTTGCCAACTAGCTCACCAAAGTTTTTGCGGCTTCTGAAGTTCTTCTCTACATCACTCTCACCAGGCTGATCAAAGTAAGCTTTGACTAATGGATTGTCCTTATGCTGAAGATACTGCTCACGCCAGAATGTAGTCTCGATCGAATCTTTTAATTGCCCAAATCGTAATTCTAGCGGTCTGAATGTACTACCCACAGCACAGGAATTTGCGGTTAGGGTTTCATCTGTGTAGCGTTTCTCGATCGCATTTGCTAGATCTTCTACAAACGCAGCAGGACAGAGGGCGAGAATATTACCGCCTGTCGAGTAGATAATCAGTTCGGGAATTAACGCTTGAGCTAGACCCGGAAAGCTTTTTTCAAGCCACTGAGCGCGAATGTTTTGGCAAAATCTAGCATTAGCTTTGCACTGTGGAAAGCGATCGTCGTTTTCTGCTCCAAAGAACGCAGGCAGATCGACTAAATTAATGCGATCGAGTAATGCCGATGCTCCACGAATATCAGGGAGCTTTGCTGCTTCAAATACATATTGCTTGATTTTGGTTGCACCGCCGTAGACTAGACCAATTTTTGCGTTCCACAATGGCTCATGGGTCTGAGTAAGCGATTCTAGGTCTTTCAGAGTTTCTGGAAAAGGGAGATCATATAGCGTTTGCGCTTGCTTGAGCAGTGCAGCAAATTCTGGTGAAGGCTCTGCTTGTCGAATTTGTTGCAATGTAGCTTGATTCTGCTGGGGAGCAAGACACCAAGCGATCGCAGTTCTAGTACTATTTTCTACATTGTTCATAGTGCATCACGATTGAGAGGCAGCCATATCTCTTCCAGCGCCTATTATGACGTGCATGAAGAGATACGGCTGATATATCAAGAAAAAGACACAGTGATGGAAACCTGAAATACCAAAGCACTTCAGGTAGGCTTACTAGAGAAGTAAGGAGCTAGTTTTTAGCTCCTTACTTCTCTAGCTAGAAAGTAATGCAATAAGCGTAAGCGTGCGAATTACGTATCCTGAAATAGCTGCGATTCCGATAGCCTGTGCGATCCCGACACCAGATGCAATATAAAAAATTGCAAAAATGCCAACAGCGGAAATTAATAACACCGACAACTTACGCCCTGATGTTGCAGCCAGTTTTGCTGAAAAGTTGCCTGTACCTAAATCCAACGAAACACTATCTTGTGGCGTTTGAGCTGTGTTTCTCGAAACATTGGCTTCAAGTTCTTCACTTACGCACACAATCGATGGCATATTGTCGCAGTTATCAATGTGGTTGTCGCTATTTGCGACATCAAACTCAAACAGGTTTTCCATTGTTCTTGCTTCCAAGCAAGTAAATTTAGCCACATCGTAACTCAAAATTTCAAAAGATCGATCTTTTGTAGAAATAAAGTCGATAGATTCTCGCACGCTGATCTTATAAAAACAATGCTAGACTCTAAACCATCACATTCCTGCGAAGGAACGGAAGCACGCAACGATGATCATTTCGTCGCAGTTAACAAATGTATTCCTCTTTTGGAATACTCTCCGACTCTTCCCCGCAAGGGGACGCTAAAAAAACCTACTGATTGAATTAGCAGATCTTCCCAGAAAAGTTTTTTGGCTGTCAGGTATTTCAGAAGTTGCTAATTCTAAATCTCGCTTAGTGAACTGCTTCACTCTCTAATACGAGTTTTTCATGCCATCTGCTACGTAAGCGGCATCGATCGTTGTGCCTAAAAATGAGATCAGAAAGTTAGCAGAAACTAAATGAGTAGGTTTCGATCGCTTCTTACGAAGACAGGGAAATCGCCCAGGCACATAAACGATTAGAATTTGATTCTGCACATACGGAATGATTGCATTGAGATAAGATTCAACTTTTTCATCAGTATATGCGTCCGCACTCGGATGATGCGCTAAATCTAGGATTACAATATCGCCTTTGAACCAGATGGACGGTGTGTGGAATATGCGAACTCTGGAGCCTTTGATTCTACCAAGTATTTGAAGGCTCAGATGCAGCGATCGCAGGATGCAGAATTCCCCCGCAGCACTGCCGAAAGCCTCGTTCGCGCTAGACTCCACAACTCGCGAGTTTTGCTGCTGCAACTAAGCCAAGCGTCTCGACATGCCACCGTGCAGCAAGTTCTCACCCTGCTGCAACGGCTGATTGATGATCTTTCAGAGGCATCTTCAGTGATTGCGCTCAAGAGCCATGAAAGTACAGGTTCTGCCTTCTACCGTGCAGCTCTCAGAAAACTTCTGCCTGCGGAGTTTCAATATGACAACTGAGGGCTGAATCCGATTCTGCGCCTGACAAATTTGGGGACTGCGCTCTTGAGCCAGAGAATTCAGACAGTTTTGCAGGGAATGGGGTTGGATCTTGAAGTCGCCAATTTGCAATTTGATTCTGTGACTCGTCCGCCGCTGGTCTGCGACTTTCTGACGGAGTTTCAAAGCGCGATCGTCGGTGCCTTCGGCTCACGCGAAGCGTGTCCGACTGACGCTGGAATTGCTCCAAAGCGGTCAGATCGTTCCTGATGATTTCATCTGGATGAATCAAGGCATCTTCTTGCAGCCTTCAGCGCTGGAGCGGTTTATTTAACATTGGGATGCCACGTTGATCAGTCGGGTTCAGCATCTGTATGCCGGAGAAATTAGCTATCAACAGTGTTTGGAAGTTCAGGCGCAGGAGTACATTGCCTGTCTGCTGGAAGACCAGAATTTCTATCGCCCCATGCTGCTGAAACCGTAGTCAGAATCTCCGGCTCTTTCAACAAGCCGGAGAGTTCCAATTTCAACTGAGTTGTAGGAGCGAAGAATGTTCTATTTGGTGTGCTACGACGTGATTCACGATCGACGACGCGATCGCGTGTCTCGGTTGCTCGAAGGGTATGTCAATCCGGATGAGGATCAGATTCGCTTTTATCCGATGTCACCCCGGCATCGGCAAATGGTTGAAATTGTGGGGGTGCAGCCTCAGCGTCAAGTAGATGATTCTGTGTTCATTGTTTGAGTGTTCTCGTGAGGGTAAAGATGGAGAATCAATTTATTGTGAGCTATCGAGAACTATCAGGAGATCTTGGCGGATTTGGCGCGATTGATTGAGCATTCGGCGGCTTGGGTGATTTCGACGGATATTGAGGTTTAGAATCTATGGTTAGACGCAGCCACAAGCGGCGAAAGCGGTTTGCCTGTGGGCATCTTGGGTTTGGGCGGTTTTGCCATTGGTGTTTTCAAAGCGCCGATCGTACTCAAAACCCTGTGATTGCAGACCTGGTAATCTATCAGGCAAAGAAGGTGACTCGGAAAGCTGCAAAGCAATGGCAGCAGAGTTTCGCGAAGGATGCGATCTCTTCGAGTTACCCGCAAGGGGTCGAGCTTCGACATTTACCGAAACCGATTGTGATCAAGACTCGTCAGATTCTCACGGCTCTGAGTCAAGGGGTTGCGCCTGGAGAGTTGAAGGGGAAGCGGTTCAACTTTGATCGATCGCTGCTGCGGATTCCGGTGTCGTATCGGTATCGGTTGCTGTGTCGCTGGCAGGCGGATCAGATTGTGCCGTTGCAGGTGATGACGCATGAGGCTTACAATGCGATTGCTCGAAATAAGAAGACACCGAGGCTGAAGAAAGGATAAGACGAGCGAGTCCTTTGCTTTGTCGAGCTTATCTATCTTCTAGGCTGGGCGGATGTTCTCCTAATCGAATCCATAACCCCCGAACTCTCAGCAGTTGGGGGCGATTTATTTTGAGCGCTTCGATTGTGGCTCGACCGATTGCGGTTTTTCCAATCAGGGTTGTGTCATCTTCTGACCACGCGAAATGCTCTGTCCACTTTTGGCGCTGTGGATGAAACAATTGCACTGCTTCTTCAGCAACGGGGTCAATGAAGGTTTGACGTTCTGCTTTGTGGCGATTACAGGTTGGACAGGCGAAACATCAGTTTTCAAGTTGAGTTGTTCCACCTGCTGAGCGTGGAATGATATGTTCAAATTCAAACGTCGTTGCGGTGAGGGCTTCAGCAGTTTGACAATAGGCGCAACGATCGACAAACTGCGATCGGATCTGTCGTTGTAGTTCGACCGGGATGTAAGCGCTCACGATGCTTCTTGAATTTCGCTCATGCGTTGAAGGGTATAGCGGGCGCGGGCTTTTAGAGTTGTGAGGTGATCAACTTCGCTTAAAAGCTCGTCGAGTTCAAGCGCTTCATTCGGTTGTAGATGTGAGTCTGAATTTTTTGCTAATAAAGCATCTAGTCGAGTTTGTTCGGAGATCGAGAGTTTACAGTTTGCTAGGGCTTGCAGTTCTTCTTGGCTAAGTCCAAGCAGGCATTCTGTATCGAGGGCAAGCGAGTTTTCTATGCGCTGATAGGCTGCCAGGTCTAGCAAGACTCCGACCCGCTCTCCTTGATCGTTGGTGATGTAGCGGACGGATTCAGACATACGCGATCGTTTGGAGGATTTGGCACTTTTATTCTACCGCGTTGGTTTCCAGAGATAAGGTTCAATTCTGCTTTGCCAGTTGGTGACAGTTTTGGGTGGGAGGATGCGTTTGTATTCGAGGCGGGTGCGTCCGAAGTTAAAGAGGAGTCCGAGAGGGGCTTGGGTGGCAGCAAGGTAGGCGATGATTTGGGCGAGTTCTTTGTTGCCGAGGTTGCGGGTGAAGGCTTTGTCTTCGATGACGATGCAGTCGTTGACCCAGTGGTCGAGGTAGAGGCGACCGAGCCATTGGTCTTGGCTGTCATGGATTTCGATCGAGTGTTCTTCGATCGTGTTTAGTCCGAGGGTTTGGAGTTCGTGGGTGAGGGCGCGTTGGTAGTGTTTTTCTCGCAGTCCGCGTGGGGTGTTGCGGTGGACGCGCATGGCGGCTCCGATGATTTGGTAGGTGAGGTGGGGATCAGGGAGAGTGGACATGATGGCAGCGGATGTTTGGTGGGTGGGTGGCGGGAGGGACTGGTTGGGGAGGGCGCGGATGTTTAGTGGGTGAGGAGGCGGGAGGGGTTGGGTTTAGTTTGCCCAGTTTTTTGGGGGAGTGGAGAGCGATCGTGCTGTTGCAGAGCGGTGGCTTACCTTTCCCAAACGTCGATCGTCTCGCCGACCCTACATCCGCGTCTTCTTCTTAACGAAAAGACTAAGTACTTAGACGACATGACATCCGCTGCAAGTGTTTCCGTCCCCTTGCGGGGTAATTAAGTCCTGAACCAGAGATGCCAAAAATTGACATCAAAGTGTTTAAGTGTTTCCGTCCCCTTGCGGGGTAATTAAGTCCTGAACCAATTGTTGTTAACACCGAAAAAGCAAACGCATCTTGTTTCCGTCCCCTTGCGGGGTAATTAAGTCCTGAACTTTTGCTCTTAACGGCAGATTGAAAGGGGTAACGGGTTTCCGTCCCCTTGCGGGGTAATTAAGTCCTGAACCTGTCGTTTACTAGTAACGTTGAGGTTGTGCTGGGAGTTTCCGTCCCCTTGCGGGGTAATTAAGTCCTGAACTTGCAGAAAGGTGAGGAATATTTTGACTTCTTCTGTTTCCGTCCCCTTGCGGGGTAATTAAGTCCTGAACGGGCAATGGATGCCGACAGTAACGCTGCTAGTCTTTCGAGTTTCCGTCCCCTTGCGGGGTAATTAAGTCCTGAACCTTAGACTGGTATGGGTATAACTCTATGCCTTTACTCGGTTTCCGTCCCCTTGCGGGGTAATTAAGTCCTGAACCGGAAGTCCAGATGATCGTGGTCCGGTATGTACACCCAAGTTTCCGTCCCCTTGCGGGGTAATTAAGTCCTGAACCCCGGCACTTTTAAAGCCTTGCTGTGTAAGGCTTTGGAATACCCATTTTCGCGGGGGTCTTTTTTACCTGTCAATAAAACAGGCTTCTCGTCAATAACCCTCACGAAAAAGAGGCTAAGACCCTAACGGCGCAATCGATTCGCGGGGGTCAACGAAACTATGCGGTTTTCAAGGTTCGGCTGACCCCCTAAACTTTTGGGGTTCTCTATGGTTCGATAAGCAAAATTACTTATCCCATCGCATCGGGCGATACGTTTCCCGCTCACCTGTCACACAACCAATATACTCCCAAACTTGCAATTCAAAACATCTTCGATGATTAACTTTATACCCTGTATGCGGATGAATCACTTCCACCAATAACCGCTCCTCCCAATGCTTCAAAAACCGCTTCAACCCATCCGGATGCAAATACACCCCTCCTCGCTCATCCGGCGGCGTAAAATCCTCTGGCGTAAAGATCTTCGAGTTGATCAAATACGCCACTAGCGAGTCCACCACCAACGCCCGAAACTCCTCAATCAAATCCGACACCAAAGCCGCATGATTATCCCGTGGAACGTGCAGAGTCCCAAAATGCGTATGCAGCCCCGACACCTCCACCATCGAATGCAAATTCTGCGACAGCAACGTATACCCCAAACTCAACAAACTATTCACCGGATCAGTCGGCGGTCGCCGCGTCCGCTTCTCAAACTCCCACTCTCCTTTCAACAACGACGCAAACGCCGGAAAATACAGACTCGCCCCCTGCCCCTCATACCCCAACAGCACATCTAACGACTCCGCCAACTCCGCTAACTTGATCAACTCCGCCAGCTCAGAAATCGCACTCGTCGCCAAGTCCGTCTTTCTTCTCCGATTCAACCGCATCAGCAACACTCGCGAATTGTGCAACTTCGCCAGTACGATCGCACTTGCCTGTCGCAAAATGAACTCCTGATCAAACGATAGCTCCGCTCCACGAAGTGCCCGCTGCACCTGATAAATCAAATACTGCACCTTCGCCTGTCCGGTCGTCTGCAACTGCCCGAAATACTTGCCATTGCTCGACAAATACAGCACCGGAATCTTGTGCAGCAAACACAGACTCACCGCCCCATGCGACAAATTCGAGCAGCCAAACAGCACAATGTGCGTCACCCGATTCACCGGAACACTAATCTTTAGTTCATCCTGTCGATCGATGACCAACCCCGCCTTTAACTGCTGCTCCACCCACTGCACCAAAATCGGCTCAATCTCCAACCGTTCCACTTCCCCCATTAACACCGCCCAACAAATGCGATCGAAAAATTGCCGAATATCCGTCTTCAGCACC
Organism: uncultured Leptolyngbya sp.; assembly: GCA_964242045.1. Taxonomy (GTDB): domain Bacteria; phylum Cyanobacteriota; class Cyanobacteriia; order Leptolyngbyales; family Leptolyngbyaceae; genus Leptolyngbya. The sequence continues at coordinate 5,780 of CAXTDB010000053.1, read as the reverse complement.
CAAACTGGATGATTTCGATAAACCTCTATCACCCGATCCACCGCCATGTGTGTCGAATACCCCGGACGATACGCATACACCACCGGACTCACTGTCTGATCCAACTTTGGATAAAGCGCCTGAAGCAAGTAGCGCTGCAAAATGCGATGCCTTCTTATCCGGTGTCAAGAAACCGTTAAAAATTGCAGTAATTCGGCTTGAATCTCTGCTTTCTGTAGTAAAAATCTTATGCAGCACTTAAGTAGTAACGTTCTCAGGGCAACTTTAGTCGGCTTAAAGTCGAGATATGCAAGTGCAGAGTTGAATCGCTCCCAAGTACTTAAGTTTGTCTCAAGTTCTATGTTTAGCTAGATTGAAAAGAATCAAGAGAAGAGCAGAAAAGGAAAGCGTGAAATGAGCGAGATGAATGAAATAACTGCTGAGTGGCTATCACTTTTAGAGAACAGGAAGGATAAGGAAGCTTTCGAGTTCTATTGCAAAAAACTAATTCCATGTCTAGTTCCAAATCTTAGAAAGAGATTTGAAGAGGCAAACAAGAGCAATGCAACGTATGATGGCTTAATCTCACTGCTGGGATTCACTCGGAGACTGTTATATTGGCATACGAAGTTTTCACACCGAAATCGTTCGTTGTCCTACATACCAAAGAAACAGCACATTTACTGGATGTAGTATATCAATATAGCAATGTACAGCTTGACTCGTTCTATCATCACCCTTTTGCTGAAGACCCTAGCATTGATATCTATCGTGCGCTTGAAGCTTCATTGGCGCATTTTCCTGATAGAAAGTTTCGCACAGCTATTGAGTTAACAGGAGGAAAAAAGACTATGGGTGGAGCTTTATCCATTGCCGCTGGCGTACTTGGTATCGATTTATTGTACATTGATTACGATAGTAAAGGTTATATGCCAGAGTTTCGCAAGCCCAGACCAGAATCTATATACATTCATCTTGTTGGGAATCCGATGAGCTTACCCATAGATCTTTTTGGAAATGTTGAGATTGAAAATGCAATTTCTTTTTTAACATTGGCAAATACGATGTTAGTTACGAATTGTTTGAGCAAGCTGCAAAAAGATTAGCAAATCCGCGTCTTGCCGAGATTTTCTCAAATCTATCCAGATTCTACTTGCTCTGGAACTCATTCGATTTCCGTTCTGCCCATGAATTAGCGCCTTCGCTTTTTTCACAGGCACTACAATTCCATGCTCAATTATCCCCAAGGTTTGAACTCAATCTTAATCAACTGAGAGAACAAATCGATACAGTATCAAAGTTGGTAGCTGCCGACGGAGTATATCTTCTTTACAACTTCTATTTTGCAGCAAGGCGTTACGAAAAAAATGGTCAGAATGACATTGCTGCTTTACTTTATTACAGAACCTTGGAGAGCGTGTTTGATAACTCGCTAGCTGATATATCAGAAGATTTTGCAAGAAGTAAGCCTAACTACTCTCTGTTCTCTGTGCCACTTGAGATACTTCAAAGTAAATTTGCTGAATTTCATAGTGCCGTTTCCAAGAGTGATACTAACCCTGTTACTCTACCAAAAACTATTGCAATGTTTGACGCTTTGTGTCTACTTGGCGCTCTCAATAGCCCTTTACTCAAAAGTCTCAGCCCATCTAGAGTAGCTAATATAGCTAAAATTAGAAATTTGAGCATATATGCACACGGAACCAGCCCAATGACCGAGAAATCAATTGCGGCGATGCGCGATCTAGCTACAGATGCGCTTCTAGCCTACGTAGAAATTAAGCAAATTGAATCTATCGATACTCAACGAGATAAGTTCGAGTTCATAGAACTAGCTTTACAGAAGAACAGTAACGCTCAGAACAGTTAATTCAAAATGCTTAGTGTTTTTGCTATGGCATCTAAACATAGCAGAAGTGTCATCAGCATTGCATTGAACCTTGTTATTTCAGTACAACCACAAGCTTTCTCAGAATGCAAGGACAACTCTTCTCAGCTGAACATCAAGAAGCGATCGCTCAAAAACTCAAACCATTTTTAGCCCAATACGCAGAACGTCTGCGCCCCACATTTGACACATTAGCTGATCAATCTCCAACCGCACGAGAACTATTCCAGCAGTTAGTCTCCGAACTCCCTGCCAGAAAGCAAGCCGAATATGAGGGGCGACTCCTCCAATTTTTACCGATTGCTGAACACCCGCCACTTGACACTCTAGACAAAGAATCTCAGCTATTTCTCCTCAAGCTTTACCGTACTGAAGTTACATCCTCTCCAAGAGCGATCGAGCAAATTTTGCAAGCTACGCACTCCAGATACAAAGAGGTAGCAACTTCAGCTTCACAAGAGTTATGTGATTTGCTAGGAGAGCAGCTATCTCTAGCAGCAATGATCGAACTTATGCGATCGCGATTTCCAGGAGTGCGGGTGAATGAATTAACGGCGATCGCGCAAATGACAGATCGCGGGAAGGCATTACAAGCAACTGAACTCAGCGAGATTGCGATCGCGCTCAAGCACGAAGATAATCAAGCGATTGTCTGCCTATGGAGTGAGCTTGCAGCAAATTGGGTTCAGACGTATCGACAAGTTTCGCCTGATGTTGCTGATGCGATCGGTGGTTCACTTGCACGTCTGGTTCAGAAAAATCTATTAGAGGGAGAAAGTAGTCGAATGCTAGCGGCTCTCAAAGCGATCGCGCAAAGTGGAGCGGAATCTACTATCGAGATTCAATCCTTGAAAGAGTGGACAGTCTTGCTATTGACGAATATCGATTTGATCCGAGTGATCAACAGTGAGCCAGAAGTTGTTGATTTACTCTGTGCGCTTCATCGACTAGATGCGACTTTTATTGTGGACTTAGTAGAGCAAGAATGCTCAGTTTTTTCTAAGCGGCGATGGTGGAAAAATATTGCGCCCATTTTGAAAGCGGTTCGACGAATTGATCAAGTGCGATCGCCATTATTTGATCGGGTACTTTCCAGTAAGTGGTGTACCTCAGAGATTGAAGGAATGATTTTGGAGATTTGAGGAATTTAGCGATTCGCTGTGTCTTTCGGTAAAGTATAGTGGTCGCCCGTAAGCTTGCAGCAGGGATAGTTATGCGATTAAGCGGTTGCATCTTTGAGGACTGCTTCCATTGCATTCCGCAGCGAGGGAGCTTTGTCTAACCGTTTACGAATGCGACTTTTGAGCCAAGCCCAACACTTCTCAATCCGATTGAAGTCAGGAGAATAAGGTGGCAGGTAAAGCAACTGACAGCCTGCTTCAATAATCTCAGCGACCCGTCGCACGATAGCGAGTCAGTTTGTCGCTCTGACTCAAACCGAATCCGTGTCCTCTGGCAGAGGACTGGCAGCGTTTTCGGGTGGCAGGATTACCACGTCTTCATAGAACAAATTGACCGAGATCGTCAGCCCGACGCTCTTTAGCTCAATCTCATCGCCTTCTCCGTAGGGGATAAACGTCTATTATCTGTAATTACGGTATGGTTGTGGATTAGAAAGCGGTTTTTTGATGGAACTCGATCGCGTATAAAATTAGAAATGCTGTAATGCCTGTATCATCTGGCTTTCATTGATCTATGTTTCTAATTAATATTCATATTTCTTGCGGCGCAAAAATCATAAAATTTGGTGAAATTTCCGTATGATCGACCTTTGAGGCGGATTAAATCAATCGAGAGCGCGATTTTACTATGACTCAAGCCAAACCGCAACAAGCGAAGCCACAATTTAGCACGATCGAGGAATATCTCGACTATGACGATGGCACGGATACTCGATATGAATTGGTCAATGGGGAGTTAGTTGAATTGCCGAGCGAAGATCCGATTAATCCGACGATTGCCGCAGTATTGTTCGCTGCTTTTTTAGCACTCGGCATTCGTCCTCGTCGGCTTGCGATTGGACATCAAATTGAAGTGGAATCGCGTGAAGTCACAGCCCGACAGCCTGATTTGATCGTTCATACCGATGAGTCGATCACGGCTTTACTATCAGGTGAGCGCATCATTCGACTGGGAATGCCCGCTCCACAGCTTGTGGTAGAAGTTGTTTCACCGGGTGGTCCAAGCAGCAAAAACTATCAGCGTGATTATGTGGAGAAGCCAAAAGAGTATGCCGCACGGGGTATCAGTGAACTGTGGCAGGTTGATCCCAATCGAGCGGTCGTAAACGTGCTGGAACTGGTGAACGGAGCTTATCAATCGCGTCCATTCGCGGGCGATGACCCAATCGTGTCGCCGCAATTCCCGACGCTGCAATTGACGGCGGCAGAAACTCTCAATGCGGGCAAATGATCCGCAGGTTTAGCGGTAATCGGGGAAATCGGGATGCCTAGAAAAGCACCGCAAAAATGCTACAGATGTGCAGCACTGGCGATCGAGCAAGTGCATCAAATTCACAGGTCACTAAAAACTGATCCGCAAAATTTCGTGCGCGATCCTAACGTCCCAAGCGACCGGTGTTATGTTCCGAAGTTATGCAACCCGAAGCGATCGCGCCTCAGAAATGCAGAAGTCAATCGCCAAAAACAGGTCATCCAGCAGCAAGCGCGTCTGGAGCAGGTTGAAATCGATGCGCCTGAACTCAATCGGGCTTACGCGATTCTAACGGTGTATCGCGAAGCCGGATACGACTCTCCGATTCATGCGATCTCAGTGCAGTCTGGTGCGGCAATGAGCAGATTGTCCAAATCACGCCGGTCCACACTGAGGGTATGATTCCGGCGGTCTTGGAAGCGTATGTCGATCGCATGCTGATGATGCTGCATCAGCGATATGGCATTCGTAAGTTTGCTGCGAAAGTTCGCCTCGATCCGCTGCGCTGCCCGATTCGCCCTTGCTGTTTGCAGATCG
>CAXTDB010000053.1:0-933 GCA_964242045.1 uncultured Leptolyngbya sp. | reverse complement strand
CATTCGTAAGTTTGCTGCGAAAGTTCGTGTAGAGATCGAGGCAGATCGAGATCCGAAACTAAATCGATCGACCGGTTCTAGAAGCCTTGCTATGAGACAATTGTAAAAACGCTCGATTGCGGAATCTCTGCACACTATTGGCTAAAACTCTTGCGCTGCGCTCGTTTTACCGGATGAGATCGAGATAGATCGAGATCCGGATCTCCGTCGATCAAACCCTATCTTCAATTTTGCTCCAGCAGACTCGCCACAGATCTCTATTTCATCTGCTTTTCTGTGACGCAAAGCCGTTCCGCTATTGTTCTGAGTGTGGTTCAGCTTTGCGCTTGCGCCGCTTTGTTTCATAGAATGCCGCTTCCGCCGCCTGCTGGTCTGCTGCCTTCGTGTAGCGTCGAAAACTCTGCACCGACTTATGGCGCGTCAGGGTCATCACGTGATACGGATTCATGCCGTCGAGCACCAAATTCGTCGCATAGGTATGGCGGAACTGATGGGCGTGAAAGTCAATGCCTGTGATGTCGCGCAGTTGACACACGAGCTTATCGATCGTGTCATACCCAATCCGTGCCCCCAGATTGCGCCGCGAAGCTGACACAAATAATGGAGTTTCCGGCTGCAACACTTCTCCTTGGCTGATGCGCCACCCTAAATACGCCTGAATCTTCTGGATTCCTTCCTCATCGAGTGGGACAAGCCCTTTACTATCTGCCTTGTCCTGACGTACCCACAAGCGTTTTCCATCAAAATCGCCTACATTCAACAAGGTCGCTGCTTCTGCTCGAATGCCGTGCTGTAAGACCGCAAACAGCGCCAGATTTCGATCGCACAGCTTGATCCCTGCCGCCGCTGCCAAAATCTTTTCGACCTGTTCATCTGTTAAATGATCGGCTTCCGGTTCTGCCAACTTTGGCAGTTGCACTTCAAGAGTTGGAT
>CAXTDB010000052.1:17530-19928 GCA_964242045.1 uncultured Leptolyngbya sp. | reverse complement strand
CGTCCGGCATCGATCGGAAACGCATCACTCGAATATTTTTGCTGCAACTGAAGTCGTAAGCTTGGAAGATTTGCTTGAGATAAATATATCCAGTGCTGATTGCCTTGAGCCGTTGCTGTACTACAAGCAGTGATCAAGACAATCAGTCCTAACATAGGCAGAAGCTGATTTAGAATTCGTTTGAATTGCTGTCTTCGCATAAAATTCTCTCCTCATCCTGGCTATTTTGTCTTGAGAATTCTGTATGTACTGGGGATTGAAACTCCCAGTTGCTTCAATGCCCAAACCTGCTCTTGAGATAGATAATGAGGCACACCCGGATCAGCAGCACGAGCAATGAATGCTTGCTGAAACTTCTCCTTACTTCCTGCCTTCTCAATCCAGTGTTGATAGCGTTGCAATTCTAGTTTTCTTGCTGTTTCAGCAGGCATATATGCACTGATCGGTCTCAATCCTGAACTTAGATGATGCAGAAGTAAACAGCCAGCGCGATCATGCTGAATCACTGCATCCCATCGCTCGTTCGGGTCTTCGTCTGCATAAGCATAGACTGAGAGCAAATAATAATCAGTTTCCTGCTGTTTTGCGACACCAAGCAACTCATACTTTGCGCCCTCATTCGGAATACAAGTCAGCACTTCGTTCGGAACCTGTGTTCCCCTAACCGGAGTCGGTTTATTTGTGGGTTGCTTTGCTTCTAGTTGAGGTGCAGATGCTTTTGTCTGTGAAAAAGCGTTCTCTAGCGGTTTTGATAAAACGATGAGAGCTGCAACCACGATCGTTAAGCTAATCAACAAGACACGGCGTTTAGACATCGTTATCGCTCCTACTTGTGTAAGTACGGCATCGGATCAACAGGCGTTCCATTGAGGCGAACTTCAAAGTGCAGGTGTGGTCCAGTCGAATCTCCTTCTTGACCCACTCCGCCGATAATTTGTCCCTGTGAAACTCTCTGTCCGGTTGTGACATTAATGCGGCTGGGATGACCGTAGTAGGTTTTGAGTCCATTGCCGTGATCAATGATGATCAATGTGCCATAGCCATTTGGGTCGGTTTGACCTGCAAACTCAACCACACCCCCATCTGCCGCTTTGATTGGCGTTCCCATCGGCATCGAGAAGTCAACGCCTGCATGAGTGTGGTCGCCGCGATCTGCTCCAAAGTATCCCCGCGCTGGAATGGGTGCATTTGCGCCTTCCGGGTAAATCATTCTGCCTGTGGGTTTGCCATTTCCCTGTACGATCGCGCAAGGTTTGCCACCCATTTTTTGCAGCGCAGCCTGATAGTTCTTCGAGAGTTCTTTACCGTAACCGTAAATACTCAAGCGCCCATGTATATCTGAACCGCCACCATCAACTGGAGCATTCGGTCCGCCAAAGTGAATTTGACCTAATCGCTTAATCAAGCGAGTTCCCGAAAATGGTTTTCCAGTCGTTGGGTCAGTTTGACTCATGGCGATGCGAGTGTTGCTGGCTTGGTCTTGCTTGAACAGTGCATCTTGATCCGCCTGCGTGAAGTAGGTAGGCAGTTCACGATCGAGCGCAGCAATGTACCCAGAGGAGTTGTCATTCACATCGGCTCGATGAAGAAAATCTTCACCCCCTGGGTGTTTTGCAATAATGGCACGAACATCACTGCGAAAGGTCATGTATTGATACCGACCCAGCCCGCGCCCACTGGACTGTGGATCGTAGTACCCTGCGGAACTGTATCCGCCTTCAATTCCACTAATGCCTGCGGCAAGTGCCCCTAGATCAATGCCACCAGGTCCAGTGCCGCAAAGCTCAGAATTGGATAATTCTTCGTCATCACCGCCAAGTGACACTCCAGCAGCACGCGGTTTATCGATTACGTCTTGAGGAATGGAAACGCCAGTTGTTGCGCCGCCTTGAGCATTGTTACATGACAATGAGACAGTCAGGCAATGACGGGACTTAAACGGGTAGAACGCATCCTGACTCCAAAGTTAGAACCAATGCTGAAAGCCACCCCTACGCTTCAGCCGATGACGTTATTTGAGTGGCTGCAAGAGCACTATCCAGGCAAGTATCCACAAGTGCTTCGCACCCTGCAACGCCGCGTCGCAGCGTGGAAAGCCTTACATGGCGATGCCAAGGAAGTGATGTTTGAGTTACGCCATGAACCCGGCATGATGGGCTTATCCGACTTCACCGAACTCAAAAATATCGAGATCACCATTGCAGGCAAACCGTTCGAGCATTTGTTGTATCACTATCGTCTGGCTTACAGTGGGTGGCAGTATGCCCAAATTATCCAGGGCGGTGAAAGCTTTATTGCTTTGTCCGAAGGCTTGCAGAATGCCTTGTTTGCTTGCGGCGGTGTCCCAAAACAGCATCGCACCGATAGTTTAAGTGCTGCCTACCGCAACATGGGCGGG
>CAXTDB010000052.1:0-17520 GCA_964242045.1 uncultured Leptolyngbya sp. | reverse complement strand
CCTGCAACCAACACGAAACAATACGGGAATTGCTCACGAAAACGGGGCAATTGAATCCCCACACGGACATCTGAAGAATCGGATTAAGCAAGCTCTCCTGTTACGAGGCAGCAACGACTTTGAGACTGTGGCTGAGTATCAGGAATTGATCAATCGTGCAATCGACAAACTCAATGCTCAACACACTGCCAAGATTGAGGAAGAGAAATCATATCTGCAACCGTTGCCCAAACACCGAGTTGCAGACTATGAAGTCCTGACGGCAACGGTCAGTTGTCGCAGTACGATTGACGTGCGCTGCGTTCTCTACACCGTTCCTGCTCGACTGATTGGGCGACAATTGGAACTACACTTGCATCACGACCGCATTCTCGGTTTTCTCGGCAATCAGCAGGTCGTGGAACTGCTGCTCAAAAAACTTGACCGTTTTGATCTGCTTGTCCTCGACAATCTGGGCTACGTCAAAAAGACCGAGGCTGAAACCTCTGTATTGTTTGAACTCATTGCTCACCGGTATGAGCGTAAAAGTTTGCTCATCACAGCCAATCAGCCGTTCAGTCAGTGGGACACAATCTTCACCGATTCGATGATGACGTTGCGGCAGTAGACCGACTCGTACATCATGCTTTGATTGTCGAGATTGACAGCGAGAGTTACCGAAAGTCCGCAGCGACCACTCGCTCGATGACTGCAACCATCGCTGAAACTGGCGTTCAGTCCAAGCGATTCTAATTGTCGTTTCGATCTTCACTGTCATTTCGATCTTCACTGTCGCGCTGGAGAGATTCGTCTTCAGCGCCATTTCTGTTTGTGATGGCTGCGCTGATATTTTCTGTTTGGGATGGTTCTGGGGGTCAGCAATAATCAATCGATTGCCTTGTGCCTCATACACCACGACCCAATGCTGCTGCCGCCAGTGCAATAAAGCTGGGAACGACAGCGCTGATAAGCTAGACCATGCAGCTTGAATATGGCAAAGGTTCAATCCTAGCTGCTCTCCTGCTGCAACGACATCTCTTGGCAACTGTCCCCGAAGTTGCCGAGAAACCTGCTGGAGTGGCAAGGGAGCTTGAACCTGCTGTAAGACCATTGCTAGACACGCAGAAGCGGTGTTTAAGCTGGGAATATAGGGATAGACAGAGGCGGGCTGCGATCGCTTGAGATCAATCGGCTGATAGTGCCAACTCATTTGTGTCCAGAACTTTTGAAGTTCAGGCGATTCAATCTGGTGCCAGAGCTGCGATCTCCACTGCACCAAAATCACTTCATGGCTTGCGGCTCTAGCTTTCCACTGTCCGGCTAGTTCTAACTGATCCCCAACCCAACTTCCGGGCTTCAGCAGCATCGTCTTGCCGTCTAGCGTGGAGTTGCCTAGAGGCTGGATAAGACGGACGTTTCCCTCTACAACAAGGATTTGGTGCTGTGAACTTTGACTTGACCACAGGACTTCGCCGATCAAATAACGGCTGACCTCGGCGTGCTGTTGAAGCTCAAGTTGCTGTGCATGGGTGAGAAAGCTGAGGGGCGGCTCATCCCACGGCGGATTTAAGGTGTAACTGTCAAGCTGATTAATCATCCTATTTCTCTGTCGTCCAATTTACGGTGCTACTGCTGCTTAATCCCACCAGAAGGAGTTCTTCTGCCGGAAGAACCAACTACTGCCGATTCCACCCAGTATAAAAACTAGCCCTGACCCAATCCACCTCACGACTCCATCCATCGGGGTAGGACCTCCTTGAATCATATTGATTTCAGGATTATCTGAATGGTAGAAAACCTGTATTGTTTTTCCATCGCAAGCATAAGGATTCTGGTTGTCTCGACAAATATCATTAACGGTAAATTGGAACAGGATTCCTTCATTCGTTTTAAACTGGACTGTAGAGATATAATATGTGTCTGTCGTACAGCTTGAAAACGATAAACAATTGGTCGAGGTTACAGCTCTAGTTTTAGTAATTATTCCTATCCCAGGAATTGCTTTATACCCAAAGCTTGCCGCAGTCCGATAGTCAGAGGAACCGTAGGCTAACATTGCTAATCCTGCCAAGATACAAAAGCCGTGAAATCCGTACCAGGTAAGAGGACAGGAGAGATTACTGTTCCGTTTAGTGCTTTGGATTGCTTTTGGTGAGCTTATTTCTCGGCGTTGAGGGTTCTCACAAGTAGGGCGAAGTTTAGGGTCAGCGTGTTTTAGTGCGATATAGGCTGCTTGGGCGCTACTAAATCGTTGCTCTGCTGAAGGCTCAGTCAGTTTCTCAATCCATTTAATCAGGAGAATATTAGCTGTTGTCCGATCGCGAAATTGAAGTCGTAAGTTATGTTGAGGTAAATCAACAGGAGCAACTCCAGTTAGAAGATGAACTAATGTTCCTCCTAGCGCGTACAGATCAGAAGCCGCGATCGCTCTTCCCCAAAATTGCTCTAAAGGAGCATAGCCAACGGTTCCAACAACTGTAAATGAGTGAGCGATCGTAGGTGCTTGGTTCTGCACCGCACCAAAGTCGATTAACCATATCTGTCGGGTTTGTCGATCGAAAATTAAGTTGCTGGGTTTAATATCTCGATGTAGAACAGGAGGACATGAACCGTGCAGGTACACTAGGATTTGCAAAGTTTGTTCAGCGATGCGGTAAACATCTTGTTCATCAAATCGGGTTCCTTTTTCTAACAACTCTTGAAGTGAGGTTCCAGGAACATAATCCTGAACTAATCCCCACAAACAGAATGGATTGTTGTCTAGTCGATCGATTTGGAAGTAATCTTGATATCGGGGAATTCGAGGATGGTTCAAGTATTGTAGCACCTGCGCTTCTCGCTCAAATAGCTTGAAATCCTGCCAGTGCATTTCTGTAAAGACCAGGAATTTCATCACCACTAATTTGTGCAAACTCGCCGCAAGGTCAGTCGCTAACCAAGTCCACCGAACTGTAGCCGATCGTCCCAAAGGGTGCACAAGTTGATAACGGTCTTGCAAAATCAATCCTGGCTTAAACATGGCTGCACTTTCCTATCGAAGTGAACAACATTGCCATCAATTGCTTGGTTTAAAGATGGTTTTCCAAGCTTTCACCATACCCTTACCAATTTCCATATCTGTTGTGCTGCCGTTATTCCATTCCAGTCGAATTCGCATATTTTCATCAGGAGCTTGGGACAACGCAGCAGCGAGTTCAGGAGAAACCGCACCGCTTTCATAGGTGTAAATGCGACCGTTAATTGCAAACCAAATCTTTTGAGGAATGTGATCGGTACGAAAGGTTTGATAAACAGGCTCCTGAGCCGGATAGCTTTCTAAGTGTTGAGCAGGTTTGCAATCAGATTTCTGATGTTGATCGCGATTAGGGTGTTTGTGTGAATCGTGATGTTCGCAATCTCCATTGGAAACCCATTGAGATTGCCAAGTCGTCTGATATCCTACTAGAACCGTAGCTTTCTGTGTGTAAGTCGCTCGAATCCCCTGCTTCGACCAACTGCTGACAAACGTGAAGCTATCGGTAAAGTGTTTGTCGTAAACCACTATCCCATCAAAGGGATCGTCAACAACCTGCGACCATCTCACATTCGAGTTTTCTTGAATTGGAGCCGACTGCACCGCAACGATCGCAGAAGGGGTGCTGAGAACAAACGCCAAACTTAATCCTAAACCAGCCAGTCTATGCTTCATTAGGCAACCTCTGATAAGCATCAAACTAAAAACTACTAAGTGATGATAAGTGCAATCTAATCAACTGCTGCTTGATAGTGCTCCGTATTGCTAATTTAAAGGAAGAGCTTTCCCATCTTCAGTAAACAGATATAGCTTGCTCATATCTACTCCTAAATCTAGAGTGTTACCAGGATGAACGCGAGACGAAGGGACACGCGCAATCAAAATAGAACTAATTTGCTTTTCGTGAGCATCAGAACTTTGGCTCTTGAAACCAGGCACTCTTGCATAAATGAGTTGCTCATGTCCAAGCACTTCTAATGAGATTACCTCAACTCGAATACGATCGACAGCTAATGTCTCTGGAAGAGAGAATGCCTCTGGACGCAAACCTGCTATGAGTGGCTGATGGCAATAGGACTGTAGATTCTGATATTGTTTCGCGATCGGCGGATTGATAATTAAGCCTTGATCACCAATCTTAATCGTAAAGGTGCCATTTTCATGTTTGTATAACTGGGCATGAAAGAGGTTCATGGCTGGGCTGCCTATAAAACTTGCTGGAGTTCACCTGCCTGCATCACCGCTACGCGATCGCCCATTGTCATCGCTTCTACCTGGTCATGCGTCACGTATACCGTTGTGGTTTGCATCGACCGTTGTAAAGTTGCAATATCTGTACGAATCTGCGATCTCATCTTGGCATCCAAATTAGAGAGTGGCTCATCCATCAGAAAGACAATCGGATCTCGAACGATCGCACGTCCCATTGCAACTCGCTGCCGTTGTCCTCCTGAAAGCTCTTTTGGTTTACGATCAAGGAGTGACATTAACCCTAAACGCTCAGCCGCTCCTTGAATTCGAGCTTGTCGCTGACGTTTTGGGAGTCGCATCATTCGCAGCGGGAAATCTAGATTCTGGCGAACGCTCATGTGTGGATAGAGCGCATAATTTTGAAACACCATTGCAACATTGCGCTGCTGTGGAGATTGGTCATTCACGATGCGATCGCCAATTATCAGTTTGCCTGCTGAGATTTCTTCTAGCCCAGCCAGTAATCGAAGTGCTGTAGACTTTCCACATCCGGAGGGGCCGACAAATACAATAAATTCGCCATCCCCAATTTCTAGATTGAGATCCTTGAGGGCAGTGTATCCGTTTGGATAGACTTTGAATACATGCTCAAATTTAATTGCTGCCATAATTGTTAGGAGTGAGAGTTTTGCAAATTTTTCTAGCCTTTCGTTCCAGTTGAGGCAACGCCTTTTACAAACCATTTCTGGAATAGTAGAAACACAACGAGAATGGGAGCAACCATCATGACTCCGAAGCTCATAATGTCTCCCCACTGAATTGGAGGTAAGGTCTGAAAGGTCGCGATCGCAAGCGGTAAAGGACGCACTTTCTCATCGATCGTGATCATCAATGCCCAGAGAAGTGAGCGCCATTCTGATAGGAATGTGAGAATTGCAACTGTTGCAAACACAGGTTTCGACACTGGAACAATAATCTCAACAAAGGTTCGCAGAGGATTCGCGCCATCAATGCGAGCCGCTTCTTCGAGTTCTTTAGGCAGGTCAGCAAAAAAGGTATAGAACAAGTAAATCGAGAATGCGTTTGCAATGAATGGAACAATCAGAGCAATGCAGGTATTGCGTAAACCGAGTAACGTCATTTGGAAAAATAGAGGAACTGCGATCGCTTCAAAAGGCAGAATCATGAACGAAATCACCAACATCAAAAGCAGCGACCGACCTCGCCATCGTAATCGCGCAAACGCATAACCCGCTAGGGAATTGACGATTAGACCTGATATGACGATCGTGCCAGTAATGAACAACGAGTTGAAGAAAAATCGCCCGAATTCCACTCGCTCAAAAACATCGCGATAGTTCTGAAGCGAAATTTGCTGTGGAATGAATGCTTTCAGCGTATTTGCTTGGGATAAAACTAATTCATCAGGTTTGAGGCTGCCAACAATCATAAACAGAATGGGGGCAATAAAGAGAAACGCTAACAAGGTCAGTAAAATGTAGCTTGCTATCTTTCCAAGCCATTGCCGATCCGATCGCTTTGAAACCCACTGAATTGAGTCTAAATTGTTCATATTCATTCCACCCTACTCAATCACTTTTTCTTCTTGAACTAGCAAACGCTGCAATAGAGTCATCACCAACACAATCAGAAAAAATATCACGGTGATTGCTGATCCTTTTGCCATTTTTTGCTGATCAAATGCTGCCTTAATTGCTTCATTCATCACGGTCGTTGTGGCATCGCCAGGTCCACCACGGGTCATAATTCTTACCGAATCGAATAGGCGAAACGATAAAATAGTTGTCACCAATACCACAAAGATGAGCGTGTTTCGGAGTTGAGGCAATGTGATGTAGCGAAATTGGTTCCAACGATCACTCCTATCGATCGCTGCTGCTTCATACAATGCGGTTGGTATTGATTGCAATCCTGCAAGCACAATCACCATCTGAAATCCAACGCCCTGCCAAATCGATAGCAGTATCACAGCAGGTAAGGCGAAAACTGGGTCGTGCAGAAAGTCTCTAGGATGCCACCCTCCAAACGTGATCAACTTCAGAAATGCGTTCATCATACCGTCACCGCCCGGTGCATAGATAATTGTCCAAATCACAGAAACGAGCGCCATTGGAAAAACTACAGGCATGAAAAATAAAGTGCGAAAAACTGCCATTCCTCGCAAGGGACGATTCAGCAGCAATGCTAATCCCAAGGCTAATGTTGTTTGTGTCGGAACAACAACGAACGCAAACAGGACATTGTTAAGTAAGGCACGACGAAAGCTAGGATCAAGCAAAATTCGTTGGTACTGCTCAAGTCCCCAAAATTCAAGAGGCAGCGGTGAGCCAAGTCGTAGATTCGTGAATGATAGAATTAACGCGATTCCGAATGGCAAAGCAACGAATAAAAATAAGCCTATTAAGGCAGGAGTTACCATGCTAATGGCAATACGAGTTTCATCGTTGGAGTTTTGGGTGCTCATAGTTCTTGGCAGTCGTGAATCTGAAACGCTGAAAATGGAATGTTAAATGTACATCTGGGTAGTGCTGATTATCTTGAAAGTCGATTGCGATCGCAGTTGCCGCTTTATTCAAAGTCGCTCTCACATCTAATCTGTCGCGAATATCTGCAAAGGCTTGCTCGAATGTGGAAGTAATCACCGGATAAGCAGGCGTTTGAGGACGAGGAACCGTTTGTCCTGCTAATAGTTGAGATGAGAACAAAGAGAGCGCTCCACCTTTGGCGTAGAGTTTGGACTGTACAATGGCTCTTTTTGTTCCTGGTACTGCATTGTTTGCCGTTGCCATCGCTAACACTTCTTTAGGCTGTAACAAAAACTCCAAAAATCGTGCTGCTGCTTTAGGTTGTTTACTATTCGCTGTGATGCCCCAGCTCCAAGAACCCTGAGCCGTTTTTGAACCCTTGCCAAAGTTAGGCAACGGCAGCACGACTAAATCATTTCCTGCGGCTTCAGCATAAGTCTGATAGTTCCAATTTCCTCCCCATGCCAAAGCCACTCGACCTCTGACAAAAGCCGCATCATCTAGGTTCGGATCAACATACCCTTTCTGAATCCAGCCCTGTATTTGTTGCATGGCAAACACAGCAGATGAACTGTTAAAGAAGCGATCGACAGAGTTTAAATCAGTCCGACCTCCAGCCGAGTGAATTAGAGGTAAGAACGCATAGCTATACCATTCTCCACGCGAATTAAGCTTCAAATCAAGCACTTGTCGATCGGGGTCTTTTTGAGCAAGTGCAGCCAGTGCTTGATTGAATTCCTCAACAGTCCAAGCATCCTGGTTCCCGTTTGGAATCCGAACACCAGACGCTTTCAAACGACTGCGACGACCATACAGTCCTAATCCAGAATCGAAGGTTCCAACAGAATATAGCCGCCCCTTGTACGTTCCTTGATTGACAATCGAGGGTAACAAGTCCTGCTGAATTTTCGATGAGAGGAGAGCGTCGATCGGAATCAGATTTCCTTGCCAAATGTAGTTATAAACCGTCGAACCATCGAGTTCAACGACATCCGGCAAATCTTTTGAAATCGATGCTGCTTGAAGTTGAGCATTGTAAGAACCCTCAGGAATAAACGTTAGCTTTACTTTGATTTCGGTTTGGGAAGCATTGAAACGATCGACTTGTTGCTCGATCGTTTGTCGCTCTGCGGCTTGACCCGTATGCACCCAAACTTGAAGAGCGCCTTCTTGAGTTGTGTTCATCCTGCACCCACTGAAGCACAGCAGTAAAGGTGTGAGAATGCTCAGTCGGCGCAGGATTTGAATCATGATTTTGTCTCCTCAATGAAAGCAGCGAGTGTGTGGGAACCAGCAGGAGAACTGCAATCGCATATACCGCTGTGTTATGTATCTGTTTATTCAATAGCGTCTAAACTCCTGTTCAGCAACACCGCTCGTTGTAGCATTGCCGCCCACAACTGGATTCAGCGTTAGCTCAAAAACGCTATAGCGGATGCGATCGTCGAGTTGTATGGTCTTAAAGTTGAGTGACCTGTCGAATCTAGCAAAGCGCTTATCTCCTCTAAAGGATTGAGTCTTATTATCCCAATTTTCGCCTAGCACAAATAGAAGTTGGTATGTTCCATCGGGCACCTGCTTGAGTGTGAACACAGAACTAGAGTTGACGTAAAATGCTGCTACTAATGTGCGGGAACGTGGCTCTACTAGCTTGATATAGGCATCGCGGTTAGTGCCATTAATAACCTTGAGAGAACCGCCGCCGATCGTTGTAGGTGGGATAAGCACAGTACTTGAAGGCAGGTTGCTTGCCATTATAGTTAGCGGATTCGGAACGGTCTTAGGTTGAGCAGCGATCGCTGAGGATCTGGGGAGCAACAGATTAATCCAGCCTAACGACACAAGTAATCCAACACTAGCAAGCACATTCAAGCCCACAATCTTTCTACCTTTCAAAGCGGGTTGATCTGCGGATAACCGGGCACAGGGTACGCCGTAACCATCATTCCTCCGCTTACCTATCTCCAACTGAGTGTAATACGGGGACAAGTTGACCTTCGCCTGTTGAATCAACGTATTCCGAATCTCTTGAGCTGTAAAGTGCGGAGTGTCGCGGGGCAGAGATAAGATATAGGCTGCCGCATGGAAGTTGCCTGCTTGTCTAAGGATTTCAGCACATTGGGCAGACATCGCGATGAGAGTTTTGTCGTCAGTGGTATCTAAACTCCGCTTCAGATCTAGCACTGCTGTAAAGTTCGTCATTTGTATCATCTCCTAATGTCAGAAATAAAGCAAAATAGATGATCTATCAAAGCATCAACATCAGCATTACCTGAACACCTACCGGAACCATCTACGTATTCATGATGAACTGTTGGTAAATTTCTAAATACTAGATTGCGTGTTCAAAATCATTTTATAAGATCATCTAAGAGACTTGGCTAGAGCAGATAAAAGCAGTTAAGAAGCAGTTAACAAACATTAGGAATAGACTTGTCCGAACAAATGTTAAGCTATTCCACAATTCCTTCATTGCTGAGGTTGGTACCATGCGAATCAATCAGTGGTACGACACATTACAGAGAATTTGCCAGAGAATTTGGCGAAGACCAAAATTTGCCTGGATCGTAGGATTGTTAATTATTTGTTTATTGTTTGTTAGGATAGACGAAATGCTTCACTCCAGAGTCACACTCCGGTTTGTGGTGCCGAATGGTGAAGCCTCTCAGTGGCAAGCGTTGATTGACCAATTTGAAAAAACAGAAAGCAATATTGATATTGATTTAGTCAATCTTCGAGACCAGAATGCAATTAAGCCACAAGATCCCAGAGCGGTCAAAAAACTATACATCGATTCGTTCAAATCCAGGGAAAAGCCGTTCTATGACCCAATGCGGTATATCAACCTGTTCACAAATCGGGAAAAGCAGTTCTATGACTTAGTGTTTATGGATGTGATATGGGTTCCTGAGTTTGCGGAGAAGCGTTGGATTCGAGAGTTAAGCCTGCGACCCAGCGATATCGAAAAAGACTTTCTCATTGATGATGTTAAGGGAGGAACTTATCACGATAAGCTGTATCGAATGCCCGTCCGCTCAGATATGGGTTGGCTCTATTACCGAACTGATTTACTCAAAGATGCAGGACTTCAGCCGCCAGAAACATTCGACCAGTTGATTGACATCGCTCAAAAACTCCAGAAGTCTCAGAAAGCGGGGAAACAAGAATTTTGGGGATATCTTTGGCAGGGACGACAAGCAGAATCGATCGCGGCAATGTTTGTTGAAGTTCTCCACGGGTATGGAGGATTCTGGATTAAACCTGAAAGCTTGGAAGTTGGGTTAGATCGACCGGAAGCGGTCAAAGCCGTTCAGTTTTTACATGACACAATGTTCAAGCATAGGATTTCCCCCACAACGCTATTAAGTCAACGAGAAGATGAAACCCTCAAGTCCTTTCTAGAAGGGAATGCCGCCTTCCTGCGTCATTGGTCATATGTCTTAACGCGAGCTAATCTAACGGATGTAGATTCTGATATTCACAATGAGATTCGCAATCAGATTCGCAATCATGTCGGTGTGAAACCTATGCTGCATCAGCCTGGGTATAGCAGTGCGGGCTGCCAGGGAGGATGGGGATTAGGCATTGCTCGAAAAACTCAGCATCCCGAAGAAGCTTGGAAAGCCGTCAAATTCTTCTCAACGATGGAAGCACAGCGCAAGCTTTTCCTATCTGCGGGCAATGGATTACCGACTCAGCGCGAACTGTTTCACGACCCACAATTGGTTAAACGCTATGGCCATTATCCCGCGTTTTTGGACTTCATTGAGAATCAAAAGCAGCCTGTCGAAAATCAGAAGTCACCCATTGTTTTCCGTCCTTCCATTTCCCAATATGCTCAAGCCACCTGCATTTTACAAAAATATCTTCGTACCGCCTTAACTCAGGAGAAGCCAAATCCAAGCATTGAGAATCAGATGAAAGATGCTGCTAATGATACTCGAATTTTACTAAAATTGCTCAAGGGCGACCTGAAAGAGAAAGACTGTATTGATTAGCAGTGATTCGTTAGTAAATAAAAGGGAAGTAACTTAGGGCACAGGTAATTAAGGGCAAATCCTGCGATAGTCTCTATTCGGCAGATAGCGCTGCCATTCTTTTTGGCTAAGGTCAACTCTGATTAATTCACAAGCTTTAGGCTTCAAATCTTCTAGCTGCCAGAACCATAGCTTTGCGGTTCCGTCTGTACTGGCAGTTGCAATTCGATCGCCTTGAGAACTGAAGGTAACAGCATTCACCTGCTTCGCATGATCTAGGCGTGCAGCTTCCTGATGACTCGACAGATCCCATATTCTTGCTGTTTTGTCATCACTCGCCGTAGCAACAAAGTGATTGTCAAAACTAAAAGTTACAGCATTGACTCTTTTTTCATGATTTAATTGAGCGACTTCTTGACAATTTTTTACATCCCAAACTCGCCCCTTGTTATCTAAGCTTCCTGTTGCTAGATATTGTTCATTGTGACTAAATGCGATCGCAACCACATTTCCCTCATGTTGCAGCGCTGGTTTTGCCCATAGTGTATTTTCATCGCCCATCGGACATTGTTGCCGACCATCTTTCTGAATCACTTTTGCTTTATTATCGTCGCTTGCAGTCGCAATGTATTGCCCTGTAGGGCTAAAAATCACAGCATTGATGCTACTGTCATGCTCCCACTCTTGCAGTTGCTTTCCTGTTCTAACATTCGATAAAGTCGCTTTATTGTCAGAACCTACGATCACAAGCTGCGAGCCGTCAGGACTTAATGCGATCGCTTCAACAGAACTATCTAGGAAAAACTTCTGAACGGGTTCGATCGCGGCGCTCTTGAATTGATCATCCGTGAACTGCTGCTCATTGGGGACTCTCCACACCCGTACAATATTGTCATTGCTGTTGGTGGCGAAAGAGCCATGATTTTGACTGAAAGTAACTAATGGATTATCGCTCTTACCCTGATTTAGCTCTACAGTAGCAACCTTGCCTGTATCTGTTTTTCTAAACTTTACTGTCGTTTTCCCCTGGCTCGAATCAAAGTTCAGGAGCGCGCTGAGTTGCTGATCTAGACTGAATGCGATCGCAGTTGCCGCATCGTTCAAGTCTGGTTGCAACTCAAATTCTAGCTGCTGCTGGTTCGTTGCTTTCAGTGTATAAATGCGGTGTTCTAATCTGGATGGTTCGCTTACTGTGAGCAGACGATCGCCGTGACGATTAAACGCTACAGCCGTTACGGGATGCTTGTGTACTAGGCGAGTTACCGTTGGATTAAAGGTCACAGGAGTTACACGATGCTCGTCCTGCGGGGGAGATGTCATTGAGTCATCTTTGATTTTCCACAGGTAGGCTTTATTGTCTAGACTGGCGGTTGCAATCAGGTCTTCGTCTTCTTTTGGTCTCGGCTTGAAGGCAACCGCAGTCACAAAGTCTTCATGAGGAATATAAGCAATCACTTTGCCACTCGCACTCCAAACTCTCACCATCTTGTCTGTACTCGCAGTGACAATCCGTTTCCCATCCTGACTTAGCGATACAGCAGTCACAGCTTGCTCATGCCGAAATTGGATGGAACGATCGCTGCCAACTTGCCACAGCGCTGCTGTCTTATCTAAACTAGCGGTTGCGACAGATTTTCCATCTGAACTGAAGGCAACATCGAGGATCGCGCCTTTGTGCGTCAGAGATGGTTCAACCTTTGCTCCATTAGCCGTCTGCCAAACTTGAGCCGTCCCATCTGCACTGGCGGTAACAATCAACTCCCCATCGGGGCTAAAAGCTAAAGCATTGACGCTATTGCTTTGGTTTAGAGTCGAGATCAGCTTACCGCTCTTTACTTCCCAAATCTTGGCTGTAATCAGAGCTTCACGATTTGGGTTCAGATCAACCCTATCGACTGTCCCTGTTGCGATGAATTTTCCATCTGGACTGAATGCGATCGCATTGACATAAGCTTGGGTTTCTATCGGTTTCTCCAGGATCTGCTTTAAACTTTCTGTCTCCCAGATTTGTACCCTGTGATTATTTGCTGTTGCAACATACTTTACTTCATCATCAGGACTAAAAGCGATCGCATTCCATTTACCGATCTGCTTGCCGCCCACGTTCCAGATCTTGATTAGACCATCTAGACTCGTAGACACTAAATGGTTTCCTGTAGCGCTAAAAACAACGGTTTCGACAGCGCTGGGATGTTCCTCGGTCTTGAGCAAACGAGGCAATTCATCTAAGCGATGATACAGGATGTGTTGTGCCTTTGGTGAGAGAAGTTTCTGTTCTTTAAATTGCTGCATTGCTTCCAGCGCCAACAATGCACCCACTCGCGGATTGTTTGCAACTTGAGCCTGGTTCACAAGATCTTCAGTTTGTAGTCGTTTAGTTTGCTGATTTGCATCCTGTAAGCGAACCCAAGATAATATCAGACAGAGTACCAGAATACTCAGTAGCGCGAAGTAAACGAACCGTCGAATTAAACGTTGCGTAATCCGCTGGAGCTTCTGCCAATTCAGTTTGTTGGCGCTAGCGGTCAAAAAGCGATGATCTTCGTTGCTGAGATGTTGGTCTTTTGCCCATCCGATCGCTGCTTGATAGGCGGACTCATCTAAAAGCCAGGTCTCATCCTGATAGCCAGAAGCAACCCACTGAGCTAATGCCTTACCATAGAGACGACGCTTTTTGAGTAGCTCCTCATCAACCCAATCTTGGTTAAAAACTTCCTCATAAATCCGGTTATAAACTCTCAAATGATTGTGTCGCTCAACCACCAATCCTGAGAGAAACAATCTCATTTGCTCCGAACTGTAATCAACAGCAACATCTTCTTGCCGTAGAATTTGCTGATATAGCCCAAGTAGAAAACAAACTTGCTGCTCATTGTGTAAGATGCGATCGCGAATATACCTTAGATGAACGGGTGCATCCTGAGATTCCCAGTTTTGGATAATCTGAGATCGCACAAGTTTCTCAACACGCTCCGCTTCATCGCCTACTGGAATAATCGCTTGACCTTCCTGAATACGCGCACAGAGCTTCTGAGTGAGAAAGGGTTGTCCACCAGTCCACCCTAAAACCTGACTCAACACAGCTTCAGGATCTCTAGCGTTGTCAACCAATCCCCTTGCTAAGGGTCGCGCTTCCTCAAACTGGAATCCCGTAAGCTGAATCGCTTGACCGATGTTGAAGGGAGTGTGCTGCTTATCTTGGATTAAATCTGAGGGGGTCGCGACCCCTAGCAAAGCAAAGGTGAGGCGATTATACTCTGGATGATTTGCGCGGCGCTCATAACAAGCTCGAATCAACCCAAAAAATTCATCGACTGGATACGGTAAACTTAGAACGCTATCAATTTCATCAATAAAGACAACAATGTTTCCAGGAATAGTTGTTAGTAATACTTCTCCAATAAAATTGCTCAATCGGTCTACTGGTGGAAGCACTTGATACTTTTCCCACCAGTTTTCTAGATCGACTGCTAGATCGAATTCTTTGTTTAGTTCGTTGAGTGTAGCAGCATACCATTGCTTCTTAGAAATCTGAGTGTCCCGAGATGAAAGATCGAGAACACCACATGCCGTTCCGACCGCGGCTAATCGGCTTTCTACGCGCACTCGCAAACTCGATTTTCCCATCTGTCGCGAGTTAAATATATAGCAAAATTTTCCAGCCGTGAGTGCTTTATACAGATCATGGTCTGCTTGTCGCGTCACGTAGCTACTAGCATTAAATGGCAGTGCTCCACCATACGTATAACGATAGCTCATCTCTTTCCTGAAGGCTTCGGTAATAAGCGATCGCGAAAATAACGGCGATATAACTCACAGGACGGCACCACTCCCTCCTCCTTTAGCTCGACTAATCCCATGCTACACAACTGGAACTGGTGTGCAGAGTCAATCCGAACGGGAATGGTTGCGTTCACAACGTCGTTAAATGTAGCCGCTAAACTTGGGTTCTGGTGCAGTATACTCGATAGTTCCCCCAAATAATTATGGTAAGGGCCAATGTCTGTGACTGGATTGTGTAACAGTTGATTCAACGTCATTTCTGGACGCAGCCTAAGATAATTGAGTGCCTCATGGACGAGATAAGGATTTCCTCCAAGCAAAGCCATAAACTTCTCAATTTCATCGGTTTGCCAAGGAAAATTATATTGCTGAACTAGACTTGTCACTTCGTTGAGATAAAACTGACGCAACGGAAAGACTGTGCCAACATTGAGTGGAGAGCGATTAATATCTAGCGCGCCATAGACATCCGTAGAGTGAACAATCACTAACCGGAGCTTGCGCCATATCGTACCGTGTCGCTTCGCTTTTTCATGCCAACTTCTGAGTAGATTACAGAAGTCGTTCGCAATTTCGCTCTGTTCAAACACGAGATCAACATCATCTAAAATAAGAACCAAAGGCTTGTTGATCCCTTCTAATATATATTTCTCAAAATAATCGGTGCAGCTACTATTGTTACCCAACACATCTGACCACTTCTCTTCTGGCAAGCCAGGTAAATCTAAACTACTGCTAACATTTGCACAGAACCATTGTAAAAATGTTCGTAAATCAGTAAAAACGTCATGTTCTGCCTCTCGAAAGCTCAATGTCACAGCGCGATATCGTTGCTTTTTCAACTGATACAATAGTTTGCTGACAAACCAGGTTTTACCCATGCAATGAGGGGCTTTGATCCGAATTAAAGCGCCCTGTTGCGAGCAAATTTCCTCATAACACTGGGCTTCAAAGGGCGGGCGCTCCACATAGAAGTTTGAAGGGAGTTGGCTTCGGCTCGGTTCAATGATATCAGACAGTTCCAACCCAAGAGAGCGAGAGATCGCGTCAGCGCAATCTCGCATCACTCTGTTTCCCCTAAGTAATCGCTTTACAGTATCAATGCTAACCCCTGCCTGCTCTGCAACATCATGCCGCGAATAAGTCGGCTCACGACCTTCCTCTCTTTGTTGCTGCCGCTCTTTCCACACTCGGTCACGAATACTGTCATGAAGAACTCTAATACCCTCTGGAGTCGCTCGAACACTGTCTCTTTGTCTGTGCATCACCAATCCCACCTCGGATTGTACTACTTCATCATCTGGGATTTAGAAACGCACTTACAAGAGCAGGTGACGAAACTTAACTGCACTTTAACTGCACCTTCTAAGCTCAATATCCATTAGGCAGCATAGCAAAGTCAGACACCCTCGACAAAGTCGGTGGCTTTGTGAGTGTGACCGTCTTAAAGGCGGGTGTCCTCGTCGGGGGATACGACATCAAACGCTAGAATTGTCCTCCCTTGTCGGCAATATCTTGTTCCCGAATGTAACGCTTCACTGCCTCTAGCTCAAATCCAACCGTCGAAACCACATAGCCTCGTGCCCAGAAATGCTCTCCAGCAAAATTCTGCTGCTTGCCTCGAAACTGTCGAGCAATGGCAATGGCACTTTTGCCCTTGATGAACCCAATCACAGATGAAACAGCGTATTTGGCGGAATTTCAATACACATATGCACCTGATCTGGGAATATTGTCAAATCTGGTGTATTTGAGAATCAAGCCGCATCTTTTTCGTTTAAACATTGCCTTCGGCTCACGCTACAAGGTGTCCGCGTGTTCTTCACGAATTCCGTCTGTAAATTTCACGCCTTCAACCACCTCGGCTAATCGATTAAATTTCTGAATGCGTAGCCACCGCTTCTGAGCCGATTGCACCAACTTGAACACCAAGGACAATAGACTCGATTGTGAAACACACCCTCTAGTTTTATCGGTTCTCAAGCGCACGGTGGCAAAGGTCGATTCAATGGGATTGCTCGTGCGAATGTGCAACCTATGTTCAGCCGGAAAGTTGTAGAACGCTAACAACTGGTTGCGGGTTTCTTGTAAAGTTGATCCAAAATATTGAGCAACAAGGTGAGATTGAGCATTGAATGAGACAAAACGCTCTGTTTTGACGTTCTCTTTGCTCGTTTTTTCAATCTTCCCGCTTTCAAGGCATGACAAATCTGGGTCTCTTGGGTGAGACCTCAAGGAGAATGGATGACCAGAGCTTTAGCTTTGGCAGAAATGCCGCAGATTGATCATCGTATAAGCTAAGCTCTTCAGGGCATAGTGCAACTGACTGATCCGCTCGAAGCGCAGCAGTAACCGCCGAAACTTATCTTCCCAGGCAAACACGCGCTCGATGGTGCGAAACCGTTCCTGAAAAATAGCAGAGTCGAACATTGCCTTGCGTCCCCGCTTCGGAGTCTGTCTCCCACGCGGATTTGGATTAATATTCGGAATCATGCCGCGATTGAAAATGGCTTTGCGGTTCGCCCGACTATCATAGACCCCATCCAAGCTGACGATTGTCTTATTCAGGTCGAGTCCGACCTGCTTTGCGATGCGGGTGACTTGGGGCAGTGCTTTCTGCAACAGCGGCGACTCATTGCGATTGCCAGGGGCTGAAGTGAACGGCGCAATCACATTGCAGTGGCGAACGCCGTAGGCGCAGCGAAGCTGTACGCAGAAAGCCACCACTTTGTCACCTTTCAAATGTTTGTGCCCGCTGAATCCGAGATTGTCTCCGCCTTTCTTGGCGGAGGTTGTCGTCCCATCGCCGTGGATCACGCTGGTGTCAAGCAACTCCTGCTGGTGAAGTTGCAGCACTGAACCCGCGAAGATGGCATCAAAGCCCCCTTGGGCTTCAAAGCGCCGAAAAGCAGAATAGATTCGGGTGTAATGAATTTCTGGTTGTCCTGCTTGGTTCTTCTCGATCTGTAGTTCTTTCCACTTGCGTATCTGCACAACTTCGGGCTCATGTCAGCTTTTGGTGAATCATTTG
>CAXTDB010000051.1:0-20092 GCA_964242045.1 uncultured Leptolyngbya sp. | reverse complement strand
GCTCATCACACAGCCTGCGATCGAGGTTCTGAGTAAAGATTTCATAGTTAAAACCGTTCCACCCCTAAAAAGCGAGTTGAACTACTGTCGGAAACCGTAGTGCAAGAGCTTGAAATAACGCGGGAATTGAACACTTCGATCCGACAAGTCCCCGTTGTATTGTTGATCACCCGAAGGTTTTCCGATGAGTTAAAGCTTTGCACTCGTGTATCAACTGTGAAGCTGTTTGCACTGCTCGAATCATTGTTGCGACGAGAAACAACACCTCGATATTGCAGTCTGGCTTCTCGATTGGAAGAATCTGTCATATCGAGACTAAAGTTATTCCGATCGAGCGTTAGTCCGACGGTTGCATTGCGTCCTTTTACGAATGCAGAACCTTGGGCGACCCCTCGACCTTGGAAATTACCTGCTGTCGATCGAGTTGCTTCAGGAGTCACCTGAGCCGTAGCAGGAAACAGCAATAACGCTAAACTTGCTGCACTAAAAACTGACGCAAATGGAATCAAAGCTTGAGATTTCATAATTTATCCAATGATCAAAATATGCTGCACCCTGCCCGGATAACAGATATATATGTAGGTTCGACACCAGTTCTTCACTACGTTTGGGGCGATTGGTAGCCCCCTAAATCCCCCACACGTGGGGGACTTAAAGAAAAAACAGTTTGCCAGGCTGGGGAAGCCCTCCAACTTTCAAAGTCCCTCACAATGGGGAATTTAGGGGGCAGAAGACGGCTGAAACGAAGCAAAAAACCTTGTCGAACTGACATTAACAGGTCATTTAACGCTCTGATAACTTAGAGTGGAAAAGGTATTGTCTGGGCGGATGGCGACATCCACCCCGCAGATCCTGTTAAGAATTGTTGTATCAGGTCATTGAACCCGATACTTCTCCAGTTCCCCAGGCGTAATCGTACCCATCACTGTTTCCGGTGTGAAGTAGCCCAATGCTTGAATGATGCGAGCCACACAGCCTGTCCATCCGGTTTGATGACTCGCTCCGATGCCTGCTCCATTGTCACCGTTGAAATACTCATAGAACAAAATCAGATCCCGCCAGTGCGGATCGGTCTGAAACTTTTCCGAACCTCCGTAAAGGGGGCGACGACCCGATTCATCTTTGAGAAAAATACTAACAATCCGTTCGCTCAGACAGCGTGTCACCTCAAAGAGAGTGACATAATTCTCTGATCCTGTAGGATATTCGATCGTGAAGCTATCGCCGTAGTAACTATAAAGTTGCAGGAGCGATCGCAGCAGCAACAGATTCACAGGCATCCAAATCGGACCGCGCCAGTTCGAGTTTCCGCCAAACATTCCAGAAGTTGAATCACCGGGAACATACCCGACCTTGTACTCCTGATCGTTGTGGCGAAAGCGATAGGGATTTTCTAAGTGATGCCGTGACAGGGAACGAATGCCATAATCACTGAGAAATTCCGACTCATCCAACATATAACGCAACACACGCCGGAGCTTATGTTCGTTCAAGATCGAGAGCATCAACCGATCGCGTTCACCCGGCTGATTCGGTAAGTGAATATTCTGCGTTAGTTCGGGATGCTGCATGATGAACTTCTGCGCTGCTTCTTCAAAGCGGGGGAGCTTGACAAAAGCTTCTTTCGGAAACACCGCGACAGCCATCACCGAAAGTAAACCCACGAGCGATCGTACTTTCAATCGCGTTGAGTTGCCATCTGGGAAGTGCAGCACATCATAAAAGAAACCATCTTCCTCGTCCCAGAGTTCATCATGATTATCCCCGATGCGATCCATTGCACCCGCAATCCACATCGTATGCTCAAAGAACTTGATGGCAAAATCTTCGTAGAGTGGATCATGCAGCGCAAGCTCGATCGCAATCTGGAACATTCGCTGGCTAAAGAATACCATCCACGCTGTTCCGTCTGCTTGATCTAAGTGTCCGCCAGTCGGTAAGACAGCACTGCGATCAAATACCCCAATGTTGTCCAATCCCAGAAAACCACCTTGAAATAGATTGTTACCGCCCTCATCTTTGCGGTTAACCCACCACGTAAAGTTGATCACCAGTTTAGAGAAGGCGTATTTGAGAAAATCGATATCGCCGACTCCATTGTTGCGCTCACGATCGCGGGTGTAGATTTCCCAAGTTGCAAAGGCGTGAACCGGAGGATTAACATCACCAAAATTCCATTCATAAGCTGGAATTTGTCCATTTGGATGCAGGTAATCTTCCCGAAGCATGAGCATCAACTGATCTTTGGCGAAGTCTGGATCAATCAAGCTAATCGGGATTACATGAAATGCTAGATCCCAAGCCGCATACCAAGGATATTCCCATTTGTCCGGCATCGAAACAATGTCATCATTGTGCATATGGAACCAGTCATAGTTCCGAATATGCTGACGCTCCTTCAGGGTTGTCCAGGGCGTAATCCCTCGCTCTCTCAGCCAAACATCAACATCATAGTAGAAGTATTGTTTTGTCCACATCATGCCTGCCAATGCTTGACGCATCACATTCGCACGATCGGCATCTTTTTGAACTTCGAGCGGAATCACTTCGGCGTAGAATTCATCTGCTTCGCGAAGCCGGGTTGCAAATGTTTGATGAAAGCCAAGACCAAAGGGTTCCCCGATCTGGTCTGGAGTATATTTTGATAGACGCAAGCAAATGACCTTGGTTTCGCCCGCCTCGATTGTCAGTTCATAATGCGGTGTGACTTTTGTTCCAACTCCGTGCGAATTTACAGCATCCTGCTGTCCATGCACAATGTAGCGATTAATGCCGTCTTTGACGTAGGGGTTTGCATTCGTTGTTCCGAATAGCCGCTCATTGTTCGTTTCGTTCTCGGTAAACAAGAGCGGAACCACTCCATCACAGTACAAGTAGTAGTCTTTGACGTACTGATTCAGCAAAGTATCATCGACATAAGCATGAACCACGCTGTGTCCTGTGCCTTCGAGCTTCGTTAATATTGGTTTCGCTCCACCATTTGCCCAAGACCAAGTATTCCGAAACCACAGGGTGGGAAGTAGATGGATCGGAGCCGCTTCAGAACCGCGATTCGCAATGCTAATCTTGATTAAGATATCTTCGGCATCCGCTTTGGCATATTCCACAAAGACATCGAAGTAGCGATCGTCATCAAAAATACCCGTATCCAACAGTTCGTACTCTAACTCATAGCGGTTGCGGCTGCGATTCGTTGTCACCAAGTCATCGTAGGGAAACTCTGCCTGCGGATATTTGTACAGATATTTCATGTACGAATGCGTTGGCGTACTATCGAGGTAGAAGTAATACTCTTTCACATCCTCGCCGTGATTGCCCTCGCTGTTGGTTAAGCCAAACAGTCGCTCTTTGAGAATCGGGTCTTTGCCGTTCCACAAGGCAAGCGCAAAGCAGAGTAAGTTATGGTTATCGGTAATGCCGCCGAGTCCGTCTTCACCCCAGCGATAGGCGCGCGATCGAGCATGATCGTGCGGAAGATAGTTCCAGGCATTTCCATCTGAACTATAATCTTCGCGCACTGTTCCCCATTGGCGCTCACTCAGATAAGGTCCCCACTTGTACCAATCGACTTTACCCGTGCGGTTCTGTTCGAGCCTTTGATCTTCTAAGGTCATAATACTGCCATGAATGTGTGAGTAGAGTGCGAATACAACAATAGACTTCTACAAAGCTCGCTACGTTTGGGAGGTTGATCTAGCAGTCGATCGTCGAATGGTGAGCGCCGCAACTAGCAGGGAGCTACCCGTCATTAGCAGGCTAATTCCCATATACAGACCAATCAGCCAGATCGCGCTAAAGGGAAACCGATTTAGCACCATGATGCCTAAAATCAGAGTAATAATGCCGTTTAATGCGACGAGCCAAGACATTCTGTGTCCTGCCCGATTGGTAAATGCCATGATGATGGTGTAGATTCCTTCAACAATAAACAGCACACCGAATGTGAAGGTTAATATCAGAACTGCGGCACCTAAATTAAACAGAATATAGCAACCTGCAATGGCATAAAAGATGCCGACTAATAAATTCAGCCAGAACCCCCGAACAGGCTTCGACTGAAACGATTGAACAATCATCACGCCGCCGCTAATCAGCGTAATCCAACCAATCATAGACGTAAAAAATGCGGAAGCGATTCCTGGTAGGAGAATTGCAGCAATTCCAAGAATAATTAGAACAATACTCAGGGCAATGATCCACCCTGTTGATTTTTTGACGTTGACATCAGGCGGAAGATCTGAAGTTATCATCTGCACCTCGCGTTTAGAGGGGTTTCAAGGTTTGTGAAGGATCAGTTTAGCGTCGAAGCTGAGAGTCAAACTGCATTGATTTTGCCAGCTTGGAGCGATCGTGTACTGCAATCAAGCATCTAATGAATGCTATGTAGCTTCTTTAAGCTACAACAAGAAAATATGAAATTGATATGATGTCCAACCTAATCAATATGAGAGCTTCGATGCTGTTTGACTTGGTAAAGTAGCAGCATTGACACCAGCAGCCCAACCAATCCAGCCGCAACGGTATTAATCATTGCTTGAATCGCAATCATACTCGATGGCGTGATCAAGGTTCCTGATGTTCCGACTGTTGTTCCAATTTGGTTTGGAGTAACGACGGTTGCGCCTTGAGGTAACGTTAACATTTTGATGGTTAACTCTCCCACTCGAAATAAAGCAATCAGCAGCGCGATCGACATAATTGTTAGATTCGCAACTAATCCCACTCTCAAATCTCGAACGACCTCAGACTTGGCAGGGCGCTGGTCTCGATTCTCTAGCTTATTCGCAAGTGACACATAGCGAAAACACCAGTAAATACTGAATAGTAAAATAAACAAGCAAGAGATCGCCATCCATAAGCCCAATGAAAAAGCAACGGCTTGCTGCCGTCCCGGTTGAAACAGAACATTCGCAACGACGACCAAAATTGGGATGAACCCTAGCACAGCTTGCAGTCCAAAGCCAATCCAGCCAAGCCAGCGAAAAGAACGGGCAATCTGTCGAGGAGTGAGGCTAGGGGCTTCGGAGTTAAGAAAGTTGAACATAGGATAGTTTCAAGCTAGGGTTCTTTCGTCGTAACCGTTTCGGTATCACAGCGACAAAGCGGTTCGTTGAGAATTCGCTCCATCATTGAGGTCATTGTTTGTAACTGGTTTCTTGCCCGCTCACGAGCATTGCCAACTCTTTGACCCATCTGAGCGATGCTTCTAGCATCAAAAAACACCTCTGGAAGCGGATAGTTTTGCAAAAATTGCATCATCGAAACGGTATTGTCATCTTTTGCAGACAGCACGATCGCGGATCTTAATGATTGCACGGGTTCAACTCTGTGGCGATTGTAAATCACCTGTCCGAGTTGATTTAACAAAAACTCACCGGGCAAGGAATTTAAGGTTCGATCTAAAGTTAAAAAATTGGCATTGATTTTCTGACTGAGAAATCCCCGCAAAGCCTCCGGATCTGCTCCGGCTAGCCTGAGTTGAAACTGTCGGACAGGAGCTAACTCACCCGTTTCGACAAATTTCTGCATATCTTGAACCGAAAAGGTTTCTTGAAAAAATCCGTATCGAACAATGACGCGATCGGCTGCAAGGGTTGGAGCGGCATGGCTGATGATTCCAGCACTAATACCTGCAAATAGAACACGACTAAACCATTTTGAGGTAAGCAACATAATTTTAAGATAAATTACGGGCAGAGTGCAGTGTTTGTTACTTCAACTTGACCACGCATTGATTGAGCGGTAGATGCGGGACAATTACAGACAAGACTGAACAAAAACTCGTTTGCTTGTAGAGCCGATGGTATGCGTTGCACGAGCGAACTCACCCGGTTGTAAGTTCGTTCAACTCGTGGAAGCTGCACGACAAGCTCATCGACTGGATAGTTTCCCATGACTTCAAGCATAGAAATCGTTTGATTGTTTCGGTAAGATGCAACTAGCGCGGATCGCAACGGTTGTAAGCTATCAGGCACAGAAATCGGAGCTAAAGCGCTACTCAGTTGAAGCAGCATAAAATCAGCGATCGGATTATTAAAGTTGCGTTCACTAAACGGGCGCGGAATCGCGATCTCACGGGTCATCACGGTGCGTAGCACTTGTGAAGTGTTGGGAATTCTGGCAAGAAATCTCTGTAACGTGGGGCGCTGTGTCTCACCTGTTTCAACAAATCTTTGGAAATCGCTGAACGGAACCGAGGTGCGCGATTCGTTAAAAACTAGAGTCACGGTTTCGATCGCGCTAGCACGAGAATTAAAGGCAAGACTCGCGCTCACTGCTAGAAATACACTTGTTCCTAAAACACGAAGCTTTGTTCTCTTTTGCATTGATTTAACCGTTGTTAAACTCTGAAGCATCGCTCAAAGGCTGCTCAGTGATGTGATACTTTCTTCTCACAGTACCGAATCAAAATATGAAACTTGTAGGACGATTAGCGACAGGCAGTTGGAAATGCAGGAATCTGATTTGTCTCAATCTGTTTGCGAATTGCCAATTGATAAAGCGATACCGAGTGGCTGTCTCCGATCTCACCGCCTGCATAATCGAGAAATACCCACTCTTGTCCCGCATGGCTGTACTGCTGCTCTCGAAGGTTCGAGGGAGGAACCATTGCAACAATATCAGCCAAATTAATAATTCGATAACTATTGGGAGCGATCCCGTTTAGAAATTCGGCAAAGGCGCGATCGCCCACTCTTGGAGCCGCATAGCTATACAGCCGAAGTTGATTTTTGAGAGCAGGATTTTGCGCGAGATCAGCCGTTGCTAGCGTTGCCAAGGCTCCCCCTAAACTATGACCCACGATAAAACAGGGCACGCTTGGGTTAAATCGATTCGCGGCGGTGCGAACTTGACCTGCAAGCTGGTTGTAGAGCCGTAAGAAGCCTGTATGTACTCTGCCTCGTTTTACACCAGACTGCACATAATCACTCTGTCCCGCCTGAAAGTTAGCAATCCACTCTTTCGGATTCGATGTTCCCCGGAAAACAATGATGTTGTGATCCGAAGCAGTCAAGGCAAAACCGATATGGGCTTGCGTAGGGTTCACAATTCTTTGAGCAACTCGATTGCCTAAAGGACTTAGATTTGTGAGCAGCGTTGTTGTCGCATCTAGCCTCACGGTGAACGTCGCAGTTTGAGTGTAACGATTCAGATCAGTAGTGAAGCTTGGCAGAACCCGAATCGCACCGTTATACGCTGGATCACGCCGTTTTTTCTCAAACTGCTCCATCCCAATTTGGCTGCATCGAATCAAGATCCTGGAGATTGCGCGATCGTAAGCAACAGAGGGTGATATTGCTATCCGATCGCTCAGATTTCTCTGAATGCTTGAACCGTCGTTATCTGCCCCAAACAAAGCTTCAATCGTTCCATCATCGGACTGGGGTTGGGAGGATTGAGCCTGCACAGATTGAGCGGACGTTGCGTGCAGCGAAGCTACCGCACTGGCTGAGAAACTAGCCGTCATTCCGCCTAACAAGAGTGTACGTCGATTGAATTTAGCCATAAAACACCAATGAATATAGGTATTGAAATCCTCTAAACAATTAGCCCACTGATACTGGATTTCAAGGGAAAACAGACCGAAAACATTACTGCAATCAAAGGTAGCCCAAACTCAAGCGCTTTGAGCGGGGTTAAGCTACCAATCTTGGTTAACCACTTCGGAGGTGAATCATCCGGATCATCTTCCCCACGCCGTTTCTTCTAGAACCCGTTTGACATCCTTCAAAAGATGTCAATGGTTCTAGAAAGTAGAGCGAAATGAACACGCCTCTCACAGAATATTTCCTATCTCGTGGTAGGACTTACAAAGCTTTAACTTCTTGATAAGAAATGGTGCGGATGAGATCACGATCGCAATGGAGCGATCGCAGGTCACACAAGCATAAAGGACTAAACTATGAAACTGATATGAAAGATTCAAAAATAGAAATTGCTGGACCCGTGATGAGACTGTTACAACAATCGATCGTCATTTTCGCCGCTGTGTTATCGCTGCTCGATGTGAGGCTCGACTTGCAGGAAGTTCTCTAGCCAATGGTTCCGCCATGCTGTTCGCACGAGCAGCGCCCAGAGAAACGCCAGCAGCGCTAGAACAAGATAGTCAATCGGCAGCAGCACCTCAAGATCAAAGAGCGATCGTAACCCTGGCACAACGAGCAGCACGATAAACATCCCTAACATCGCTAGTGCCAGAACTAGATATCGCCAATCACCGCTTAAAGGTGCACCGCCTGTCCAAAATCGCGTTGGTGGCTTGACGAGCAGAATCAGCAGCAATCCACAAAACACCAGAAACGCTAACAACGCATTCCGCGCCATGAATAAAGCATTGATCACCTTTTCCGGCGTGATTACTTGCGTAATCTCCCGCAGTGCCATTTCTTTATCCAGCAAGCGCAGTAGCGGGGTAATTTGTTGAACCGTGTAGCCGATGTAGATCAGTAAGCTAAACAAGGTTAATAGCGACATCGCAGGCAACACAAAGGGAAGCAGCGATCGTAATAATCCAGACTTCGGAGGTTTGCCGGGTTTAGCCCACAGCGTTACACCCAGCGTCGGGATTCCTTCAGTCAGCAGCGTTAGAATTGCATTGTGCTTAATCGTAAGCGGGAAGATGATACCCGGCATCACCAGAGACAGCATCAGGATCGCGAAGCCACAGACGCGCACCAGCGAAATTTTAGTGACAGCCTCGATACTGTTGCGAATTCGCTGTCCTTCCAAGAAAGCATCAGGCAAGGCTTCAAAAGAATCTTCTAGTAGCACCATATCAGCAACTCCGCGAGTGATTTGGCTACCGCTCTCCATTGCAATACCCAAATTCGCCTGTTTCAGTGAAGGAACATCGTTTACGCCATCTCCCATCATGGCAACGTACTTTCCTTGACTTTGAAACGCTTTAACTAATTGAGCTTTCTGATCCGGCGTAATTCGTCCAAAAACGGTTGTATTGGCTGCTGCTTGAGCAAACTCCAGATCATCCATCTTCACGAGATCTTGCCCAGAAACCAGGGTAATATCAGCACCGAGTCCCGCCTGCATGGCTAGAGCCGCAACCGTATTTGGGTTATCACCAGAAATGACTTTTACCTCAATCCCACCTGCTTGAAAGCGGCTCAGTGTTTCCTGCACATGGGCACGCAGTTCATCACCAAAAAATAATAGTCCGATCGCTTGCAGTCCTGGAGGAAGCTGAGGCTGATTCGCATCGGTTCCTCGCATCTGCACCCAGTGCGGCGTATAAGCAAAGAGCAACACTCGTAACCCCTGATCCGCTCCTTCCTGAATCACTTGGCGCAGTTCATCGGTTAGCGGTACGGTAGCGCTTAAAACATCAGGCGCACCTAGCAC
Source organism: uncultured Leptolyngbya sp. (assembly GCA_964242045.1). Lineage (GTDB taxonomy): Bacteria > Cyanobacteriota > Cyanobacteriia > Leptolyngbyales > Leptolyngbyaceae > Leptolyngbya. The sequence continues at coordinate 10,735 of CAXTDB010000051.1, read as the reverse complement.
GTACACACCGCCCTGCTCGAATGCTTCAGCACTCCATTTATAAGCAGACGCAAAGGGAATTTCTTCTTTTAAGGAACGCTTTTGACCCGGACAAGCTTCAGCGATCGCATCATTCGTTTTGTTACTAGACGAAGCACTTACTGCATAGTCTCCTAAGCGCGATCGTAGTTCGGTTTCAGACAGTTCGATCGGCTGGAGTGACTGAAGTTGAATTCGATTTGCGGTGAGTGTTCCAGTTTTGTCCAAGCACATCACATTAATGTGACTGAGCGATTCTACAGCATTCGATTGTTGAATTAACGCATTGCGGTCTGCCATTCGCACCGCACCCATCGCATAAGCCAGCGTAATCATCAAAAACAATCCACTCGGAACGAGTCCCGCAATCACGGCAGCATTTTCGACACTGCGCTCAAAGGGAGTCAGTCCCATAATCAGGGAAATCCCTGCAAGCAGCCACAAGAAAATTGCCGCAACGAGCAGTAGTCGCACAATCAGATTGATTTGCTTTTGCAAGGGTGTCAGAACTCGTCGAAACGATTTTGCTCCAGCCGTAAGCTGATTCGCGTAGCTATCTTTACCGACTTTTCCTGCCTGATAATACGCTTTACCACTGACACAAAAGCTACCAGAGTAAAGCGGTTCACCTGCCTGCTTCGGAATCAAATCTGATTCTCCGGTCAGCAGTGATTCATCCATGTTGACCTCGCCATCACCAATCACCGTACCATCCACAACAATCTGATCACCTGGACGAACAACAAGCAAATCACCAATTACAATCTCGTTGGGATCAACAACTTTTTCTTGACTTTCTCGCATGATCGTTACAGTCGGACGAGAAACCACCGCAATTTTGTCGAGCTTTTTCTTGGCTCGAATCTCTTGATAGATGTTGACGACTACATTTGTACCAATCACAAAGGCAATCACTCCCACATCATCAATCCGTCCCAACATAATCAAAATAATGCTGATAAAAAACAGAACAATGTTAATGAAAGTAAAGAGGTTATCTCGCAAGATATCTGTGTAAGTCCGGCTTGTTTGCAGCGGTAGATTGTTCCCCTGACCTGCTGTGCGACGAGTCGCAGCTTCCTGCTCAGTCAAGCCGGATTGAAGAGTTGCAGAGTTCATAGGTGATTAAGGATTTGTTATGGAATGAGTGCTTCGGTTGGCTGAATGTAATCTTGATCCAGATTAGAATAGTAAGTCATCTACGATCGAAGGTTCTCTTATGTTGCAATTCGCATTAGATTTTCACCTGGATCTCAAGACACTATTGAATGCTTTGACAGACTCATGGGGGATATCGATTCCGATCATGCTAGGCTGTACCCGCGCTGTGTATCGAGGACTTGAAGATTTAGTCATTACTGGACGAACGATGGACTGGCTCAATGATATGAAGAGTAACATTTGGGCATTCCCACGCGGTATCGAGCGCAACGGTGCTGCTGGAGCAAACTCGATCCGCTGGATTTCAAAATATGGCAGTGTGGGAGTCGCAGGGTGGGATGTTGGCATCGCTGACGGAATGAATGAGCAGGGATTGTTCGCCAATCTACTTTATCTAGTCGAAACCCAATACCCAACTCCTACAGATTCTCGCTCCTCCTTGTGCTTGTCCTTATGGGCACAGTACATTCTAGACAACTTTGCTAGTGTGAGTGAGGCAGTTGCAGCAATCGAGCAAGAATCTTTTGATGTTGTGCCTGCAATATCACCCGATGGCAAGCCCGGAACAATACACCTCTCGATTTCCGATGCTTCAGGCGATTCCGCAATCTTTGAGTATGTAGAAGGCAAGCTGATGATTCACCACAGCCAGGATTATCAGGTAATGACTAACTCTCCTATCTATAGTCAGCAGTTAGCACTGAATGAATACTGGCGATCGATTGGGGGCACAACAATGCTTCCGGGTACGAATCGAGCCGCCGATCGCTTTGTTCGCGCCTCGTTCTACATCAATGCAATTCCCAAAACCGCAGATGAAATTGAAGGCGTTGCGGGTGTGTTTTCAGTCATTCGGAATGCCTCAGTGCCGATGGGCATTAGCACCCCTGACCAACCGAATATCTCCTCAACGATTTGGCGAACGGTTGCAGATCATAAAAACAGGCGCTATTTTTTCGAGTCGGTTCGCAGCCCGAATGTATTCTGGATCAATCTAGACAATCTGGATTTTACAGCAGGCAGCCCAGTGAAAAAATTGACGCTCACGGATGGTTCGATCTTCGCAGGCGATACTTCAGACCAGTTTCAGCCAACTGAACCCATGAAGTTTTTACAAGCAAGCTATTAACTCGAATCAAATGCCTGAACTAATGGCAAACAACGATCAGCTATTGAGTCGCAATTCGCCCTTCAGGGTCATCGGTCTGACGGTCTGGATGGTTTCGTACAACATTGGGGTGCTGCCTGCGATCATGCCTGCGATCGTACGCGATTTTGATTCAAGTATTGGCTCGATTCAGACTGTTCTAGTCCTGTTTTCGCTCACTACTGCCGCCTTTGCGCCCACCACAGAAAATCTCTGCCGTTATTTTGGTCGCACCCCGGTCTTCTTAGCTGGACTGATACTCTACGGAATTGGCATCGGCTTAACGGCGCTGAGTCCTTCAATCGCAATTCTGGCGATCAGTTTTGCTGTACTAACAGGTCTGGCAGCAACGCCCCTTGTCAGCACTCCCTGGACATTCGTAGATCTCATTTACAGAGGCAAATCTGAAGAGCAGGCAACCGTTGGCTTGATTGTTGTCTCTACTCTAGGAAGCTTGATGGGATCGCTGCTCGGTGGTTTCCTTGCGTCTAAGTTTGGCTGGCGCTGGGCGTTTGTGCCATCGCTCGTCGCCTTGATCGCAATCTGGTTACGGCGGCGATCGCTTCCCAACCTCAGCCTTTACTGTCAGCAGCCGATCGATTGGATCGGTGGGTTACTGTCGTTTCTAGGATTGGGGACGATTCTGAGCGGTATGAGTCTAGCGATGGAGTTTGGCTGGTGGGAGCCGAAGCGCGTTTTTTCGATTGGCGGAGTCGTGCTACCGCCGTTTCCTCTGTCGATCGTGCCGACTCTGATTGCAGCGGGCTTGATTCTGCTTGGATTTTTTGGCTTCTGGCAGCGACGGCAGGCGAGAAAGGGCGAAGCTTCGATTTTAACGGCAGGACTGCTGCGGAAGCCAGGATTTGTGCTGGGAATGCTAGCGGCAATGCTGCATACGCTGATTATTGCAGGGATACAGTTTAATCTATTTCAGTATGTCCCACTCGCGCTGGGACTCGACCCTTACCGAACAGCGCTCACGATCGTGCCCTTGAACATCACGAAAATTCTAGTAGTGATTGGGTCACTCAAACTGCTGAAGCTAGGGAATAATCGCAATGGAGACACGGTATTTCAGCGGTTGTCACCAAAATCGATCGTGTTTATCGGACTGGCGCTTCTCGCGATTGGAATCTTGATGCTGTATCGTAGCCTCAAGATTGAAGTATCCCCGATCGAGCTACTACCAGGGCTGTTGGTGATCGGAATTGGCTCAGGTTTATTTTCCCCTTATATCAGTCGATTAACTTACTCAGCAGCAGAAAACAGCAGAGTCGAAGGAACAGGAATCTACAATCCAGTGCAGAATTTAGGCAGTTCGTTGGGTAAAGCCATTCTGGGGACAGCACTGATCTTTTATGCCTCACGGGATATTGTGGACGGTGTTTTGCAGCAGGTAGGACAGTCTATCACTCCCACAAACCGCATCCAATTGATAGCCACGCTGCAAGAAATGATTCAAACGATGTCTCGACGAGAAGTGAGTGCAGCAGTAGTCAACAAAGTACCTCCATCAGTCGTGCCTTTTCTGCGCCAGATCAGTCAGGAAGCTACGACTTCAGGTCTGCAAACTTCTCTATTGCTGGCACTGCTGCTCACTGGACTTTGTTTTCTACTTGCAATCACCCTTCCCAAATATCCATCACGTCCCGTCGAGGAAGATGCCTAAACCTATGATGAACCATCCATTCTCCTATCCCAATCAATCAAACACTCTTTCAGTTGCAGAACGCTTTGCTGCCGGAAAAGCGCTACGCCAAAAAGTAAAACGCTCCGACCTCGGAGTTTACACGCCCGCACCCAATCGCCCTGATCCGATCGATCTACTAGCAGCACAAACTAAAACCCGCTTGCCCGATCTAATTCCGATTTACTATAGTCGGATGCTCGCTTCGCCGTTTGCATTTTTGCGCGGTTCAGCAGCAGTGATGATTCAAGATATTGCAGATGCGCCGATCACCAACCTGAGTGTCCAAGCTTGCGGTGATATGCATGTCTCTAACTTTGGCGTGTTTGCTTCTGCCGAACGCAACTTAGTATTTGCGATCAATGATTTCGATGAAACTTGTCCGGGAGCTTGGGAATGGGATCTGAAGCGACTGGTGGCAAGCGCGATCGTGGCAGGACAATATCTCAAAGCCGATAAAGCGCTCTGCGAAGAAGCAGTGCGGGCAACCGTGCAGTCTTATCGCGAGCATCTTCACGAGTATGCTCCAATGAGCTATCTGGATTTGTGGTATGCCCAGATCGAAGAAGCCGAGTTGCTCAAAAAGCTGCCCGATGAACAGCAGCAAAAAGCCGCCCGCCTGCTGTCAAAAGCTCGCGAACGCACTCATATACAAACCCTGGATAAACTCATCGAGCTAGTGAATGATCAGCATCAATTCGTCGAATCTCCGCCCATTGTAGTTCGGGTCGAAACGCTGGCAGATGGGCGATCGACTGCTGAAGCCCTCGCAGAATTAATTCAAGATTATTTAACCTCGATCGGCAGCGATCGCCGCTTTTTACTCTCTCGCTATCGCATGGTCGATGTTGCCCGCAAGGCTGTAGGTGTAGGCAGTGTTGGAACGCGCTGTTGGGTGGTTTATCTAGAAGGCAAGGATGGAAATGATCCGCTGTTTCTGCAAGTGAAAGAAGCACAGATCTCTGTTCTCACACCTTATGCAAAACGCTTCCAGGAAGGACGAGAGCTTGGTCGTCATGAAGGAGAGCGCGTTGTGATTGGACAGCGACTGATTCAGGGCGCACCCGATATTTTTCTAGGCTGGGGCGACATGGGTGGTGTTCATTACTATCTACGTCAGTTGCGCGACATGAAAGGTGGAGTCAAGCTAGAACCGGGCAAGTTTCGCTCGAAAAACTTACCCGACTATTGTGGACTCTGCGGTTGGGCGCTCGCACTCGCCCACGCTAAATCTGGAGATGCCGCAATGCTGGCAGGCTATATGGGCAAAAGTGAGGCACTAGACGATGCGATGGTAAGGTTTGCTCATGCCTATGCTGATCAGACTGAGCAGGACTACGATCGCTTAGTCCAAGCCAGAAAACAGGGACGCATTCAAACTGCGGTCTAGCTCCTAATTTGGCTCAGAAGATGGATTCAACCCCTGGCGACGACGACTGCCAAACAGATGAGCATAAATATAAGAAAACACACAGCCAAATAGAAAAATCTGACAGGTCAGAAAAATCCACAGCAGCAAAATCATTACCCCGCCGATCACCCCATAGGACAAAAAATGGCTTCCGATCGAAATCACGCTATTACTGACCAGTTGTTGGAGTCCAATCAGCAGCGAGGCAACCAATAGCGCACTGAGCCAGACATCGCCCCAGAATACAGCAACCGACGGCAAGATTTTGTACAAGATGCAGAGCGCGATCGCCAGAATTAAAAACGATGAGCTAGTTTGCAGTCCTTTAGCAAGCTGAGCTTCATCGATCTCAAGCCATGCAAATTTCTCTCGAAACGCTGCTAAAACTTCTAAAATCGTTTTAATCACAATATTTGCCGTCAGCGAAGCGAAGAGTAGCAATCCAGTTCCCAGGACTAACAGAAATGAAAATAGCTTATTCACGACAAAGAACAGCGCCATTCTGATTGCAGATCCGGTTTCAGAAGCGCGGCTGGGGGAGTTCCAAATCTTATTCACAGAGCTTCTGAGAATCCCAAACACAGCACTCGCCGTCCACAGCAACACACCAAATCCAACAATTCCGGCTCCTAGACTATTCTGATAGAGCGAAACCACCGTATCTCGAATCAAGTCATGCACTTCGGGCGGTAGATACTGCTCTACGGCTTGCTCGATTTCCCCAAATGCTTCTGTTCCGGGTGCAATCAGCCGACCGATCAGACTGAGTATGACCAGCAGCAAAGGAAACAAAGAGAACAGCGCAAAATAGGACAGTGAAGCTGCCATTCCTGGACAGTTATCTCGATCCCATTTCAGTCCGGTTTGAATCAGGAGTTGGGCAGGTTTGGAGGGAAGGACAGTCGATCGGAGATAGTGCAGCATAGGTCACAGTGTCATTGGCGCGATCGGTTCGATATCTGGATCGTATCCTCCAACTTGGTTTGTTCGCAGCACCCAAACTGATGCTCCCTGATCTAAAAAGGCTTTGACGATCGCGTCACTGGCTTTACGAGGAAGCAGGGTTCGCCAACTGCCCAAGCCAATCCAAAGATTTCGCAGTGGATCATCTTCGAGCGTTGTTCCAAGCTTAAATTCGTTTGTTTCCCAATCGGAGCGGGGTGATCCAAAGGGCTGCAATTGCGAATTGAGTTTAGCTTTGACAGCTAAAAGTTGCTGATACCGTCCGGCTTGATCTGGATTTTGGCTCAGCCAGCGTTGTAAACGAGATTCATTTGCGGCAATTTCGTTCGAGAGCGATCGAATACTGGCAAAAAGGGCTTGATTCGCATCCTGAGCGCAATTGTTCGCAGGACCGACATAAGTTGCACCTGTTCCATCTCCGATACGATAGCGAGCCGTCATGGCTTCAAGCTGATGAATCATACTATCCAGCGGCGATCGACGAGTTCCATTGAGGTCAAAACTGCCCGTAAACGGATCGAACTTGACCAAAATATCGCAAACTGGACGCACACCCAGCCAACCGAACTGTCGATCGCCCATGTAGCGAGACCAGTGCAGTGTTCCCGCTGTTAAACCATCGGTATTGTGAGTGTAAACCTGGTAATACTGAATCTCAAATCGTCGGTCGTCGCTAATCGGATCGTGGATCACGGTCGCAACTCCGTAGGCAAAGTGCCCAAAAAAGATCGGAGTGGCTGCGGCAAGTTCTTTTTTATTGCCGCCAATGCCACCATAAACGTGCAGCAGCAAAGCGCGATCGCCAACCTTCCAATCGTTGATCGCGCTTTGAATGTTGTCAGAGTGCCAACTTGCACAGAGAACGGATGAAATCTTGCCTTTTTGTTCAACTGCATTTGCCCAAGATTCTTGCCGAATGTAGCGATAAGCGGCTTTGCTGCCAAATACTACGCGATCGGGCTGGAGACGAAGCAGCGATCGGGGTGCGAGCGATTGCACAACAAATGTTCCGGTTGCATCCTTTGCGCCATAGATGTACCATCCCATTTCATTTAGCGGTGATTGTTCTAGCTGGTTTGGGATCGAAGGAAAGCTATTGTAGCATTGAGCAATCACAACTTCAGGTAAGCGGACTGTTTCTGTCCATCCATTAAAGTCGCGAGAAGTTCGATCAAAGTGTTTGACCTGAAAGCAATCTGTTCTAGCAATAGGAAATTCAAACCGAACTAAGGCATAATATCGTCCGGTAATTTCTGAAGGAGGATGATGAATATAAAGTGCAGGCAGGTTAACTTCAACAGAACCTTCGAGCATGACGATCAGATCATCTGTAGGATGTGAGGCTGCTAGAGATTCGAGTGGATCGACTTGCTGCCAATGATTTAGACGATCTGGATGAATCGTGCCTCCGTACTGACTAGAATATTCTGCATCAACACTGAAATGAACATTGTAGGTGACGGCTCGAACCCATTGTTTAACAGTGGGATGATCCGCCCAACGCAACATTACTGTTTGTCCGATCAGCGATTCATAACCAGCAGGCGCGTGATGCACTTCAAACCAAACCCCGTGAACCCGACGACGCTCTGAAGGGTGAGGGAGAATTAGGCGACCTATCCAAGGCGCGATCGGGCGATACCATTGTGCATTGACTGTTTGATCTAATGGATAGTAAGTGTAATTGTTAAAGTCTGCTTGCTTGTAAAGTTCGTAGTTGCTGATCGTTCTGGGTCGAGGGGGAGTATTGACAAGAAAATCCCCGTTCAGAATCGAGCGAATTTGAGTGATCGTATACTCTAAATGGCTCTGTCCGTCCGGCAAATAAGCGTCCGGGTCCATAATGCCGCCGGGTACTTGATGTCCCATCGCACCGAGCGAGACTTCGCTAATCTTGCCTTTTCGCAGTGCTCGATTCCAGTAAGACAAAGGAAACCATTTGCGCCGACCCGGAAACAGTAGAGGACCCAAAGCCGCAACACTATCCTTCTCCCCGACTAGATGATAAAGATGCTCCAGCTTCAAGAAGTTACAGTTTGCACTCATCACACCACCGAGTGAAATAACTTCGATTTCGGTTTCTAGAGCGCGTCTGAGGTAAGGAGCCGCCGCCACAGACATTTGGGCACCGCCACTATAGCCAATCAGCGTAATCGGGATGCCTTCTTTGGGCGGATATCCGCGACGAATCAAACCGTTATAGATCACCTGAGCAATGCCCTGATTGTAAATCGGCCCATATCGCTTATCGGCTGAAACCGCTACAATCCAAGCATTTCGGACATTTACCATGAGTCCTAACAATGCCATCGGGTTATCCCAACGCATCCGATCGGCAAGTCGCCACACCCACGATAAAGGACGATCGGAGACTAGCGCTTGATTTCGCACTGAATAGAGCATCAATCCTCTGACTAGCTCCACCCGTTGAGGTAAAGCAGGCTGAAGCGCCGCTAGAAAATCCTCGACATCAGGAGTGTAGGCTTCCCCGGACTGACCCACCCCATCGAGGTAGACCACATAGCGATCGGGACGCTCAGCCACTCTTCGGACAGACTCATTGATGATTGACTGCCGAGATAAGCTCTCAGTCTCAACTTCATCACCGAACCATCCTGCCCACCAGCCCAAGGTTTCTAGAGGCGCAAGCAATCCCGCAAAGATCAGCGCAACAACCCCAATCCAAGTGAGGTCGAATGTCCAACGCACTGGACGCGGAAGATTTTCATACCAACCAAACAAACTTAGACGAATCGGGCGCAAAAGCAGAGCAACCACAACAAAGAGCAGAAGCATCCCCAACAGAATTAACCCCAAGCGGACGGCTTGAGGAATCCCCTGAAATCGATTTTCTAACCGAACACCCAATGTGGCTGTCTCTTGAACTGGAAGCTGAAGCGCAGCAGTTTCACCCACTGAATTTTCCCTGAACATTTCAGCCGGAACTGTTTCAGCCGAACGACTAATAGAAGGTGAACTAGGCATCCGCCCGTCTAAATTAGCCTCTACTCGTTCTGCAATCTGCGATCGCTGCCTCACGAGATCAACGCCTGCGACTCTACGATCGAGTTGTTTACCCAGTCGAGCGATCGGCTGACCGATCGTGCCTTGAAGCAGTTGCAGCATCACCCAGCCAAACGCAACCTGAGTAAACGCCGCCGCACCGCCCACCTGAGCGATCGCGCTCACTCCAGTCACCATCTGAAGCAAATGCCAGATCGATAGTCCGTTGAGAATCGGACTGCCCAGATGCGGCAATGCCCCTAGAAATCCAAACAGCAGTGGGGTGTAGCTTAATCCCAGAGCTTCGACCAAATCGCTCCAAGGAATTCGCGCAAACCCAGGAGGCAAGCCGATTAACCAAGTGCTAAACACTAAAAACAGAAACCCGAAGGCAAACAGAATTGCATTCAGCAGCAGGCTCAACAGGAATCGAACTGGCTTGACTCGATTCGCAAACAGAATCACACTTTGCCCAATTCCCAATGAAAGCCCAGCGAAGAACACAACCAGAAGCGCGATCGCTTGTCCCTGTGGATTGCGAACCACATTCTGAAAAGCATCTTGACTTAGATAAAGTGCGCCATTGATTAAATCGCCGAGTTGATTCAGAAAGGGAACAACCATTGCTTTAATTTCTCAACATTTAGCTTTAATTTCTCAACATTTAGCCCTTGGTCAAAGCTCTTAGCTCCTACAGCGACCTTCAAATCAACCTTGCAATCTATCAGGGTTGCAAGGCTGCACGATGCACGATCGCTAACTCACTCGTCTCACATCGGTTGCTCGATTATTCACGAGCACTACGTCCACTGTTGCTCGATCAGAAGGGCGCGTCCAACGTTCAACGATTTGGGTGTTGGTGTGCGATATCGTTTTGCTAAAGACAAATCCCTGTGACTGCATTGCTTCTCGCCATTGCTCATTGTTGATCATCGTCTGTCGCAGATTGGTAAACCAGTCGGTCGAGCTACCTGATGCGATCGCGCAGGTTCCTCTCGACCAGCCCCATTCATCGACCCCAATCGAGACTTCTGAACCCGGACGCACCTTGCCTTGTCCTAAGTCCACCAGCGTCACAGCAGTAGCAGCGCGAAATGCTCCCCGATAAACAGGCTGCCCTTGTGCATTGTTGCGATCGAACTTCAGCGTTGAGATTTGCGATGGTTCTCCGGTTCGCGTCCAGTTAATTCGCGTAAAGCGACCATTCTCAGATTCTGCTTCATATCTCCAGCCGTTGGGCTTACTTCCACTACAGTAGAATTTTTGAGCTGCATTTGGCGATTGCGCTACGGTGGTTGATTGAGGTGCATTTGTCGGTTGAGCTGCATTTGTGGATTGAGCTGCA
>CAXTDB010000050.1:13734-20147 GCA_964242045.1 uncultured Leptolyngbya sp. | reverse complement strand
TTGATAGGTTTAGAACTCTACTCTGAGCTAAAGACAGCACTAGATAAATCCTATACAGTAAGTCATGTGAAGGATTACAGCTTTCATCAAGAGGGCTGACCACTAGCTTCAACTGTGTCCGCGTTTGTTAGTTATTCAGACTGCCGAATTGTTTCCAAGTAAGTCGAACAATCATCTCAGTAACAGATTGATTGTGCAGTGATAACGCTTTGTATTTTTTTAGGACTTTAGAAATGTTCAGATTCATCAAGAATGGAAGGAAGCAAATTGCTGCTTTTATGGCAGTTGCAGGAGTACTATCGATCGAGTCCCTGCTTGCTTCTAGAGTTGTCGCAGCGCCTCGCCCAATTCTAATTGCTCAACAGATGAACGGTAAGATCGCAACCTTGCAGTGCGGAACCTATACGATCACGATCGCCTTTGTGGGTACTGCTGCTAGTAATACCTATTCTTACCGAACCCGTGGTCTCTTTTTGCAGAACGGTGAGCGGCAAAACGGTGAGAAGGGCGATGAGTACGTTTTCTACAATAACGACTATGAGTATCGCGTCGCCATCCTTGAGGGCGGAAGCGACAGGCGCAATTTTGGCACCGCAACACTGCAAGTGTTTCACTATGGGGAGCGCGTCTTGACGAAACAGTGCACTTGGAATTAACCGAATGCCGCTGGACATTTGATCACGCACACCTTCAAGCCATTTCACCCAAGATCAATTTGTATGCCAGATGCTAAATTGCCTGTTGTAGGCGCGATCGCGATACTATCACTCGGAGGCTACTTGCTTCCGGTAACTGCGATCGCGCAAACTCGACCCTCGACCCCGCAAACCCAGCCCGTACCCCCGTTTTATACGCCAGGTGCGCCCTTACCCAAGCAAACCGCTTACGACTGTGGCAATGGAGGCGCATTTACGCTTACCCGCGATGCCAAGAACCTCGATCGCTTTACCTATGAAGGGGTCAACACCAAAGGTAAAAAGCTAACTCTTAGAAACGGCATTGGCAGTTCCAATCCAGAACGAGCAGTCTATATTTTTTACCGGACAAACAACCTCACAACGATCATTGAGCAGTTGCCCGATGGCAAAACAACGACGGTTACAACCGGCGGCAAAAGTGATATTACTACTAGCTGCAAGGTCACCAAAGTCATGAGAGTTGCTCCCCGCAAATAGTTGATCGTTTAGGAATGAGAATTAAATAAACTGCAATTTTTGGGGGGCGGGCATCTTGCTCGTTCGGGCGGGTGAGGACACCCACCCCATAGATTATTTAATTCACGATTCTTAGTCGATCTGCTCAGTCTTCTAGCAATGAACATCGATTCTATTTCAATGTAGCTTTCAATCCATTCAGTTGTGATTCACATCTAAACGCTATGACTTTCTTCAACACCTTTCGTAAAGTTCAAAAACAGTTCGTGGGTCCGATCGCCTTCGCAGGTCTTCTTTGTGCTGGAGTTGCTCCGGTGTCTGCGCGTGATTTCTATTCTTACACCGCAAAGATAGAATGCGGCAATCAAGGCTGGATTCTTCAAGCAGCCCAAGCGCCAGGAGTGGCTAACCCTAAGGCGAGGTTAATCTCACAGGGTAATGCCGTAGAGGGTGCTTACAACGATGACTCTAAAACTTACGTCTTTAAGAGTAGTGCGTATGGGTATCAAGTCATGCTTCAAGATGACGGCTCAGCCAATCTCACCATTCTTGATAGAACAGGTTCGATTGTTGAGGAGGAAGAATGTACTTATGGGCAATGATTGAACTTTGAGAAACAATCACTAGGAGAGATACAAGGCATGAAGCCAATTTATGTGATCCTAATTGCGATCGCTGCTGCACTAACAGGCGGGCTGATCGGGACGGCATTGGGCGGAACGGTGGGGGGTATAACAAGTGGATCAGCTTTTGGTGTAATGGGAATGGAAGCAGGAGTCTGTTCTGCTGCTGAAACTGCCAAAGCACAAAAATTGTTGTCTCCAGCACAAGCCGATCAACTCCTCACTCAGTCCGCCGCACGACTAAAGGACGTGGTAACTAATAAAGAGTTAGCGCCTAGTTCTCAGCCAAATTGCCAACAAGTTCTTAACAACATTAAGACCTTTTCAAAGTAAGCATTGTCTGCGTTTCAAGGTGAAACTGTCTTTTTACCTTGATTCTATCTCCGTTTGCGCTGCAATTCAGTCTGCACTTGCGTGTTCAAGTCATGTTCTCGAAACACTCGCTTCATCGCCTTAAAACTTTTATGCTATGAAGACTATTGCTCTTGCTGTTACTGCATTATTGATATCTGTACTGCTTGCGGTTTCCCAATCCCTGCTACCTAGTCCTGTTCAAGCTCAAGTGCCGATCGTTCAAAAAGACGCAGGCTTAGAATTTGAAGGCTTTGGCACTCCAAACACAGCCAGAATTGTAGATACTATCTATCAGGGAGAATGTTCGGGCGAAGAAAAGGGTGAAGTTAAAGCCAGATTTTATTCAACTGCAACACCGCCCGGTTCAGGTCGGCGAGTTGTGATTCGTAATGTGTCACGTGGCTTATCAGACGATTCGGTTCCGTTTACTGATCGCGATTATAGCCAAGGACGGACTTCAGAATCGACTACTGTAGAGTTTGGCACCAAGCACGAACTAACGCACTTTGTCATGCTGGAAGGACAGAATAGCTTGGAGTATGAGATCAAGCAGGGAGATAACCCGATCGATCGCGGTTCCTTCACGGCTCAAATTTCCCGCGACGAGCGCGATCGTACCCGCAACGCGATCTGTTCTGAGGAAAGGTATTGCAGCGATTCTAAAGATACTCCTCTGGATAAGTGCAAGCGGGTGCGGGTGCGCGATCGCTGTTTTTGTTCAAACGCTCTAGGTAAAGACTTCTTTCGGAATTATCGCGATGAATGAGGGTACGTCAGTATGAGTAACGGTAAACATTTCATTGGCTCTAATCCAACTTGATCAATTGTGGAATTGACCTTCTGCCTCACGAGTGTAGGTGTTTTGATTGGGAGTGTCTGACCGGCATCTCAAGCAGCACCTGCAAGAGACAAGGTTCCAGCATTCAATATTAATGTAACGCTGACTGAGAAAGCGCGAACTCGGCTGGAGTCAAGTAAAAAGACAATTGTTGTGCTAGCTGATCTAACGGGCGCGCCTAAACGCAATGCTTCTGTAGGAGTCAACGAAGCAGGTTTAGTTGATTTTGCACACAGGCAAATCACATTGTCGTGATCGAGTCAGGCGAAGTTCAATAGTTTATTTATTCCTGACTCGAAGCTGACTCAACTGAGCAGTCAAGCTTACAACGCTAACGCGAGTGTCTTTTCGGGTCGTCGATCGAGTCAAGCCAATCTACCTCCATAATCTCTAGATACTGGCTTTCTTGCGAAGGATTAGGCAGATCTCCTCTACGCTTGTGAAGAAGTCATCTCCCCTACTGTGTGTACACATCTCTGAAATCTGTGAACGCAAGTCCTGAAACCTTGGCTCTGTAGAGATCGACTTGTGTATATACGGTAGCCCTAGGGAGCAGGGGAAGAACGCTCAAAAACAAAGCCGCCCGATTTGCAGTATGAATCAGGGCGACGGCTAAGTTTTGGGTAGATTTATTTTCGAGAGTCAAGCGAATTTTAGAAAATGTCAGCGATCGCTATTTGGGACATAGAGATGCAATGTTGTGTCATCGATAACAAACCGAATTCCTAATCGTGGACTCACCCAGTTCTGAAGCTCAGGAATCTCGACCAAATCACTTCTGAGGCTATAGGTTGTATCACCATACTCCTGAGTGACCTCTATCGTTCAGTTTTCTCAGCGTAACATGACAGCATTGCAGTTCCCCAATTCTGAGTTCGCTGCCGATCGAGCAAAACAGTTCATCCAAATTCGGCGAGGACAATTAGCCTTACTGTCCTTGCGTCAGTAGAAGCCTGTTAAACTCTGGCGCTCATGAATTTTCTGTCAAAGCTCATCCACATTGAGAATCAAGCACTACAAACTTTCGCAGCTTACAGCGTCGATCGTAGAACGATACGGTTTTTCCTACCGGAGCTGTCGCATTGCCCCATCGTGACGGCAGCAACAAGACTAAATCGCGCTGAACTTGTCGCCAATAGACTTGAGGAAACCGCACGTAATCGTAATTACAGTGACGCATCACCCGTTCAATTCGACGATAACGATTCAGCGACCAATCCCGCAAAATTTGCCAAGACGGATGTAAATCGGGCGACAGAATAAATGGATAGGCGCGACGATGCAGTTTCGGCAAATACTCATAAATCCAAAACTCCATCATCGATCGATATCCCGGATTCTCATATGCTCTGAGTTCTAAAATTTCAGCGCGCGTCACTCCAAAGCGATCGAGCAATTCCGTGGGTAGATAGCAAATTCCTTGCTCTGCATCCTCGCGTAAATCTCGCAGCGTATTGTAAAACTGGTCAACTACGCCAAACGCTCCGACAGTTTGCCAAGTTTGAGTTGACAGAAACGGTAAAACCTGGAAAAATGACGAAGCCAATTCGCGCAGCATCGTACCAAATGCGTCGATCGTTTCAAGCACCAAATCTTTTTGACTATAGCGATCGAGTGCAATTAAATACCGATCCCAAGCTTGCCGCGAAAGCTGACTGCTTGGATCAGACTGATCAAACCAGCAGTCGCGCATCGACTCAAACAGCGATCGATGCAATCCTGCAGGCTGAACTTTTCCAGTCGCATTTAGCCAGCGCCACGCAGTATAAAAGTCTTGGAACTGTCCAGAATTTCCGTCCATAAGTTCGCTTTCTGCTAAACGATCCGCTAAGCGAATCCAGCGAATTCGTTCGATCCAAGCTTGTCGAATCTCTGGTTCTAGTTCCATTACCCAAGCGGCATTATCTTCGTCCTTCAGGGCATCATCGGCGATCGCGCAATGAAGGGACGACCCAAACAACTCAGCAATAGACGTATTCATATCAACAGGTGAATCTCGGACTTGCCACGGCACTCACGATTAGAATTCCCAGATTTTGATAGGATTAACGGGTGCAAGGTTACCGGAGTGAACGAATTCGAGCATCGTCAATCCGCTCTAGCCTCTGGGAATTGGGATAGATGAGGAGCAATGAGGAAATAGATTTCTGGTATAGGTTACTAAGATGAGGCACGAATCCAGAAGATCGGCGTAAGCGCAATTCTTGATCGAAAACGCTTTCTTACCTGGAGGTGGAAATTCAGTGATTCGATCGAACTTCGCAGGCTACAACTTGTTAAAGAAGTCACGTTTTTTAATAGGATTTGATTGAACTTGCGATCATGTTACTTGCTTTTGCCAAAACCGTTAACTTTTATTTCTGTTAATGAGAAGGATAGATCAAGCCCTATGTCTTTATTCGATTGGTTCGCAAATCGCCGCAAATCTGACTCCAAAGTTCCCCCCGCTCAAGAGCGAGAAATCGCGGATGGACTTTGGAAAAAGTGCGAGATGTGCGGCGTACTGACTTATACCAAAGACTTGAGGGCAAATCAGATGGTTTGCTTAGAGTGCAACCATCACCTGCGCGTTTTTAGTCCAGAGCGGATTCGACAATTGATCGATGCCGATACTTGGGTCGCGATCGATGAAGATATTCTCCCGGCTGATCCACTGAAATTCCGCGCTCGTAAGTCTTACAGCGATTATCTGCGCGATACTCAAGAGAAAACAAAGCTAACCGAAGCCGTACAAACGGGAATCGGTCAACTCGATAATTGCCAAGTTGCGCTCGGCGTGATGGATTTCCGATTTATCGGCGGCAGTATGGGATCGGTTGTCGGCGAAAAAATTACGCGCTTGATCGAACGAGCCACGCAGCAACGTCTTCCCGTGGTGATTGTCTGCGCGTCAGGCGGCGCGAGAATGCAGGAAGGAATGCTCAGCCTGATGCAGATGGCAAAGATTTCCGGCGCGCTACAGCGCCATCGAGAAAGCCGACTCCTTTACATTCCCGTACTCACTCATCCGACAACCGGAGGTGTAACCGCGAGTTTTGCCATGTTGGGAGACATTATCTTGGCAGAACCGAAAGCGATGATCGCGTTTGCCGGACGACGAGTGATCGAACAGAACTTGCGCCAAAAGCTCCCCGACGATTTCCAAACGGCGGAATATTTGCTGAATCACGGTTTCGTCGATGCGATCGTGCCGCGCACTCAACTGAAAAAGACCCTAGCGCAACTGATTCGCCTACATCAGCCCATGATTCCGACTTCGCACGGAGTTCAAATTCCCGGAATAAAAACCTTCACGCCGACTGCTGACTAAGCACAATCTCAAAATTGGTGAAACCTTTGTCACAGCGGCATGATATTGGTATTAAAGAGGTCTATTCTCATCATCAGCAAAGCCGATTTGCCGATAGCCATTATCGATTGTTGTGTTGTGAAGTCCGATTACTG
>CAXTDB010000050.1:0-13724 GCA_964242045.1 uncultured Leptolyngbya sp. | reverse complement strand
GTTTCAAGTGTTTGCCCCGTCTGCAAACGCCGCTGAACTTGATGCTGCGACTCGCACCGTCGCAAAAGATGCGAATGGAGGAACTATCACCCTCACCCCGAAGCAGGTAAAAGAAGGCAAACGCCTATTTAATTACGCTTGTGCCCAATGTCATGCGGGTGGAGTCACCAAAACCGATCCGAACGTTGGGCTTGATCCCGAAGCGCTATCCCTAGCGACCCCGCCCCGGAACACAGTCGATTCGCTCGTCGATTACATGAAAGATCCGACCAGCTACGACGGTTCAACCTCGATCGCGGAAGTGCATCCGAGCCTTAAGAGCAAAGATACCTACCCCGAAATGCGAAACCTGACCGATCAAGATTTAACTGCGATCGCAGGTCACGTCTTGCTTCAACCCAAAGTCGTCGGCGACAAATGGGGCGGCGGCAAGATCTACTACTAAACCCAATTAGGCTGACCCTTCAATGCTGATACAAGTTGTTCGATCGCTTTTGATCTTTTGTTTCGCTTCTATCATGTGGGGAGCGGTCAGCCTCCCTGTTTATGCCAAAGTTGATCCTTACGTGAGAAATTATTTGCAAGTCACCGATCCAGTTCCAGTAGTAATTAACGATCGCGGCGAAACTCGATCGTTTTCGGCTGAGAATTTGATCGAAGGAAAAAAGTTATTTGAACTCCACTGCGCTTCTTGTCATGTGGGCGGCTCGACTCTACCCAATCCCGCTGTTCCGCTGTCATTAGAGGCATTAAAGCAGGCGACTCCACCGCGCGACACGGTTGAGCAATTAGTGAAATTTATGCGCCACCCGATGTCCTACGACAGCAGCGAAGATTCCCTATTATGTCGAGAGGTTCCAGAGTCTTGGCTGGCTCAATCTGAAGTGGAAAATCTGGCAGGCTTCATTTTGCGGGCGGCTGAGAAAGCAAAAGGATGGGGAAGCGCGAATTTTTAGGGCGGATTTCCGGTCATATTTTTAGTTCTACAAGCAGTCAATCTGACTACGACAGGCTGTAAAATATACAAATAGTCCAAAGAACATTCCGTTCCGAGAAATAACTTATGAAATCGATCGCTTCTGCTATCCGGGGTCTGTCCCTGGCGTTCTGTGCCGTTCTACTGATGATGGGCAGCCTTTTTCTCTCCGCTGCGCCCGCATCGGCAGATACCGTAACGGTGAAGATGGGATCGGCTAAGGGTCTAGTGTTTGATCCGGCAGTCGTGACCGTTAAGCCTGGAGACACGATTCAGTTTCAAGTGGGACAGTTGCCTCCCCACAACGTCATCTTTGACTCTGCAAAAATCCCGAACAAAGATGCTGATTTGGCAGCGAAAATGTCGCACAAAGCTTTAGAAGGTGCGAAGAAGACCTTTGATGTGACGATTCCGGCTGATGCACCCGCTGGCGACTACACCTACTACTGCTTACCCCACCGGGGCGCAGGCATGGTCGGTAAAGTTGTCGTTGCAGGCTAAGTTTTTTCTCCTTGGTTCTGCGGTTGCAGTCTGATCTCCGTTCTACAATGAGATCAGTGCTTTTTACCCACGTCAGCGCAGGATTAAGGAGAATGACTTTAAATTGGCGAATGACTTGGTTTCAATGTGCGATCGTGCTTCTCTATGGTGCGATCGCGCTTTTTATGACAACTTCTCCTGCTTGGGCAGAATCTCTGAACGGTGAACAGCTTTTCAGCGCCAATTGTTCCGCCTGTCACATCGGCGGCAACAATGTAATCATTTCGCACAAGACTCTGAGAAAAGAAGCGCTAGATAAATATGAAATGAACTCTCTAGAAGCGATTCGGCATCAAGTGATCAATGGTAAAAACGCGATGCCTGCATTTGGGGGACGATTGAGCGAAGATGAAATTGAGGCGATCGCCACTTACGTTTTAGGGCAGGCTGAAACGGGTTGGTCAACGGCGCGGGTTGAATCGATCGAGTCCGTTTCGGGAGCTTGAGCGAGATACGTTGAAGGCAGAAGCGATTTTGTGACGTTCGCAGCTACAGTAAGCAGATAAAAACTTTCTCATCAGCAGAATGAATCAAATTTACGTCTTATGCTAGAGAAGATAACTTCAGCGATCGTTTGATTCATCCGTTTGTTCAATCCTCATGATCGAAGCTTCAAATCAAGAAATTTGTCCGCAGCCCTTGCGCCCTGACAATGATGCTGAGCGGATAGAAGCACTCCAGCGGTATAACATTCTTGATACTCCCCCTGAAGCCGCTTTCGATCGCATTACTAAACTCGCCGCTCGTTTGTTCAATGTTCCGACGACGCTCATTTCTTTAGTAGACGAGAATCGTGCTTGGTTTAAGTCTTGTTATGGATTCGATCAGCCAGAAGTTCCGCGCGATGATTCGATGTGCAACTTCGCGATTCTCTGCAACGAAATTTTGGTCGTTCCTGATACGCGCAAAGACGATCGCTTCGCTTGTAATCCGTTTGCAGTGTCCGAACCGGGTTTGCGGTTTTATGCAGGCGCACCGCTGATCACACACGATGGCTATAACTTAGGAACTTTGTGTTTACTGGATAGTCAGCCACATGAGGACTTTGATGCTGAGCAATGTGCAACTTTAGTTGATTTAGCCGCAATGGTGCTGGATGAATTAGAGCTAAGATTCGCAGCTCAAAGAATTGCTCAAACCGATGCTGCATTGTTAGAAATTACTCAAGGTGTCTCGACGGTGACTGGACAAGCGTTTTTTGATGCGTTGGTGCAGCACTTTGCAAGAGTCTTATCGGTTGATTATGTTTATATCGGGTGCTTAGTTGAGCCAACTCAAACGGCAATTCAAACGATCGCAGTTTGCGCGCATGGTCAAAACACAGACAACTTTGACTACCCACTTCGCGATACGCCGTGTGAACAAGTAATTCAAAACCGCAAACTTTGCTGCTATCCGCGTCGCGTTCAGTCCCTTTTTCCAAACGCGCCAATGCTGACCCCGCTGAACGTTGAAAGCTATGTTGCCGTTCCGTTCTTTGATTCGAGCGAACAGCCTTTAGGATTGCTAGGCATTATGCACAGCAAGCCGATCGAAAACGTGCAGATTGCAGAATCGCTTTTAACTATCTTCACCTTGCGAATTGCTACGGAACTCGATCGCATTCGAGTGTCAGAAGCAGAACGAGCCGCGAGAGAACAAGCCGAATCTGCAAATCGAATTAAAGATGAATTTCTCGCGGTTCTTTCGCATGAGCTGAGAACGCCGCTTAGTCCGATTCTCGGTTGGACAAAACTTTTACGATCGGGCAAAGTCAAACCCGAAAATCAAGACAAAGCACTCGAAACGATCGAGCGCAATGCTCAACTGCAAATTCAATTAATTGGAGATCTACTCGATGTCTCTCGGATTTTGCGCGGCAAATTTGCGCTGGATGTCAAACCCGTCAATTTAGCCTGGGTGATTACTGCGGCGATCGAAACTGTTCGACTTGCCGCAGACGCAAAAAAAATCCAGATCCAAACGATCGTAGAATCTTCTGTTCCAAGTGTTTTGGGAGATGCCGCGCGCTTACAGCAAGTCGTGTGGAATTTGCTCTCGAATGCGGTGAAGTTCACACCCGAAAATGGGCGAATTGAAATTCGATTAGCTCACGTCGATCAATCAGTGCAAATTCAGGTAATCGATACGGGCAAGGGAATTGAGCCAGAATTTTTGCCGTATGTGTTCGATCGATTTCGTCAAGCTGATAGTGCAACGACTCGCAGGTTTGGCGGATTAGGATTGGGACTTGCGATCGTGCGTCAAATCGTTGAATTGCATGGCGGTACGGTTCAAGCAGAAAGCCCAGGCGAAGATCAAGGGGCAACGTTCACGGTAATGTTTCCTTTGAACGATGCGATCGTACAGCCTCAGCCCGCTTCTAGTCCGCAAGAACATTCACTCAGTCTCAAAGATGTTCGGATCTTAGTGGTTGACGATGAACCAGATTCGCGTGATTTTGTCGCTTATGTTCTCGAATCCGCAGGCGCAAAAATCAAGCGTGCTGCATCTGCGATCGAAGCGCTAAAGATTCTTGCACAAGATCAGCTTGATCTTTTAGTCAGCGACATTGGAATGCCAGAAATGGATGGCTATCAATTGTTGAGAAATCTCAAGCCAGAACAAAAACTTCCCGCGATCGCGCTCACCGCTTACGCCGGAGAAATTGATCAACAACGCGCGATCGCAGCCGGATTTGCGCGCCATCTTGCAAAACCCATTGAGCCTAATCATCTTGTTGCCTTAGTTGCAACCTTAGTCTCTCGGAATTAGCTTTTCGTATCGCAATTGACGATTGCGCGTGTAGTTCTAGCGCAGTATAGAGAGGAACAAAAGCGCTTTCGATCCTTCTATTGATGCGATCTTTCATGACCGACGATGTGTATCCCGTCCTTTATTCCACGATCGATCCAAGCGCGATCGTATCGCGAATTCTGTCGTGCTATGGCATTGGAGCCGTGAAGGTCTGCGAGTTTTGGTGTCGGGGCTTAAGCGATGTTTATCTCGTTGAAACCGATCGCGCTTCGTATGTTCTGAGAATTTCGCATTGGGGGTGGCGCTCTCAAACCGATGTTGACTTTGAGTTAGCACTGCTCGATTTTCTACATCAGCGTGATTTGCCTGTGGCGTACCCGTTGAGAACTGAATCCGAAAAATTGTCGATCGTTATTTCTGCCCCCGAAGGCGATCGCTATGCAGCGTTATTTATTTATGCGCCCGGAATTGTACCGATCGGAGATCTCAGTATTCGACAAGCAACTCGACTCGGTGAAACGCTTGCAAAAGTGCATCAAGCAGGATTAGAGTTCGGGTGTCAATTTGATCGCAAGCCTTTAACACTCAATTATTTGCTCGATGAATCTTGGATTGCGATCGCGCCTTTTTTGCGACCGGACGATCGTGATTATGTGGAAACTGCGATCGCGCAAATCAAAACTGCACTGCAAGAATTTCCGCGATCGTCGCCCTACTGGGGAATTTGCTGGGGTGATCCGCACAGTGGCAACACTCACTTTACCGAAGCCGACCAGCCGACTTTGTTTGACTTTGATCAATGCGGATTCGGCTGGCGCGCGTTTGAACTGGGAAAATTTCGCCAAGTTGCTTTGAGTACGGGCATTAGTCGGCGAGTGAGAGAAGCGTTTTTGCAAGGCTATCAATCGATCAGTCCGCTGAAAGAGTTTGAACTTGCAGCGATTTCTGCTTTTACCCAAACCGCTCATATTTGGGTATGGTCGATTAGCTTAACTTACGCCCTGCGCCATAATTACAGTCGTCTGGATGATTCTTTCTTTCTCAAACGAGTCGAACAACTTAGAAAACTTAAATCTCCCGATTGGCAAATGTTTTGATTATTCTTCTCGAAACAACCGAACCGCTTGTCCTAAATCTGTTTCACCAATCAGAATGCAGCGCTTCAGTAAAGCTAAGTCTAAGTCTTCTAGCCCTGGTAGCTCGCTCTGTTCAATGCGCTCATATTCACCGTTTCTCAAGCGATAAAGCGCGAGTGTACCATCTTCCCAAAACCACACTTCAGCAACGCCCAACGCTCGATATTTCCGCAGCTTAGAAGAATTGCTACTGGTGAATACAACCCCGATCGCCAGATCGGGAATGTCCTTGCGCTGCTCAATCCAGTAGGACTGATCCGCTTGTACCGAAACCTCACGATCGCGCTCCTGAGTTTTATCACCTGTGGGCTTGAATGCAATCCCCTTGTTAATTAGAAAAGTGCTAATCAAATAACCGATGACATGAGTAAACGTAGCGTGATCTTCTCCGGGCATCAGAATTTCAATCGTTCCTTGATAGTAAGACAGCTTTGCACGAGTTTCCTCAAACCCTTGCTGAATTAGTTTGAAATGCTTCCAGTCGCCTTGTAAGACGATGCGCTGATCGGTGCTTTTTGTCAGTAGTTGAGTCATGACGGTCTTGCCTCATTTTGCCTTGGATAAAAAAGGCGTAGCGATCGCGCTCCAAGAATCCTGATTCGCCGCGCCCTAGGAATGAGAACCAAATAAACTCTAATTCTTGTGAGATGGGCATCTTGCCCGTCTAGGGGTAAGACATCCGCCCCACAAGTCATTAGACTTCTTGCGTGAATCCACAATGCTTAGAAAATTCTAGCTAGCTCAGATGCTTCTCGATCGTCAAATGCTGCTGAACGATCGCAACCAAATGCTCTGTCCAGTACGTTGCCAACTCCGAACTCTCCGCTTCAACCATCACCCGAATCACAGGTTCAGTTCCCGATGCCCGTACCAAAATTCGTCCTTGGTTGCCCATTGCAGATTCGGCTTGCGCGATCGCGTTCTGTACCGCTTGATTGCGCTGCCAATTCATCCGCAGCGCTCGATCTTCAACGCGAACATTTCGCAACAGTTGAGGATAAGTTTTGAAACTACGATCGACGAGTTCCGAAAGCGAAGTGTGCGATCGCTGAATCAAATTTGCTAAATGCAGCGCTGTCAACAATCCATCTCCGCTCACGCTATGCTGCGGACAAAGAATGTGACCAGATTGTTCGCCGCCTAATGCCGCACCATGCTTGATCATTTCTGCATGAACATACTGATCGCCTACTGCCGCCCGGATCAATCGCCCACCCAATTTTTCCCAAGCTCTCTCAAAACCGAGATTTGACATCACCGTGGCCACGAGCGTTGCTCCCGGAAGCTGATTCGCGGCTAGAAGCTGTTGTCCCCATAGATACAGAATGTAATCGCCATCAACCGTTCGCCCTTGAGCATCAACGGCTAAAACGCGATCGGCATCGCCATCAAACGCAAATCCGACATCCGCCGAATGCTCTTTCACCGCAGCTTTAAGCAGATTCAAATGCGTCGAGCCGCAGTTGACATTAATGCGATCGCCGTCCGGAGTTTCATGCAGCGCCATCACGTCTGCACCCAATGAGCGAAACACTTCGGTTGCCGATCGTGTTGCCGCACCCCAAGCGAGATCCAAAACCACTCGCAATCCCGCTAAAGGTTGCTCAGACTGAACCAGCAGCGGTTCTCGAATCGCCTGAATGTATTGATTCACCAATTCTGGACGATAAAAATGCCGTCCCCACTGATGAGAAATGGTTGCAATTTTTCCTTCTCCGCGCAAACCTGCTTCAATCCGCTGCTGAAGTTCTAGTGCCAGCTTCGAGCCATCGGAATTGAAGAATTTAATCCCATTGTCTTCGGGTGGATTATGGCTTGCAGACACCATCACACCGCCGATCGCTTCACTGTGATGCGTCAAATGCGCCACTACTGGAGTCGGACACAAACCCAGATCCCACACCTCGATTCCGGCTGCTGTCAATCCTGCTGAAAGCGCCATCGCCAGCATATTACTCGAATTGCGCGAGTCTTGCCCCATCACTACAGAGACGCGGTTTCCGGCTCCTAATTCCTGTCCTGCCCAGTAGCCGATTTGCATCGCCAGCGGTGCAGTTAACAGTTCTCCAGCTTTTCCCCGAATGCCATCGGTTCCAAACAGTGCCGATTCTGGCAAGGGTAGCGCATCCCAGTGATGGATCTGCGGACGAGACGAAAAACGGCTGAGCGATTCAGCCTTGGTTGGCAATGACACCATAAGTTGTTCACATCCTCACACAGTTGACACAGTTGATCACACCCTTGCAGTTTACCTTGATGCCTAAAGTTTCTCTAGGCGTTTCGGCTACACTCCGACCGCATCCAGCAGCCGCTGAAATGCTTCCCAACTCAGCCCTTTTTCCACATAGCGCGGCGCGTTCGGATTGTATGGGCTTTCGAGCCGATCGATCGACTGCACGATCGCAGAATCCGGTAAAACCGGGACATCGGGGTCGAATGAAGTTGGATTCATCAGCGAACTGGAAAATCCCTTAAAAATTGCAACTTGGTCGGGTTGCCCGTCGATTTCGACCGACAACAGCAGAACCTCGTTCGGACACTTAATCGTGTATTGCTCTAAGCGATGCCCAATTGAATTGCTCATGAAAGTCTGGGGTAACAGGTGTTAATTTTCCATTGCAGAACGCTTACGCTTGCCTAATCGAAAGAAGACAAAGTAGCCCAAATACAGCACGTAAATTGCGAGTCCTAAAATGCCAAAAAATCCCAGCACAAAGGGTCGAACTCCAGCGTGAAAATATTCGCGAAATAGAAACGGTGGATCAAGCCAAACGCGACACTGAGCATCATTGAGAATTTGCTGACTGGTAAGCGTCGCACAGCGCAACACCGGAATCTGTCCGATCGCGCCGAGAATGCAGTACAGCGAAACTGCCCAGCGCCAAGAGACGATCGAGAGCTTCAGCGAATTTGGCGGCGAATCGCGAATTTCTTCATTCAGATCTACCCAGTACCACAGCCCGATCGGAATTAAGATCCGCGACAACCAACCGGAAACAAACCCGATCGGCAAGACTCCAATTAATAAATACACGGTGATTGCAAGTAAACTCGCGACGCGCCAGTAAATGAGCAGCAATTTTTGAATCGCTTCTGCACGTTGAACAGTTGCCCAAATCAGTAGCGCCAGCGGCAGGATGACAGTAAACAAGACTGCCAAGCGGTAATCTGTCCAGACGATTGAAGATAACCAGGCGGGAACGTCTTGCATAGCTCAAAAAGTAAAACGGGGGTTTAGCTTCATCAGTATATAAAGGAAATTCGGAGTTTCAGCGTTTTTGACTGTACTTTGCGACGGTTTGCGCTAGGGCAGTCAGATCGATCGGTTTAGAAACATAGTCATCGGCTCCGACGGCAAGGCATTTTTCGCGATCGCCTTTCATTGCCATTGCTGTCTGCACGATCACCGGAATTGATCGATAGCGTTTTCTCGATCGTAATTGCTGCGTTAGCGTTAAGCCGTTGGCACCGGGTAAGTGAATATCCATCAAAATGACGGCGGGAATCGATTGTTTGAGCGATTGCCACATTTCTTCGCTGTTCTTTGACCAGGTAACTTCATAGCCGAGTTTGCAGAGGTAGGTGATGATTAGGCGGGCGTTGTGGGTGTTGTCTTCGACGAGGAGAATGTGGTTGGAACGGGTAGGGTTGAGGCGAGGAGTGGGTTGAGGCGGGGAGGAGATGGGGAGGTGGGGAGAAAGACAGAGTTCATTTGAAGCCGCGATGGGAGCAGAAGAAACTGGAGCGGTGCAAGGAAGCGCGATCGTAAAGCGTGATCCAGAATTTGGCTCAGATTCGAGTCGCACCCAGCCCCCGTGTAGTTCTGCGAGTTTTTGAGTGAGAGCGAGTCCGAGTCCTGTACCTTCACCCGGCGTTGCATTTTTCAACTGCGTGTAAGGACGGAACAAAATTTGCTGCTGTTCAACAGAAATGCCCGTTCCAGTGTCCCAAACAGTGAACTCGATAAAGTCTGCGATCGCTTTAACTTCAAGTCCGACGGAGCCTCGATCGGTAAATTTCAGCGCGTTCGAGAGCAGGTTGAATAACATCTGCTTTAATCGCAGCGGATCAGCCATAACCGTTGTGACATCGGGTGCGACAACCAGTTTTAAGGGCAGTCCTTTGTCGCTGGCTTTTTCCTGAACGAGTTTGAGTGCGAGTTTGCAGACTTCGATGACATCGATCGATTCTTGCTGCAAGGTCAATTGATTCGCTTCGATTTTCGACAAGTCTAAAATATCGTTGATCAAGGCAAGCAGGTGTTGACCACTGCTAAGAATGATTTTGAGATATTCTTGATGGCGCAAATTTGACGGGGTGTAGCCTTGTTCTCGCAGCAAATGCGTAAAGCCCAGAATCGAGCTTAAAGGTGTACGAATCTCGTGGCTGGTGTTGGCAAGAAATTCACTCTTGAGCTTGCTGATTTGCGTGAGTTCTCGATTGGTTGCCTCAAGCGTTTGGCATTTCTGCATCAGAGTTTCGGTCTTTTTACCGTGGCGAATGATTTGCACCGTTTGAGCGATCGCCCGACTGACACACTGATCGCGCAGTGGGATCAGCGTCGCATCCGAAGTTGTCGAGATCGGAGCCGAAACCGTAATCAGCCACCCGTAAGTGGTTTTGCGATCGCACAGTTGCCAAGCGCTTTGCCATTCTGCTTGGCACAACTGCTGTAATTGTGCGATCGTAAACGTATGACCAAGCTCGATCGCGCGACGGGCAATGCAAATCGAGGGGGTAGGCTGCATGATTAAATTTGCAAGATGCCGAACCTCAAACTGATCAGCATCGGTCGCGGTCGCTTCGCGGTCGCTGAGGGCGATCGCGACGACTTCGCCAGATAACGCTTGTCCGATTTCATCGGCTAAGATTTGCCAGAGTTGCGCTTCGGTAGGCGCGGAATCGAGGCAGTCAAGCAGACGCGCACTGAGATGATTGAGAAAGCGTTCGATCCATAGTTCAGCGGCAAGTTGATTAGTCGCGCAGGAGTCCGATTGCGTAAAGGCTTGACGCAAAGAGGGACTGATCGAATTTCCTCGAACCGTCTGATGTAGGTGCAGCGTCATGCAGTACTCTCGATCGATTAGGTATCACGGGAATCGGGCAGATAAAGTCTCTCTGGGCTTGCTTCCATCCTACCGAGATCTACGGAGAACTCAGAATGCCAAGACGGCGAGCTTAACCAAAGTCTTAATAAGCAGGACGCAAGTATGAAGATTAGAATTCCCGACGCGAAAAAATCAGCGACGCGATCGACAAAGTAAGCGCAATGTAAAGCACTGCATACAACACGCTACCGAGCAAAATTTGCGGCGATGGAATCAGATGATAAACCGCCTGATTTTTCAGATCCAAGCGCGCCAAGTCCGGTAGAACAAGATACAGACCTTGGGTGGCGGCTTCGATCGAGGGATTTTTAGTCAACCTGCCAAATTTCACCAGGTCTTGGCTCAGTTGCCCCATCAAATAAATTCCAAAGGTGAACAGCATCGCCAACAGAGCGCTGGTAAAAACGCTGAATAGAATCGCGATCGCGCTGACTAACGACAATTGCAAAAATAGAAATCCAGAAGAAATCAAAAGATTCGGTAATGAGAACGGAATTTTGAGCGCGAATAGAAGCGCGATCGCAATCACAGTCATGGCAGTGATTAGAACCGCCAATACTGCCGACAGCCCGAAATGTTTACCAACAATAAATTCTGCGCGGCTCACAGGCTTTGCAATTAAGACAAAAACAGTGCGTTTCTCAATCTCCTTGTTTACTAAACCTGTGCCGATAAAGATTGCGACAATCAGCCCTAATACGGGCATGGCTGCGAGCGCCAGATCGAGCAGGATTTTATTTTCGGTTGATGCTGCGACTTCGGGTAAAAGGCGACTTGCCAACATCAGCGCGCCTGCATATAGCCCAATTAGATAGAGAATACGATCGCGAATCACTTCTCGAAACACATTCGACGCGATCGCGCTAATTCGCGTGATTGTACCGCCAACTGTATAAATTGCTTCACTCATCGTTGTGGCTCCTCAGAGAAATCAAACTCTAGATTCCCTATTTTGCCCGAAGAATTACGATCGATCAGGTTCAATTTTTCTCGGTGGATCGATCGCGCCACATTGTACAGTTCCCACGACTTGCGGACGGGGCGGAGCGGTTGCGGGTGGAGCCGGAGAATCAAAATTAAACTCCGGAGTTGTTCCTGTTTTGCGAACTTGAGTAATGCGACAAGTGCGAGTGAGTTCGTAGCCTTCGCGACGCGAGTTTGGTGTGTTCCACAAAGCCTGAAGCTGCAAATCATACGCAGCGGAAGTGACTTGAGCATTTAGCTTCCACAAATCTGCTTCGGTCGATCGAGATAATTGATCTCGAACTTGCTGTCTTAATCGCGGCACTTGCTGATCGATTTGTTCAAGCCAGCGTTCGACTTGTCCCCAGGGTTTGCCTTCGAGTTCGGTGCGGACATTTTGCGCGGCAAGGTTAAGCACATCTGCCCCGCTCGACAACGCAGCAGCACGATCGAAGCGTTGCGGTTGCCAAACGAAAGCGCTGCGAGAAAAGTCTTCTGCTTGCAGCGCTGGAGATTGTGCGATCCAGTCTTGAATCTGAAAGTAGAACTGGAACCAGCAGCTTATGACTAAATTCGCTAATAGAACCAAGATAATATCTTGGCGACGCGGCTTGGTTGGATTCGTATAAATCGGGCTTTTGGTTTTGGCATCTGATTTGACAAATTTGGGGGCTGCCCAGATCAGCGATGAAATCGGAGGCCAACTGATAAAAGCGGTTTGGGTTGGAATGGTTCTTCCTTCGATCGTGCCAAACAGATAAATGCACACTAATGCACCGACGAGCCAAGGTCCAAGAAATAGCTCATAAACGGTCAGTTTCTTTTTGACCTGCGGTTCATAAACAAACCACCAGACGCTTAAGATCAAAAACACCCAGCCAAACGAGGAAATAATCCGTTGAGCAATTTGCGGCGGCGGTGAGGTGGTGAGCGCTGCCACGATCGCACTAAAAATACTTAAAAACAATAGCGTCTGCCAAGATGCCCACTGTGGCGGCTTGACGCGATCGCGAATTTGCTTAAAAACTTGAGTCATGAATGCCATAATTCATTCACCCTAAAATGTAACGGGCGGTTCTGAGAACGTCCGAATCAAAATAATCAGCGTGATCGCACTAAAGCTGGCGGCATTTGCCCAAAGCACTGCTAGAGCGCGATTTGGCACGTTTGAAAAAGGTTGTCGCTGTGCGGCTCTTCCTTGGAATTTCGTGCGATCGCGGACTCCGATCGTCGTCGGTTGTCTGCCTTCTAGAATTAAATCTAGCCAGTTGAGACTTTGCAGCTTAACAATAAAAGTTCCTAAAAAGGTCAGAAACGCTAATCCAACTAACAAAGGTGGATTATTTGTGTAATCGAAAAAGATGTAGTTGATTAATTGTTGCTGCCAAGGTTGAGGTAGCCAAGGTTCGACCACAAAAAATACAAACCAGCCCACAACAGTCGCGAGTAGGTTTGCTGTGGACGCATATTGAATACTCGATTTTCTGCCAATGCCTAAATATCTTTGCAGCACGATCGATTCAACGGCGATCGCCAAAACAATAAACAGAAGCTGATATAAAATCGCACGTAGGGGCAATACATCCGACATAATTTGATCTACACAAATTCACATCCAAAATTGTAAGTGCAGTTGTTCGAGTTTGCATTAAAACCTTGAGGATTTATCGGCAGGGAATTCTCCCGGTTTCGCCCTCGTGCGTGACCTGTATCCTGCGAACGAAATGCTTCCTAAATAGATATTGAGATTCGCACGATCGCAAGCATACCGCTCAACGCTAACCCGCAGAGATCGATCAAACGCTCAATCTGGCTTCTCATACAACCGTTAAACCTTGATAAATTAGAGCATCCAGAGTGAGCAGCCTGAATCTGGAGAATGAATTAAGCTAGAATTTTTTGCGGTTGAAGCATCTTAAATGAATCAATCTCAATTCAGCATCGATTTATGCAACTGGCTGTTACAAACAATCCGATCGCCAAAATAAATCCCTGCCTTGGTCATCCCCACAGCGTTTGTTCTCAAGTTTGACATTCCAATTAAAGAGATACCACTTCCACACATTCGTTAAAATCGTGGGAAGAAACTTTAAGTGAGCAACTCAATATCGAGAAAGGTAGCAATAGCTTGAGCAGTTTCTAGTTTGTCTTGATAAGTACCGCTGTAGTAAAAAACAAGTGGAACTTGTTGCCCAGACCCCAAAATCAGTACTACTCGATAAGTGGGACCACGATTGAATGATTTTTGAATCTGCACTTGCCTGA
>CAXTDB010000049.1:0-20452 GCA_964242045.1 uncultured Leptolyngbya sp. | reverse complement strand
GTGATCAACTTCGTCGGCGCAGAACAAAAGCGACGCTACGGACGAGGGCGGGGTCACGTCAAACCAATGCCATTGGGACATGGAGAAGTCGAACGCATCTTCAAGCAGTCCCAAGAGCAGGAGCCAGTCAGAAAAATCGACATGGCGACGGGAGACAAGATTACTGTGCTTTCAGGTCCATTCAAGGATTTTGAAGGTGAAGTGATCGAAGTTAGCCCAGAGCGGAACAAGCTCAAAGCACTTCTGTCAATCTTTGGGCGAGAAACCCCGGTTGAACTCGAAGTAAACCAAGTAGAGAAAATTTAACCGACTTTCAGTAAAGTCAAGAATCGATGGCAAAAAAAATTACCGCAGTGATCAAGCTGGCAATTAGTGCTGGCAAGGCGAACCCGGCACCCCCGATCGGGCCTGCGCTCGGTCAGCATGGGGTTAACATCATGATGTTTTGCAAGGAATACAACGCCAGAACCGCAGACCAAGCGGGAATGGTGGTTCCGGTCGAAATCTCAGTGTATGAAGACCGCAGTTTTACGTTTGTTCTCAAGACCCCGCCTGCATCAAAACTGATTGCAAAAGCGGCTGGAGTTGAAACAGGTTCTGGTGAGCCGAACAAAAAGAAGGTGGGCAAAATTTCCCGCGCTCAATTGGAAGACATTGCCAAAACCAAAATGCCCGACCTCAACGCCAATGATGTTGAAGCGGCAATGAAGATCATCGAAGGAACCGCCCGCAACATGGGCATTACGATCGCAGATTAACCTTATTCGGGGGAGAGACTTTCTCGCGATTACCCCAGGAGACACATGGTAAAAAAACTATCGAAGCGCACAAGAGAACTGCGCGCCAAAGTTCAAGACAAGGCTTACACTCCTTTAGAAGCTTTAGAACTACTGAAAGAGACTGCAACGGCGAAATTTCCCGAATCCGCAGAAGCTCACATTCGTCTCGGTATTGATCCCAAGTACAGCGACCAACAGTTAAGAACCACGGTTGCACTACCGAAGGGAACCGGACAAGAGGTTCGAGTTGCGGTGATTGCACGAGGCGAAAACGTTACGGCAGCAACGAATGCGGGTGCTGATATTGCAGGTTCGGAAGAACTAATCGATGAGATCCAAAAAGGACGCATGGATTTCGATTTGTTGATTGCAACCCCGGATGTGATGCCGCAAGTGGCAAAACTCGGTCGCGTTTTAGGTCCGCGCGGTTTGATGCCATCCCCGAAAGGTGGCACAGTTACGTTTGATTTAGCGCAAGCGATCGCTGAATTCAAAGCCGGGAAGCTCGAATTTCGGGCAGACAGAACCGGAATTGTTCACGTTTTATTTGGTAAAGCAACTTTCTCCGCTGATGATTTGCTTAGCAACTTGAAAGCGCTGCAAGAAACGATCGACAGAAATCGCCCTTCCGGTGCAAAAGGACGCTATTGGCGTACAATGTATGTGTCGTCAACGATGGGACCGTCGATCGAGGTCGATATCAACAGCCTGCGCGACCTCAAGATGGGAGATGCCGCTTAGACAAAAGTTTTTTAACTGAATATCCAAACCAAAGACAGCGGGTGTGAGTCAGTCACTTAATGTCCTGCCGAGGTTTGATTTTTTCCAGACACACACTCTGTGTTCTAAAGAAATCATGCAGACTCGGCTTAAGCCGAGTCTTTTGTTTTTGGATATTCTCTTCGTCCCAAAACTAGGAGGTGAGAAAGAGTGGGAAGAACGTTAGCAAGCAAGAAAGAAATTGTTGCTGATCTGAAAGAAACGCTGAGCGAAACACAATTGATGTTCATCATCAACTACAGTGGTTTGTCCGTGGCGGAGATCTCAGATTTGAGAAATCGCTTGCGTCCGAAAGGTGCGACTTGCCAAGTGGCAAAAAACACTTTTATGGAAAAAGCAACCGAAGGCGACGATCGCTGGCAAGCGGTGAGCGAATTGCTGCACGGTGATTCTGCGTTTGTCATGGTCAAGGATGATCTTGGTGGTGCAATCAAGGCGTACCAGGAGTTCCAGCGAGCATCGAAAAAGACCGAGATGCGCGGCGGTGTGATGGATGGCAGAGTTCTGAAAGAAGCTGATTTGAAAGCGATCGCAGATTTACCGTCCAAAGAACAATTAATCGCGCAAATTGCAGGTGCTATCAACGGTGTTGCAACTCAACTCGCGGTTGCAATCAACGAAGTACCGTCTGGATTGGCAAGAGCAATCCAACAACTGTCCGAAAAAGAAGATGCGGCATAGCTGCAAAAAATTCAATTGATTAGGAGTTAATTCCATGTCTGCTGTTACTGATGAAATTGTTGAAAAGTTAAAGGGTTTGACCCTGCTCGAAGCTTCTGAACTCGTGAAGCAAATTGAAGAAGCGTTTGGTGTGAGTGCTGCGGCTCCGGTTGGCGGCATGATGATGGCGGCTCCGGGTGCTGCGGCTCCGGCTGAAGAAGTCGAAGAGAAGACCGAATTTGATGCAGTCTTGGAAGAAGTTCCGGCTGATAAGAAGATTGCGGTTCTGAAGGTGGTTCGTGGTATCACAGGCTTGGGTCTAAAAGAAGCGAAAGACCTCGTAGAAGCTGCACCGAAAGCAGTCAAAGAAGGTGTCGCGAAGGCTGAAGCTGAAGATATCAAGAAACAGATTGAAGAAGCTGGCGGTAAGGTTTCGGTCAAGTAGTTTTTGCTTGATTCTGATGATGCTGGGAGTCTCGTACTAGAGGCTCCTTTTTTTTGTTTTGTTGAGTTCTTCGGCAATAGGGCTAATCGAAGCGAGAGAACTCCTCAAATTCACTCAATATCAAAGAACATCAAAATTATTGTTTTTGCATTCCGCTTTTAGTTGGATCGAACTTAGCGCTAAATTCCGTTTTCTCATTGTAGAGAGCACCCTTTAGATGAGTTGCCGCAAGTTTCGTTCCATAAAGGTTCGCTCCAGCAAAATTCGCGCCTTCGCACTTTGCATCTTTCAACTCAGCGCCAAACAAATTTGCTTCAGACAAGTTCGCACCTTGCAAATTTGCTCCGGTTAGATTTGCTTCTCGTAAATCGGCAGACTCTAGCATCGCCTCAACTAGATTCGCTTGCTGTAAGACGGCTCCAAATAGATCTGCACCAATCAGAATTGCCCGTTCCAAAATCGCTTCTCGCAAATTCGCCGCCAATAAATTCGATCGACTCAAGTTCGCTTCTAATAAGTTCGATCGCTCTAAATTCGCTTTCGTTAAATCCGCTTCGGTTAAATCCGCACCTAATAAATAAGACTGACTTAGATTCGCTTTTTGTAACTTCGCTTGAACTAATACCGCTCCCTCTAGAGTCGCTTCAAACAGAGCCGCCTCGGTCAGATTTGCGTTTGAAAGATTCGCTTTTGAGAGACTTGCTTTACTTAAGATCGCTTTCGTTAAATCTGCGTGACTCAAATCGGTTTCATACAAATCAGCTTCGGTCAAATTCGCGCGCTGCAAAACGGCATTCGTCAGAACAGCAGTAGACAGAACCGTTTCGATTAATTGAGCTTGAGTTAGATCTGCTTGAATCAAACTAGCGTGACTCAAATTCGCGCGCTGTAAGTTCGCTTGCGCTAAATCGCAGCGGTTCAGAATTGCATTTTCTAAACTCGCTTGACTGAGATTCGCAATCACCAGACTCGCGCCGCTCAAATCTGCTTCATACAAATTCGCTTGATGTAAATTTGATCGATCGAGCTTTGCAGACTTCAAATTCGCCCGCACCAAATCCGCTCCGCTCAGATTTGCGATCGATAACACCGCCTCGCTCAAATTCGCTTGAAACAAAACCGCATTACTCAAATTCACTTTTGCCAACTGAGCCGATCTCAAATCCGCCTGCCACAAATCCGCAGACTCAAAGTGTCTTTTGCCAGCCGCGTATTCCGCTAAAAGGTCTGAAGCGTTTCCGATCGAAGGCTGTTTTTTCGGTTTAGACATAACCGCACCGTGACAAATTTTCGCCCATTGTAGAACTAACAAGCGAAGGATGAATGTATTCGGCGATCCAAATTTTTGACGCTGGATTTTGCGATCGACAGCAGCAATTCTTAACTCAAAACTCTTTGAGCGCTAAGAATTCGTTCCGCGCACTGAATTTCGCGTTCCGTTCCGTTCACAATCAGCAAGTACTTGCCACAACTAATCTGTTCCCGGTAGAGCTTAACCTGTTTTTCAGTCAGTCCCAAGCCAATCAATGAGCCAATCACACCACCTGCGGCAGTACAAACCCCTCCGCTCACCAACGTAAAAATTGCCGCGCTTGCCAACGCAACTTGTCCTAAACCAGGGAGCGCCAAAATTCCCATCCCCAGCAGAACGCCAGTTGCACCCCCTAGAATGTTTCCAGCGACGAGTCCTTTAGCTAACCCTAAACCTGTTCCTGTAATCGCGTTTGCTTCTGCTTGATCAACAATTCGAGTGCCATCAACCGCTTTTCCGTTGTCTTGCCAATCCGCTAAATCTTCGCCCAACAGAAACACTTTTGCCAATGGAAATCCCGCAAGTACGAGCTGATCAAGCCCTTTACCTGCCTTCTCGACACTCGAAAATCGACCTACCACACGATTTTGTTGATTTAGAAACATGACTAGCTTCACTAATTACGTCTTACATTCTGTAGCTGTTAATACTTTTTAGACGATTTTAACAATTAAAACAACTACCCGGAGGTGTAAAGTTTTAATGCGCTCTTTAAAGCGGATCTTCTTAAACCTTCACTCGTAGATTTGTTATTCCAGCCAAATTCTGTTAATTTAGATACAGAAATCGCAAAACGTTCATCTCTCAACCGCATCTCATCAGCGCTTCGGGAGACGGAAGTAAGGTTTAGCCTGAAGGAACGCGCCTCAACTCACTTCAATTTCAAACTAGAGGCGAAATCATGACATCCATTTCTATCGCAGTTGCCGCTCCAGTTGCTCATACCGCAGTTGATGCGAATCCTCAACCTGCTCCTTTGTCTGCTTCAAATTATTTAGAGAGTGCTGCGATCGCAGTAACCCTCGCGGTGATGCTAGTTTCGAGTCTCTCCGCAGCGGGCATTCTCAAACCTCGCACGAAATTGGCTCACCGCAAAGCAGTGCATACGTCCCATTAAAAGCCGCAAAAAAACCGCGTTGTTGACGCAACGCGGCTATCTTTTGGGTTGAAGAAATGTTCCTGCGCTTGCAAAATACTGCTCGTTGCAGGACATGAGCAAATCCGCCTTAACTCAAAGCGAACTTTTGCAAGACCTAGCTAACAGCGCTCTCTTCTAGATCCGGAGTGAGCGCGTCTTGTCCGGTTTCTCCCGTCCGAATCCGAACGGCTTTCGCAACCGGAAGCACAAACACTTTGCCATCGCCAATCTTGCCCGTGTGAGCAGTTTTAACGATTGTATCCACAATTAAATCCGTGGTTTCGGCGGGAACTACCATTTCTAGCCGCACTTTCGGAATAAAGTCGATCGTAAACGGCTGGCGATCCATATTGTAAAGTCCCAAAAACGCCAAAGGACGACCTTTCTGGCGACCAAATCCTTTTACACCTGTCACCGTCAATCCTTGAATGCCCGCTTTGACTAAGGCCTCTTTGACTTCATCTAACTTTGACGGCTGAATCACTGCAATAATCAAATTCATCGCTCTTCTGCTCCTCTAAATCTAGAGTGTCATAGTCCCAATCTTGCTTCAACGATCAAGCTGACCACGATTAGCGCGATCGTCAAGCGACCCGCCAACCGAATGCCTGTCTTGAACATTCGCTGCTGTTGCCGTTGGGGTAAATACTTCCAGTCTTCAGGCTGGACTTGCCACTTATTCATTGCTAAACCTCGATAGAAATCGATCGATGAGTCGCGAAGAAAATCACGTTGCTCAGCCACTCATCGACGAGCTGATAACGGTGCTTACCGAGATGATCCACTCCGCTCTCGAAGCGGATGTTCAACGTTCGATGGGACAAAGAGTGATCTGCCTGTGGTCATGCTGCGAAGGAAAATGTAGGCAAATCCAAACACGAAGAAAGCGGCAGAAACTGCGATCGCAATCTGTGCATTCTTCGCGGAATCTCCTCCGGCTGTGAAGCCAAAATAGAAGACACCAATCATCATCGCGACATTCATTACTGTGCCCAGCACCGGAATCACTTTCGTTTGCCAAACATTCGATTCATCTCCAAGCAGGTGATCCATCGATGCTACAAAAGTCACCAGGCAAGTTAATCCGTAGAAGATGAAGGTTCCAATGTTAGAAACTAGGGTCACTTGAGTCAGGTTGTTGACGTTGAGTACGCCATATCCGCCGATCACAGCTGACAAAAGAGTGAGAACGACCACTCCAATATGAGGAGTGCTGAATCGACCATGTAATGCACCAAATGCCGCAGGGAGTTCATCGTCTGCACCCATTGCATAGGTGATTCGGACTCCAGTAGACAAAGAAGAAAGCGTTGTTCCAATCAGTGCCATCAGTACCGTGATTGCCAGGATTAAAACTAGCGCAAATCCATGTCCGCCCAACAGCGTATCACCGAGTACCCGCGCCATGTCGCCGATTGGAGCGCCCGACAAAGCCGCCGCATCAAACCCAGTCACAATGCTACCGCCATCATATTTACTTGGATCAAGACTCAGCGCTTTGAGTGCCGCCCCAAAATCTGTGATGGTTGGATCAAGCCCTGCAACGAACGAAGACGCATCGCCCGCTTTGTTCACGACTCCAGCGTAAGCATTGCTAATGAAGAAGTTTGCGGCAAAGTACTCGAAGAAGTAGCACAAACAAGCCTGAATAAACAGCGATAATACCACCGCTTTGGGAATGTCTTGTCTAGGGTTAATCGCTTCACCTGCTAGAGCCGTTGCTGACTCGAAGCCGACCACCAAGAGAATCGCGATCGTACATTGAAATAGCAAGCCACTGAAGTCATGCGGCATCACGACGCTGAGCGCGTTCGCATGTTCATATTTGAATTCTGGATGTCCAAACCGAAAGGCAATAAACAACAAACCCAGAATCACGAGCGATGCAATTTGAACAATGTTGATGATGATGTTGACGAGTGTAGAGCCAGTTACACCAAATAGCGCAATCACGCCAACTAACACCGCAAACACAACGCAGAGTCCAATCTGCATCACTGGGCTACTTGCAAAGTTCGGGTCGAACAGTTGCCCGATGTAGACAATTAGCGTTCCCATGAATCCCACCATCACCCCTGGATAAACCCAGTAGTACAAGTGAGATGACCAGCCTGTCAGGAACTTGACAATCCGAGCAAAGCGATAATGCTTGTGTTCTTCTTTTGCCAAAATTGCAGCTTCAGCGTAGTAGTAGGAACTACCTGCACCCGCTTCTGGATAAGCTTTTGACAAGGTTGCAAAACAGCTAGCAGTTAGAAGCGCGATCGCGGTTGCGACAGCAACCGAAGCCCACATATTCAGAGCGGATGTTCGGGGCGATTGAAGTTGGTAGGTTGTCCACAAGAATGCGCCTGGAGCGATCAGCGCCATTGCGTTGATGGTGACACCAACTAAGCCAAGGGTTGGCTTGAGTCCTCCGGTACTGGAAGAGTCTGTCATAGGTTGTATTCTAAAGCTACGAAGGTTCGTTTAGAATATTGAGTCTCGCGGATGAACCTTGGATATTCCGTAGTGGAAAATACAAAATCAGCGAATTTAATACCAATGACACTTTTGCGACACAACTTCTGCACATGCCTGTCGCAAGCGAACACTATTTCTATCAAACTGCATCTGTAACCTTAACAAATGATTAAGAAATTAGCAACACAAATTTATATATGTTCCTCAGCGCGCGATACAAGGAGCGCGATCAAAATACGATCGCGCTTTATTCAAACGGGTTTAGTATTCTAAAAAGAGCGTATTCAAAGCTGAATCAGGAGCAGAATTCTTGTTTACTGGCATGAGTTTGGGAGCTGATGCGTGAGCGGACTGCTGCATTTCTGCGACTTGGCTTTCGAGAAATGACAGACGTTTTTGGATGCGATGACGACGCTGATCGATCGAGTCGAGTTCGTATTGAAGCCGTTTTTTCTCGATCGATAACTTGTATAGATTGAGATAAGCCGCTGCTTCCGTTTGCGGACGGGGCATTGTGCTGATCTTGGGGCGGGAATCAGTCAAAGAGGTAGGACGCATAAAAGAAGAACACCTATGGGTAAGTTGCAGAACTTACGTCCTGCTCGTCGTTCGCATCGGACAGCAATCACGGCTCACGAGGGCATTGAGTTACGTAAGTTTCATATCGATAGAGTGCCTTAATTTTTTTATCTGGTAACAGGTTATCTTTACTTTTTTTTATACTTGCTTTGTAGCGCTTTTACGATCGAATCATGCTAGTTTAGTACACAAATACTATTGTTAGTCAAGTGTTCAAACCTCGGCTAAATG
The DNA here is from genome assembly GCA_964242045.1 of uncultured Leptolyngbya sp. GTDB lineage: Bacteria > Cyanobacteriota > Cyanobacteriia > Leptolyngbyales > Leptolyngbyaceae > Leptolyngbya. The sequence goes on along the minus strand of CAXTDB010000049.1, from coordinate 12,065 downwards.
ATTTGTGATGCGAACACCGTTGTCTATTGATACTGTTTTAAACGATCGCTATTGCGTTCTAAAAATTCTGCATCAAGGTGCGGCAGGTTGGATTTATTTAGCGATCGATCAAACGACAAAAAGGTTTTGTGTATTAGAAGAAGTTTCTGCGATCGATGCGATCGCGCTACCGTTTTTGCAAACTCAAATTGATGAACTACTCGCTGTCTTAAAATTTCGGCAAGTCGCACACTATCAAGATGCGATCGTTGATTTCAATCGTTTCTACTTAATGCGCGATTATGTCGAGGGACATTCTTATCGCGAACTATTCGAGCAGAATCGCGTCTTTTCAGAAAAAGAAGTTCTGCAATTTCTGAAGCAGGTTTTATTGATTTTACGATCGCTGCATCGTCGCGAAATCGCGCATCAAAATCTTTCATTCAATTCAATAATTCAGCGGTTAGATGGTTCGCTGATGTTAGTTGAATTTACGCAAGCAAGTTTTGTAGAGCAGGAATTTGATTCGGATTTGTATGCGTTGGCGGTAATGTCGATCGTGCTTTTAACCGGATGTGAGCCGAAAGAACTTTATGACGAAATGACGCAATCTTGGAAATGGCACGATCGAACGACGGTTCAAGCTCGATTGGCGCAGGTTCTCGATCGAATGCTTTCTCCGCATCCACAGCATCGCTATCCTTCTGCTGCGAAAGTTTTGCAAGCTTTGTTCGTACCGCATCAGCTGGATGTTGCTTCGATCGTTTTCACATTCGTGTTAATTGGGTTAGCTGCAATTTCAGCGTACCGAATGATCAATCATCTCTCGATGCAGCCTGCCTTAGTTACATCCCCGATTGCACTCGACGCGGCATCAACGCCAAAAGAAACGATTCAACAACGATCGAAAAGATTGGGAGTAAATAATGACTTACTGAATCAGATTATTAATGATTCAAACGGAACACAAACTCCTGAGACATTACTGAATCAACTAGAAGCACTGAGCCAAGAAGCACGGATCGGAATGGGAACTTATAAACGAGTGAGTTACACTGCTTGGCTAAATAAAACAGACGTGAGCGATCGAGCAATTAATCTACTCACGGATGCCCAGTTTGTTGCTCACTTCCCTGATCAAGAAGGAAAGATATTGAATCCCAAAACATTCGGTCAGATTTGGTATGCGATCGCGCGCGACCAAGCGACGAAAACTCAGCCTGAAATTCTTTCTTCGCGCGTCAGTGGAATGCTTAAAGATGGAATTGGCAAAGTTTATCGATCGCAGTTCAAACAAGGTCAAACCATTAAGCTTAACCTCAAAGCAGATTCGCTCGCAGTTTGGATATTTTCGATCGATACAACGCTGCTGAAGGACTTTGATCAATCGAATTGGACTGGAAAAGTAAATCGATCCGGTCGCTATGAAATTGTGATTGTTCCCAATACAACAAACGCGGCTGAATATGAATTGTCGATCAACACTAGCTCAACTTCCAAGTAGGCGGATGATGCAGAATCAGATCTTGAGTTGGGCGTTGAACCAAGCGACGATTGCAGTGGAGATTAGAATAAGCGATCGCACCATAACCGCTATAAGTTCGATAATCACGATAAATTGAAATCAGAAATGGAACGCTAGAAGACTTTCTAGAGTAAGCAATAAAACGATTCATTTGGCACACTCACGATCGATGTTTCAAAACTCTAAACACATGGGCTTAACCCGACCCGGATCGCGGGCAGTCGAAATGACCACCCACCAACTTACAACCCCAATGCAAGCTGCAATTCAGGAGTAGCGCTTACCGTTGTCGGTAGCGGAGCGGGATTCACACTCACCGCAGAACAATAGCGGGCATATGCACAGCGATCGCATTGTTTCCCTGGAGTCGGTTCCCATGTTTCGTCGTGTCGCAGCCGCACCGCTAAATCCGAAATCACCGCTTGCACTTGCTTTTTATGTCTACGAGTCGCTCGATATCGAACCTTCTCGCCCGTTCTCAAAAACAGCAGTGTGAGATACTTCAAACTTTGGTGATACGTCTGCTCCAACGCTAGGTAATACAATCCGATCTGCAAATCCATCTCATCTGATTCTGGAACCTTCAGATCGCGGCTCGACTTGTAATCGATTAGCTCTAATCCATCATTCAGATAGTCGATGCGATCGTATCTTCCCGTAATGCAGAATTCGAGGCTTTCGACTCGCAAAAACGCCTGAATTCGTCCTTCGACCGCTAACGGTTGACGCAGCGATGGAGCATTGAGAATGAACTTTTCAAAGTAGCGCTCTAGAATCGATCGACCATCTTCGATTTGGCTCGGAGTCAAGCCTGACGAATGTTCTTCCCAGCAGCGATGCACCCACTGTAAGTCGGGCACTGAATCGTGGTAGTGCCAGTCCCGATGTACCATTGCTAATGCTTGATGCAGTGCCGTTCCCAACGCTGCTGAACCGAAGAAATCATTGCTGGTCAGTCGCCGCTCGTACCGCAAATAGTACGCATAGGGACAGCGACTATACGACTGAAGTTTTGTGGCAGAAATCTGATAAGGCATGGTTAAAGGCAAACAAGGTTAAAGGCAAACAAGGTTAAAAACTGAGAAATTTGAGAATTGAAGCGGTTAAATCTGTTCGACTGGGCGTTTGAAGATTGAGTCGAGATAAATTCGAGCGGTTTGACGATCGTTCTGACGTTCGTTCGCCGGACGGTTTTGCAACAGAAACAAAGACAGAGCCGCAGACATCACGCGGTCTTGATCCCAGTCGGGGCGCGAATCGAGAAATGTTTGGAACGATTGATGTAGCGCTTCGGGAATTTCAACGAAAAGACTAATGTTGCTATCCATATCCATCAAACCTCAAGAATTGAATCGTCAGTGGGTAAATCCAACCGTTTGATTTCTGTAAAAATTCGCAACAGAAATCCACGCCAGCCCGATCCCAAGTTCCAATCTCCAACGTTGTGGAAATCCTGTATCGCAGTTCGGCTGAGCGCTTCAGGTTAGTCGCTACATTCTGCGCGATCGCTGCCAGAAGATCAACATCACGAAAAGTTACAAGTCGGTGCTAGATCAAAAATACTGAACGGCGGAATCGGCATTTCAGTCATTTTTTCGTTACGTTGCTTGATAAACCCAGTCATTTTCGAGCCGCGATCGCGCTTTCGCTAAACTTATCCACAGTCTGCCGGAAAATGCCGATCCTAGCTCGATCCTCTGTGGAAAACTTTCGATTCGATGTGGAAAAGGTGTGGAAAAGAAATCTAAAACTTGTGGAGAGCCTGTGGAGAGTTTGGGGAAAACTCGGTTCGTTGTAAAGATTTGTAAAGATTTTTGGGATTTCAGTTTAAAGCTGTGAGTTCGGGGATCGAATTGGGAATTCTTTGCCGCTAATCGCGATCGAGTCGGACTTCCGTACCTCTAAGGAGCATCGCCAATCTAAACATAAGGAGAGATAATGAAATGTCTGATTGCCATCGATCGTTGTTTTAAAATTCTTGAATGATAGACCTGAACCTTCCCGCTCAACTCAGTCCCCAAACCTTTCTGCTTTTGATTGTTTTGGTCTCTTTAGAATGCGTGTTGTCGGCTGACAATGCGATCGCGCTTGCTGCGTTGACTCAGGGCTTGCAAGACCCAGAACTAGAGCGCCGCGCTTTGAATATTGGGCTGGTGTTTGCTTATGTCTTGCGAATGTCGCTGATTTTAGCGGCTTCTTGGGTAATCGGGTACTGGCAGTTCGAGTTAGCGGGCGCACTCTACCTTTTATGGCTAGTGTTTCAATATTTCACCTCCGAAGAGGCAGAAGAAGGAACGCACCACGGGCCAAGATTTTCTTCGCTCTGGCAGGCAATTCCGTTAATTGCTTTGACGGATTTGGCATTCTCGCTGGATAGTGTCACTACCGCGATCGCGGTTTCTCAAGATACCTGGCTGATTTTGCTCGGTGGCACGATCGGCATTGTGGCGCTGCGGTTTATGGCAGGCTTATTTATCGGCTGGCTAGAAGAATTTACACATCTCGAAGATGCGGGGTACATCACCGTATCGTTTGTCGGCATTCGATTGCTGTTGCGGGTGTTCAACGATCAACTGGTTCCGCCGGAATGGATCATGATTACAATGGTTGCGCTTGTTTTTGCGTGGGGATTTTCTCAGCGAAACGAAGATGCGGAACTTGAAGCGATCGCAGAATCACAAAGCGAAGCGATGTCTGAAATTGAAACGGTTTCTGAGAAAGATCCAGTTTAAAAAATCACTTAATATGAAAAGTTTTTCCGCTCCGGTTGCATTCCGCCCGTGAATAAAATTCCGAGCTAACAAAACGAAGTCCACTGAAAGGGACTAGAAGATTAAATCTAGCAGTTCCTTTAGTGGACTTTGTTCTGTTAGCCCCGTTGCCGAAAGCAGCGCAAAGCGCCTTTCAATCCGGGAGCAGGTTAATGCAATGAGCCATTACCTTCCAACTACCCTTTCAGAAAGATGGCAAAGCGAAAAATATAATCTCTGCTCCATTCCTACTCGTAAATCCAAGACAACACCGTAGGCTGCCAGTTCACCAGTTCTTCTTCTTTAAACCATAGTGCAATCTCATTCTGAGCCGTTTCCGGGGCATCTGATCCATGAATCAAATTACGTCCGATATTCGCACCCAAATCGCCCCGAATCGTTCCCGGTTCAGCATTCAGCGGATTGGTTGCGCCGATCACTTTACGCGCTCCCGCAATCACACCATCGCCTTCCCACACCATTGCAACGATCGGTCCTGACGTAATAAATTCAACCAGGCTACCGAAAAACGGGCGCTCTCGGTGAACTCCGTAATGGCTTTCTGCAAGTTCGCGACTGACATTCATGAATTTCAAACCCACGAGCGTAAAGCCTTTTGTCTCAAAGCGGCGAATGATTTCACCGATTAGTTTGCGCTGTACGCCATCGGGCTTAATGGCTAAAAATGTGCGTTCCAAGCTGGACTCCCAAAATCAAGTGAAATTAACAAAACCTAGATTAGCCTAGAACGGCAATTACGGTGATCCCAAAGACTTCTGTTTTCGATCGAGCGCGATAGACTGGATGCTTGAAGATTCTTTGCAATGAGGATAAACCACGATGGGAGGACGCTCCGCTACTGCCAGAGAAAAACAAACACCCGATGAAGGCTTGCCTGATGATTTGAAAGCCACAAACGGTAAGTCGAACGGGAAATCAAACGGGAAAGTTTCCGCACCCGCAACCGCTCCGAAACCGAAGCATTGGACGATCGAAGAAAGCGAAGAACTTTATCGAATTCAAGGCTGGGGCGATCCGTATTTCTCGATCAATGCGGCAGGGCACGTAACCGTTTCACCAAAAGGCAATCGAGGCGGATCGCTGGATTTGTTTGAGTTGGTAAATGCGTTGAAGCAGCGAAATCTCGGTTTGCCGTTGCTGATTCGGTTTTCAGATATTTTAGAAGATCGGATCGAGCGAATTAACTCTGCGTTTTCTAAAGCGATCGCGCGTTACAGCTATCCTGGCGTTTACAAAGGAGTCTTTCCGGTTAAATGCAATCAGCAGCGTCATCTCGTTGAAGATTTAGTTCGCTTTGGAAAACCGCATCAGTTCGGACTCGAAGCCGGATCAAAACCGGAATTAATGATCGCATTGGCAACACTGAAAACACCCGGAGCATTGTTAATTTGCAACGGCTACAAAGATCGCGAATACATTGAAACTGCGATGTTGGCGACACGATTGGGACAAACACCGATTATTGTTTTAGAACAAATCGAAGAAGTTGAACTCGCGATCGCAGCCAGCAAAAAACTCGGCATTCAACCGATTCTAGGCGTTCGGGCAAAACTCAGCGCGCGCGGGATTGGGCGTTGGGGTACGTCCGCAGGCGATCGAGCAAAATTCGGCTTAACCGTTCCCGAAATCATTCACACGGTCAACCAATTAAAAGCGGCGAATATGTTGGATTCTCTCCAACTGCTGCATTTTCACATCGGTTCACAAATTTCCGCGATCAGTGTGCTGAAAGAAGCAATGCGCGAAGCCAGCCAAATCTATATCGAACTATCCAAACTCGGCGCGAACATGCAGTATCTCGATGTCGGTGGTGGTTTAGGAGTAGACTATGACGGCTCACAAACAAACTTTCACGCCTCGAAGAACTATAGCACTCAGAACTATGCGAATGATGTCGTTGCAGCGGTAAGAGATGCTTGTGCGATCGCGAATCTTCCGGTTCCAACTCTGATCAGTGAAAGTGGACGCGCGATCGCGTCACATCAATCGGTATTAGTGTTTGACATTCTCGGTACGAGTGATGTCGCTGCTGAAACTCCGGAACCTCCCCAGGAAGACGAACATTTGATCGTTCGTAATCTCTACGAAACTTACACTTCGATCAATGCTGAGAACTTTCTAGAGATGTATCACGATGCAACTCAGTTCAAAGAAGAAGCCGTAAATCTATTTGGCTTCGGCTATCTGAGCTTGACAGAACGGGCACGAGCAGAGCGATTGTATTGGTCATGCTGCCATAAAATCATTGTCCTTTCGCGCCAGCTTGAGTACATTCCCGACGATCTCGAAGACCTTGAGAAAATTATGGCTTCGATCTACTACATGAATCTTTCAGTGTTTCAGTCGGCTCCGGACATCTGGGGCATCGATCAGCTATTCCCGATCATGCCAATTCACCGCTTGAACGAAGAACCCACCAAGCGCGCCACTTTGGTAGATTTAACATGCGATAGTGACGGCAAAATTGATCAATTCATTGATCTACGGGATGTCAAATCGGTGTTAGAGCTACATACACTAAAGCCCGATGAACCTTACTACGTGGGCATGTTCCTAAATGGTGCCTACCAGGAAATTATGGGCAACTTACATAACTTGTTTGGTGACACGAATACGGTTCACATTCAACTCACGCCTAAAGGTTATCAAATTCAGCACGTGGTTCGGGGTGACACGATCGAAGAAGTACTCGGCTATGTGCAATACGATGTGGAAGACATGATCGAAAGCATCCGACTGCAAACCGAACACGCGCTCGAAGACGATCGCATTACCTTGCAAGAATCACAGTTGCTACTTCAGAACTATGAGCGCAGTTTAAGCGGCTATACTTACCTGCTGTCTTAGAAAACGTCTAAACCGTAGTCATTTATCAAATCATCTCGCCCGAAAGTTGATTTCCGGGCTAATCGCTTTTGTCTATATCCCTCTCTTTCAGTAGAGTGAGTTTTGGTCAAAACGCCTCTCTTGATAGAGTAGGGTAACTGTTAAATTTTCTAAACTTTTAGATAAGTCGGAGCAGTTTTATGAATTAGAGCAATAATATGGTCGCCAACGTTACTCAGGTTAATCGCCTTAGCCAACTTACCACCGAAGAACTGAAAGCTGAAATCTTGTCGCTGGTTCAAGGTCGCGATGCCGATCCGCTGAATCAGAAAGTTGCGTTTGCGAAAACCGAGTTAGCTCCTTATTTTGAAGAGCTACAGCAGCGCAATCCTTATCCGGAGGTTGAAGCACAGATTCCGATCGTACTCGGCGTATGGACACCTGTTTGGTCTACTATTCCGTTTCATGATGTGCTGCCCGGTCGGTTGCATGATTGCTCTTATCAAATCTTTCTAGAGAACGGATACTACGCGAACATTGCGCGTTATGCACCAGGATCGCGGATCAAGCTGCTAGAAAAATTCTCATCGGTTCTTGCCGCTTATGATTTCATGGTGATGCAGAAGTTTGAGATTCGGGACGGCGAATGGTTTATTCAAAACGTAGCGATCGAACAAGCAATCAGATGGCGGGCGATTCCGTTGACGATCGAGCGTGCCGAAGCATGGTTTCATAAAGTGCTGGAGTCGCGCTGGAATGAGTTCAGTCAGAAAACATCACTCCCTCAAGAACTGAAGCTCGATCACGTTGATAAAACTACGTTGAAAAAGCTAGAAAAGACTTACCAAGCGACACCGAAGTTTGAGCATCTCTACGTTGATGAAACACTTCGGTTAGTGAAAACGCAACGCGAAGCGAAACAACGTCCTTCTTATACGATCGCAGTTCGACGCAAGTAGAGGTTAGTTCAGTTCTGCCGTCGGATCTGGCTCAGTTAAACGCTTAAAATCGGCAGGCGGCTCAGATGGCGGCGCGGGCTTCGATCGCAAAACGTAAGCGCTAACGATTAGCGTTAGTACCGGAAGCCCGATCGAAACTAAGCTTTTTAGGCTGCTATTCATGCCCAATAAATACTGAGCGCTGCTCGATAAAGCGAATGCCAACGTTGTTAAGCCAAAGATGCGAGACTGCGGAATCAATGCAGCAAAGGTAATGAGAATCGAGCAGTACCACGGCATTAACCAAGCGGTTGCAAACAGCATGAGTACCATTGTTGTCCATCCCATGTCTTCTAGCAGCATTTGAGACGTATTATTCCAGCGCTTGTCGCTGCGCCAGAGTTGCCAACTATAAAAGCCAAGAAATCCAAGCAGAGCGGCGTTTGCAAGTGTGTTTAAGATTGCTTGCTGTTGTGCCAGAATCAGTGATCCTGGGGTAAAAATTCTGACTAGATCTAGGGCGAATTTCGCAAGTGCCATCAGCGACGATTGATACTGTCCGGCAACCCCAGGATTGAGAATGCTTCGCCATGCAGCAAGCTCTGGCATGGCAGTGAACCAAAGACCCGTCACGATCGTAGCCGATGCCACGATCATAGTCAGCAACCATTTCCAACGACCTTGCCGCAGCAGTGTCACTACGACCCACGGTGCCCAGATGATCGGCAAGGTTTTTCCAAGAAATCCGCCCCACAAGGCGACAAATGCCATCCAAAATCTCTCTTTTGCAAAGGAGAGCGCAAACAAAATTAAACTGGTAGAAACTAAAATATCAACATGGGCAGAACTAACTTGCTCCATAAGTAGCAGCGGATGTAATAAATAAGCGATCGTAATTCTGCCGCGCTCTGGAATCGGCAGCCAACGCCAAATTAAATAGCCGTTCAATAGATGTAATGCTAAGCAGATGAGTTTAAATACGTAAATTGCAGCGATCGGGCTAACCGTGACAAATACAGCAGAAAAAGTAAATAAAGCTTGTGAAAGAACGCCGTAAGTTGAAGTTTGTCCCCAGTCTACAAACGGCGAGAGTTGAGTAACATAAGCTGCCGCACGAACCAGATAAGGATTAACTCCGCTTAAATTCATCAATCCAGCGTGGAGATAAAGGTAGGTATCGTTGCCGAGCGGATAAGCAATGAATGCAGCGATCCAGAAGAATGAAGTTCGCAAAAGAATACTGCGAAAGCTCCAAGTCGAATGTAGCCAAGAAGAATTTAGCAGACCTGACAGCCAGATCAGATAAACGATCGACAACAGTAGGTAGCTTGCCCCGATCGCAAGTTGCGTTTTTAGATCGGGAAAAGTGGCAAACTTTCGCCCACCTGCTAAAACGTAATAGAATTTATCGACCCCCAAGTAAAGGAGAACAACGCTCAAAAACGTTGTTAGCATCAGAGCGATTGTGGTCAGTGCCCGATTTTTGTTCACTTAACTTTAGAATTGAATAAATTCTTCTCAATATAACATTGGGTCTTTCTGATGCGATCGCGTCCCAGAGAGAATAATGTAGTAAGCATAAGCGTGGAGCGAAAACCAACGTGGCGCAGAATCGCTTGATTCAAAAATTTAGTCTCGCAGGACTCGCAATCATCGCACTTTTGACGGCGGTGTTTTTTCTACTCAGTCCTGCGACTTCTTCTCGCCTAGAACGAAAGGTTTGCATTCCGATTTATGCGGCTGATGTCCTGTGTTATGCACGACCAGAGCGACTCACTGCCGACAAGCCAAGCGCGATCGCAGTGAGTTCGAGTGGAAATCTACTTGCAGCGGGACACGATAAAGCGATCGAGCTTTGGAATCTCAGAACGCACCAGCCCTTGCCGAGTTTGGTCGATCACAGGGGATTTATTAGCGCGATCGCGATTAGCCAAGACGAAAAGATTCTTGCCAGCAGTAGTCTAGACGGCACGATCAAGCTTTGGGACTTACCGAATCGTCGATTGGTTTCGACGTTGAATTCTGGGCGGGCTTCCACTTTAGTTTTTAGTCCGGATAGCCGCATTTTAGTTAGCTCAAGTCGCGTGCAACGGTGGGCAGACGGCGAATTTAGTCCGATTGGGGCGCAAGTTTGGGACGTTGCCAGTCGTCAGCGAATTTACAGTCTGGGAGAACAGCCGATTCGAGCGATCGAGTTCAGTCCCGATGGCAGACTGTTGGCAACAGGCGATCGGATCAAAACCGATATTTGGCAGCTTCAAGACGGCGAGCGCGTAGAAACGCTCGATTCTGGTGAAGTCACAGGATTGGCATTCTGCCAAGATGGACAAACGTTGATTACCGGAAGCAGCCGGATTAAGCTTTGGGATCTAAGAAACGGCGCGTTGTTAAAAACCTTTGATGCCGGAGCTTCTGATTTAGCGTTGAGTCCAGACGGGCAAACTTTAGCCACTTCTGCTGGAGGAGCCGTACATCTTTGGCATCTCTTGACCGAACAATCGCTTGGATCACTTCCGGCAACAGCTTTCAGTAGTTTATTTGTGAGATTTGCGCTTCAGGGAGAAATCATCGCTGCCGGAACGGATGGAATTAGCATTTGGCGCGATCCCAACGCGAATAATCGATCGTATTCGCCCTGATCAAAATGTCACTCTTTGAGTCAAATTTCAGATTTTCTTCGCGTTTTCGCTCGAATCATTCTATTAGTAGAAAAGATATTGATAATATTTCCCAAACGTATTAGCTTATCTGTATCTTTTACTGAAAGGACTGTGTTTCAATGTTCGATCGATTTAAATTTCATCTTCGTAAATTTGTTCCCTTAATGACGATCGCGGCGTTTAGTATGGTCGCGTATTCAAGTGCAATTGCCCAATCCCCAAGCCCGACTACGAGTCCTACACCGACTACGAGTCCTACACCGACCGCAAGCCCTACACCGACCGCAAGCCCTAGACCAACTGCAAGTCCTACACCGACCGCAAGCCCTAGACCGACTGCGACTCCCGCTCCGGTGAACACGCGCAATTTAACTGTGACTCAACTGTTACAGCGAGCATCAAGCGCGGGTCAATTCACGACATTTGCAGCCGCAGTGAAAGCCGCAGGCGTTGGAAATGCACTGCAAAAAGGTCAGAAAGTTACAATCTTTGCCCCGACCGATGCTGCGTTCGCGGCGCTGCCTGCGGGAACGGTTGAAAAGCTGGTCAAACCTGCAAATAAAGCACTGCTTGCAAGAATCTTGGCATATCATGTTGCACCGGGTGAATTGACCTCGAAACAGCTAAGAAATGGCAGTCTCAAAACTTTGGGCGGCGGAATCTCACTCGATGTCACACCAGGGCGCGTGATTGTGAACGATGCCAGAGTCGTACAAGCTGATCTTCTGGCTTCTAACGGTGTGATTCACGCGATCGATCGAGTCCTCCTACCGCGTGAGATTCGCCAACAATTAGGATCGCTAAAATAACTCTAGTTATCAGAAGCTTGTAGTAGATTTGCATAGGACTCTACTACGGAGCATCCCAATTGTACATTTGCGTCTCTCCGCCCTCATCCCCAACCCTTCTCCCTGGGGAGAAGGGAGCAAGAACTCTGGTTCCCTCTCCCTAGGGAGAGGGTTAGGGTGAGGGCAATCTTGGATTTCTGCACAAATGAAATGCTCCCCTCTACTACAAGCTTCGTATTACCTACTGGCAGTTGACCAAATTGGTTCCAGGAGTATTCTGAAATCCGTTTGAAACCCAACCTGCCACAGGTTTTGCAAGTCTCACCCAGATCCGACCGCTCGAATCGGTGCTCGCCGTTGCGGGATTGGTAGTAAGGAACACTTGCGAATTGTTCTGAACGCCTCCCACTATAGGAGAAGAAACATTCGCGCCTTGACGCACGATTAATCCTTGCGGCTGAGTCACACGGCGGCAAGTAGCACTCGGAGACGTTCCACCGCTTGGAGGAGTTCCACCCGATGTGGGGCAAAGTCTCAGCGTTACGGTTTGAATAAAGCCGCGCACTGGGGCACTAACT
>CAXTDB010000048.1:13401-20618 GCA_964242045.1 uncultured Leptolyngbya sp. | reverse complement strand
TGCTGCTCGGTGAACCTGCTCGATCTGCCGTGAACATTCCCGGCTTGCGTCCTGAGGTGATGGAGCAACTGAAGCCCTACTTACAGCTAGCAGAAACGCTTGGCAAAATGGTTGGACAGTTAGCAGGCGGACGCATTGAATCGCTGAATATCGGACTGCGCGGAGATTTAGCAACAAATCAAAGTCAACCGATCGTGATTGCTGCTTTAAAGGGATTGTTATCGCCTGCGCTGCAAGAGCGTGTGAACTATGTAAACGCCAGCATTGAAGCAAAAGAACGAGGCATTCGCGTGATTGAAACTCGTGATGCGTCGATCAAAGACTATGCGGGATCACTGCACTTATCAGCAAAAGGCACACTCGGAGAGCATTCGGTTACAGGTGCTTTGCTTGGTGACGATGAGATTCGGATTACCAGCATCAATGATTTTCCGATCAACGTTCCGCCGAATCGCTATATGTTGTTCACGCTGCACCGAGATATGCCGGGAATCATTGGGCGGATTGGTTCATTGCTTGGTCAGTTTAACGTCAACATTGCGAGTATGCAGGTGGGACGGAAGATTGTGCGGGGCGATGCAGTGATGATGCTGAGCATTGATGATCCGCTGCCAGAGAACATTCTAAATGAGATCAAGCAAGTCTCTGGCATTCGTGATGCCTACACGGTTACTTTGTAGAAACCTTGGAGGGTGAAGGCGTTGCTTCATCCTTTACCCTTCGTTCTTTAGCACTATGTCAAACAGTTGGTGGGAAATTCAAGTTCTCTGTGATGCGGCTCTCGAAGAGACTGCAATCTGGCGGTTTGACAATTTCGGCTGTCGCGGGGCATCGAGTCAAACTCAAGGTTCATCTTGTTTAGTCTCTGCTTATCTACCACAACAACAAGTCCAGCTATTAGATCTCTCTGCATTGTCGTTGTTGTTGAAACAAGATGCGCTGTGTATGAAGTTGCCCGTCCCGATCGTACAGTGGCGAATTATCGACGAAGAAGACTGGGCAAGTAGCTGGAAAACTTACTGGAAACCACAAGAAGTGGGCGATCGCTTTTTGATTAATCCCGCTTGGCTACCCGTGCCGGAAAAGAGCGATCGTCTGATCATGCAGCTTGAACCCGGTGTCGCATTTGGAACCGGAGATCATGCCACGACTCAACTCTGTTTAGAAGCGTTAGAAATGCGGTTGGGTGTCGAGCCGGAAACTATGACGATCGCAGATATTGGATGCGGCTCTGGGATTCTCTCAGTCGGGGCATTATTACTTGGCGCAAAAAAAGCGTATGCCGTAGATACCGATCCGTTAGCCGTCAAAGCAACCCATGAGAATATCGAATTGAACCATATTGATTCGAGTCGATTAACAGTGGACCAAGGCAGCGTTGAAAAAATTGCAGAATTGATTGATCAACCTGTCGATGGTTTAGTGTGCAATATTTTAGCGGAAGTCATCATCGATCTGATTCCGCAGTGGACACCGCTAGTAAAATCAACGACTTGGGGCGTGTTGAGCGGAATTTTATTAGAGCAAGCGAAGCCTGTTGCGGACACCTTAGAAGCAAATGGTTGGATCGTGGCGGCACTGTGGAAGCGGGGTGATTGGTGTTGCTTGAATGTTCGTCGATCGTGATGCCCAAATTCGCGCGAATCATAGCTGAATTAGCGAACGATTAACAGTAAGCAGCAATATCCTCTCCGCATACATCTGCTAAGTAACAGAGTGCTTTGAACCGCAAACCGATCAGTTGTTCATAGAATGGATTCAGTTTGCACATTGGCGGAATGTGAACCAGAACACGACCGAAGCACTGAACATCTCGTTCAAATGGACATTGAGCAGGAATAAAGCGACAGAAGAAATGCGCTGCTTCTGAGTTGTGAATCTCGATCGCATCGAGTTTTTGAGCGATGGGTTGCAGAAGAGAAGCGATGAATTTGTTGGGGTTGAAGTGCAACATGATTAAGTCTCCTAAATGTTTTGGTGTAGAGCAATGGAGTGCTGTCTGATACTCATTTATACGATTGAGATCAGCAGAGTTATGCAGCGATCGCTCAATGATTCCCAGATGAAAGAGACGATTCAATCACCAGAGTAGGGAACTCAGCCCTGAGTCAGAGTTTATGTTAAGTTCCTGCTTTATTGAATTGTCTTTTGCCAATGGCGAATCGAGTTTTATCAAAGTCCGATCGCTCAGATTTTTGATTATTTACTAATTATTTAAGTCTGTCTTTAGAAGCAGTTCGTTCTAAAGTAAAGTTGATAACTTTACTTTAGATGGCAATGCAAGCCATCCCCAGACTTCTAGAGGACAACACTTATGGTTTACGAAAATCAGTTTTCCACGACTCAAGTCGGTCATTCACAACCCTCCGTGTCTACTGCTCAACCTGACTATCGACCAACTCCAGCGAATGTGGAATCTAGAACTCCTGCTTCAACAGACAACCATTCAGAAATCAAATCTGACTCTGGTTCTCCACTATCGAGAGCTTTAATTGGTGGATTAATCGGCGCATCGCTCGGACTTTTAGCAGGTCGGAAAATCTCTCAAGGCTTTAGCCGAACTTCCAAAGGATTAGGTAAAGCACTTGGCACGATCGGGCAAGGACTCGGAACCACAGTCAAAGGACTCGGCGAAGTCGCGCAGAGTGTTGGAGACGGAGTGAGCTACGCAGTCGTTGGCGGAACTTCTGAAGTCGCTCAGAATGTTGCTCAAGGCGTTGAACAAGTTGCATCAACCACAGCAAATGCGATTCAACAAACAGGCGAAGCAGTGAGCCAAGGCGCACAGCAAACCGCATCGATCGCAGCGAATGCAGTACAGCAAACCGGACAAGCTGCTAGCCAAACGCTGAATAATGCTGCTGATTCTGCAACAGTGCCCGCTGTGATCGATCGAGGAATGCCCACCAAAGCACTTGAAATGGACATCGATGAAACTCAGCGATCGGGGTTTGAAAATCAACCGATCGAACAACCCTACGGTTATTCAAGCACTGCGGAAAGCACAAATCCCGTGACCGATTACTATCAGTCGATCGAGCAGCCCGAATAATCAGCTTGCAGTCAATCAATTAGGAGACATGCGATCGTGGCGAATAACAATCAACTTTTAACAGGAGAAACCATTTCAGATGCGCCTTTCAACGGTTCATCAACGAGCAATCCCGCATCGAGTGAAAATGGTTTGAATAAAATTGCGATCGGGGCATTAATCGGGGCGCTACTGGGTGGTCTTGCTGCCGCACTGGCAAATCAGAACACAACTGAGCGAGTGAACCAAACGATCAGAAATGTGGGAAAAACTGCAAAATCAACCGCTGACAATCTCAATGATACGGTTCAGCGAATTGGAAATGCAGTCAACAGTGTGGCTGAAAACGTCAATGGTTCTGCCAAAGATGTGAATGATGCAGTCAACAGTGTGGCAACCAATGTGAGTAGCACAGTGAAAGATACGGTTAGCACCGTAAAAGGTACAGCAGCAGGTGTCAATGAAACGGTGAAAACTGCGATCGGTGCTGTGAATACCGTGAAAGCGAGCGCCAGTGAGATTCAAAGTGCAACTCAGCAAACTGTGAATGTCGCTGCTAATTCGCCGAACGGTGAAACTCTTTACAAGCTCGTTCCAGTGGATCAAGGCTCGAATTAACCGAGTTTGATTATGATGCAAAAGTGTAGCTGAGTAGAAATTAAGCTTTCTGCTAAGCTACACTTTTTTTGCTTGAAGAAAGTTGCTGAACTCGTCGATCGCGCAAATTTCAGTACAATGAGTTCGATACGAGCTTAGAACCATCATTGAGTCAATACGAATGCCACGCACGAACGCCCGAAAAGAAGAGACAACTGAACCCGATGCGATCGCAGATTCAGAACCACAAGAAGTACAAGATGCAGATCTTGAAATCGAAACTCCTGAAGTCTTGTCTGAGCCTGTCGCCGATCCTCAAGATATTGATGAAATTCTGAACTCGCTGAAAACGCTGCTTAGTACGGTGGAAAAGCTGCAAAAAGTCCGGCAAGAGGTGGGCGATATCAAACCGTTACTTCTGAGAATGCTCGATGGCGAATTGGTCAGCGGTGAAGACCTAGAGCAACTCAAAACCGGAGTTGGCGGCTTGACGCGATTGGTTCGCGCTCACAGTGATCATCAAGCAG
Source organism: uncultured Leptolyngbya sp. (assembly GCA_964242045.1). GTDB lineage: Bacteria > Cyanobacteriota > Cyanobacteriia > Leptolyngbyales > Leptolyngbyaceae > Leptolyngbya. The sequence goes on along the minus strand of CAXTDB010000048.1, from coordinate 16,463 downwards.
CACTGACGAAAGCGCAATCAGCAAGAAGTTTGTTAGACGAGGTGCTGAAAATTCAACCGTCCAAGTGAGTTTGATGCTTTTCTTCAACCATCTGTGATGCTCTAGAACGATCGCGCAAACTGATATTGATAAAGCTGTCTCAGCGTCGCTAAGATCTTTTCTGCATAAAAGGGATCATCTGAGTAATAACGTCCTAGCTGTTCGATTCGGGGCGCAATTCCTCGTGCAATAAAGCGAAATCGGGGAGTGACGATCGCTTGAGCAAACGGCTCCAAACTTGCGTAAGCCTTCAATAGCTGAATGTGGGCGCGTACCCCGATTCTAGCGCTGGCAAAAACAGCACTGTCTGAAACGCCTACCTCTCTTAATGCTGCGAAGTTGTTTCGACTCGGTTGAATCACGCCTCCAAAGCGAAAAAAATTAGTTTCAATCAAGGCTTGCGTGAATGCAATATCGGGATTCACGCCTTCGATCGCTGCTTCTTCTAAATACAACTCAGCGATTTCGGGAAAGATTCTAAGCGCTTGTGGATTGTTCTGCTGTAAAAATGCTTTTAAGGTATTTTTTGACAGATAACCGCGTCCCATAATGCCGCTAAGTTTACTTAAATTCAAGGGCGGCATCGTTCGCAAAACAACGGTTCGACGGGGGGAATTCCAACTGACCGCAACGCCTAATGCTCGTAAATCGATCGCGCGAATGTAAGTGATGTTATTGACCGTGATCAATCGAGCCGCTCTCGGACGCTCGATATCAATTTTGAGTTGACTTAATAGATCGATCGGTAGATAGGCGTTGCCCTCGACAATCACACCTTTACGATCGCAGACTTTGCCATTCACACTGAAATTGATCGCCGAGGTTGTTCGGTTCCAAAGTGCTACCCCGGTTGCAATGCCTCGCGCGATCGCACTCGAACGATTCAGAATAATCGCGCGATCCTGCGGACTCGTGGCAAAACCGATTGTGAGTGCGATCGCAGGAATCTTCGTTTGGCGAATAAACGGAAGACTGCCGAATGCCGTATCAGTATCCGGTCTTGTTCCGCGATCAATCCAACTTGGAACATTCGTTAGAATCTGATCGATCAGTTGCCTTGCTTGCTGTCGCTGGGTCGGATTGCCAGCAAGATAGAAAGCAGCGATTCCTCGTGCATTCGGATTAGAAAAGGCATCGGTTTGAATCGATAAGGCAACGCTGCTAGCAGTCGCACGACGGTTAATCCATGCGATCGCTTCGGCAAATTCTAGCCCCGTTGGAACTTCTAGAACCGTAAAACCTTGCGATCTTAATTCTGCGGCTATCTGATTTTGGAGTTTAACGAAGGCTGCTTTGACGGGTTGATTTACAGCGCCGTTTAGGTTGGCAAAAAGGAAAACTTGCTTGATTTCCTGAGTATTTCGTCTGGTCTGTAAGCGATCGCGACTTGAATAGGACAACAATTCTGTCATTCGCTCTGGAGTGACAGCTTGATCATTCAGCAGGTTTTGAGATTGAGTAGATAATTTCTTACAGGGATTGCTTTCTACACGACTGTAATCCGGGTAGCTCGACTCGAAGATCATGTTCTAATTTCTATGCTGACATAATTTTCACCTTGGTAGATAAATCAGAAATAATGTCAAACGCAACTACATTATTAACACCCTGCTTGATCAAAAATACTAAGAGAAACTAGTACTGCCTAGCGATCATACAGAATCAACACAGCATTAAAACCCTTAATTTTAGAACTCCAAGCGGTTTAACTTGTTCCGAAGGACTTGTACAGTAGAGAAACTAGAAGTTCGCTAAATCGATCGATGAATCAAACTCAAAGGCATCCGAAAGTCGTCATCGTTGGAGCAGGATGGGCTGGCTTAGGAGCCGCTTATCATCTCGCACAGCAAGGATATGCAGTCACACTGCTTGAAGCGGGTGGATACGCGGGCGGACTGGTGGCAGGATGGAAAACCGCGCAGGGTCGATCGGTTGAAGCTGGAATTCACGGCTTCTGGTATCCCTACCGCAATCTCTTTGCTTTAGTGAAGCAGCTAGGCTTAACTCCCTTCACCGATTGGACGCGCTCCTCGCAATATTCTCCAGCAGGTTTAGAAGTAGAGTCGCCGATTTTTCAGCAAGAACCTCGGCTTCCCACACCGTTAGGAACATTTTTGTATACCCGGTTTAAGCGACTTCCTTTAAGCGATCGACTTTCTGCCCTGCCTTTGCTGTATGCGGTGGCTGATTTTGACAATTCAGATGCAGCGTGGCAGCGATACGATCCGGTGACTGCCCGCGAACTGTTCAAACAGTTCGGAGTCTCTGCCCGACTTTACAAAGAGTCGTTTGAGCCGATGCTGCTGGTAGGATTATTTGCACCAGGAGAACAATGTTCAGCGGCAGCGGCGTTAGGAATGCTGTATTACTTTATCCTGGCACATCAACCGGATTTTGATGTGGTGTGGTGTCGCGGCACAGTCGGAGAACAAATCTTTCGCCCTTGGGTTGAGCAAATCGAGCAAGCGGGTGGACGAGTGCTAACTCAGCGACGAGTCAGCGATGTGAAGCTTCAAGCGCAAGAGGGAGCGACTCCTCGCGTGAGTGGTGTGGTGTGCGGCGAAGAAGTCTTTGAAGCAGATGCTGTAATTTTTGCGGTCGGTGTCACTGGAATGCAAAAAATCGTCAGTAGTAGTTCGACGCTGCGACAGTTTCCCGAATTTTGTAACTTGATGAATTTGGGTGCGATCGATGTTTTAGCAACTAGATTGTGGTTCGATCGCAAAGTTCCCGTACCGTTGCCGTCGAATGCCTGCTTCGGATTTGATAACACCACGGGCTGGACGTTTTTTGATCTGAATGCGCTGCACGACGAATGGAAAGATGAACCGGGCAGTGTGATCGAAGCCGACTTTTATCATGCAAATCAACTGCTGCCGTTGGACGATGAACAGATTATTGCTAAAGTCCATCGCGATCTTGCGACCTGTGTGCCTCAGTTTCGCAATGCCAAAGTAATTGATAGCAGTGTAGTGCGATTGCCGAGAGCCGTGACGCACTTCTCGCCGGGAAGTTATCAGTCG
>CAXTDB010000048.1:0-13391 GCA_964242045.1 uncultured Leptolyngbya sp. | reverse complement strand
GATGCTGAGTGGAAATACGAGTTTCGCCAATGTGTTTATGAGTGGCGATTGGATTATTACCCGTCATGGATCATGGTCACAAGAAAAAGCTTATGTGACCGGGCTTGAGGCTGCTAATCGAGTGATCAAGCAGTTTAATGTGGGTACGCCTGCCCCCATTATTCCGGTTGAACCAGATGAGCCGCATATTGCATTTGCTCGCAGTGCCAATCGCACTGTAAGAGACTGGACAAGCCGCTTTTTACCGTCCCTCTGGTTGCCTTAAAGGAAGTATGGTCGAGAATCAGAGTGTTTCTTTCAACACTTCGATCGCAATGCTGCTTTACTGCGCTAATCTAGCATTCGATCGACGCGATCGCGCCACATTAAGCGAATCATCGATCGCAGTAAAAACACGCCTGCAACCGTCGCAATGACAAATGCAAAAATCGCACCACCGCTGATTTTACCTACAAGCAGAATTGCTCCAGTCAATCCCGCAAATCCTGAGATACAAGCATACAGCAACGCTCTTACGGAGAGATTCAATGTCTTTAAAGCGCGGTTATGCTCGATCGAGTTGACCTGAATCCGGAGTTCTCCTTGCTCTAGTCGCGTTTCTAAGCGCTCGATCGCGCTTTGAGTTGAATTCGGTTTCGTTAATCGATAGGCTAGATAGCTTTTCGCTTGTCGCGCTAATTCACCTACGCCGCTTCCTTGACGCGCTGGAATTGTAGCTAGACTTTTGACAAACGGTTTCGCCGCTGAGAGTAAGTTGTATTGCGGATCGAGGTCGCGCGCGACTCCATCTAATGTCGTCAACGCTTTGATAATAAACGTCATCTTCGCAGGCAAGCGGAACGGCTGTTGTTCAAACACCGCATAAAGCTCGTTGCGTAAGCTCTTGAACGCCTGCATTTCAACAGGCTTATCCGCAAAGCGATCGACTAATACATTGACAATTCGCTTCACCGGAGTCATATCCGACATCGGCTCGATCAAGCCCATATCAGCAAGCGTACTCACAACCTGATCGGTATCTTTTTTCAGTACTGCGAAAAAGGTTTGCACCATTTGATTTCGATTGATCGGCTGCACTTCTGCCATCATGCCGAAATCGTAAAAAATCAGCTTGCCATCGTGACTCACTGCCATGTTGCCGGGATGGGGATCGGCTTGGAAAAACCCATCTTGCAGCAATTGTTTTAGATACGCACAGATTCCTAACTGATTGATCTCACGCGGATCAATCCCGATCGCGAGCAAGCTTTGGCGATCGTTGACCTTAATTCCCGGCACATATTCCATCGTCAAGACGCGCCGAGTCGTGTACTTCGGATAAATTTTTGGTACGACAATGCGATCGTGACCCGCGAAATTATGCCGAAAGCGATCGGCGTTCATTGCTTCTTGAACGTAATCGATTTCTCGACTCAAAATCTCCGCAAATTCCGCATGAATCGCTCGAATGTCATAATGTCGGGCATTTGGCACAAAGCGATCGATCCAGCGCACTAACCGACCGACGATCTGAAAATCCATCGCGAATAGCTGATCCAATCCTGGACGCTGCACTTTTACAACTACTTCCTCGCCCGTGTGCAGTCGTGCCCGGTGTACCTGTCCCAAACTTGCAGCCGCGATCGGAATTCGATCGAATTCTGCATACAGCGCATGCAGTGGATAACCGAGTTCAGATTCGATAATTGCGATCGCTTGATTCGACTCGAATTCAGGAACGCGATCTTGAAGCTGTCCTAATGCCTTGACATATTCCAGCGGTAGTAAATCCGCCCGCGTTGAAAGCGATTGCCCGATTTTGATAAAGGTTGGACCTAAATCTAGGAGCGTTCCTACTAACCATTGAGCGCGGCGGTTGCGGTGATGAGCGGACTTGCCTGAGATTTGCCGATCCCACCACAAATAGAAAGTTAGTTTTGCAGCCGACACGGAAATATCCACTTGTCGCGCCAGTGGAGAAGAAATTTGCCGTTGCCAGCGAAGAGATTTAGGGGGGACAGTTTGTAACATAGCTTCAGACATTATACCCGTCTGTCTTCCCAAAAGAAGAGTAGTACTATTCGCTTGAAAAGCGCTGACTTCTCAATCCGATCCTCCAGATTCTAATCAGGAAAGTGCAGAAAAGCTACGCTCCAGCAATTTCTAAGTTTTGAGGCAGCGTCAGCGTGAAGCAGGTTTCGTAAGACTGTGTAGGAAGCGCTACGCTCGTTGCCTCGATCGTGCCATTCAAGTGTTGAACCAAGCTCTTGACGAGTGCCAACCCTAATCCAGTTCCCGGAACTGCATTCTGAGTCATACCCTGACAACGGCGGAACTTGTCGAAGATATGCGGTAACTCTTCTTCAGAAATCGCTGATCCGATGTTCGACAACGCGATTTGGATTTGCTGTCCAGGCTGCGTCGTCACTTGTAGAGAAACAGTGCTATTCGGGTCAGCGTATTTGCCTGCGTTGGTCAACAGTTCGAGCAGGATTCGGTTAAAGCTCGCTAAATCTGTATTAAACACGGGCGATCGTGTCGGTAATTTCAAATCCAAAGTCAGTCCTTTCGATGCCCAACGCTGCGTAAACGACTCAGATAAATCATCGATCGCGTGTCGCAACTCAACCCGCTGAAGCTGAAAGGCAACTTGTTTGGTTTCCAATTCCTGTAGCGCCAGTAAATCGTTGATTAAGCTGGTTTCTTGAGCGCACTGCTGTTCGAGAATATTGAGATACTGCTGGCGACGATCGGGAGAAAGATTTGCCTGACGCAACATCCGAATCGCTAACATCATACTGGTGAGCGGTGTTCGCAGTTCATGGCTGAGCGTGCTGAGAAACTCATCCATGCGCTGATTCATTTCCCGCAGCTTCTCGATTTGCTTGCGGGTGATTTCATACAGCTTGGCTTGCAGTTCCAAACTCTGTTGAAGCTGTGCGGTTCGTTCTTCAACCAAAGATTCGACTTGACGCAGCGTTTCTGTTTGAATAATTGCCGCACTGATTTGAGCGCTCAATAATTCAACTAACTCGATTTCTTCCGGTTGCCAAGTGCGCGATCGACTTTGCTGCACAGCAATAAACCCAAGCAGACGATTTTTGCTTTCTAAAGGAACCAGCATCAAAGCGGGCATTTTCTCTGGGTCGAAAATCGGGGCAATCCCCATGACTTCTTCGGTTTTCGCGATCGAAAATTTTGTCAAATCGTCAAACACAAACGATTTTGCAGTGCCGCGAAATGCAACTTGACAAACCCTACAATCTGCTACCCAAAATGATTGGCTCAGGGGCAGCTCCAATTCTAAATCGATTGGATGCCGTCGCCATTCGCTATCGATCATGACGCGCGCTTTCGGCACTCGATCGTTCTCCGATCGCACACTTTGTCGCGGGTCCCAAAACTTCGTTCTCAAGACAAACGCCTGATCAATCTCAAGCGCATGAGCCAACCCTTCTAGTGCCATCGATTGAACTTGAGGCACATCTAGAGAGTTTTGAATTGCCATCGTTACTTGTCTCAGTAACGCTTGATACTGAGATTGTTTAGCGACTTTTTGCTGAAGTAGAACTTGGGAAATCGCGATCGCAACTTGATCCGCAACGTGGATCAAGGTATCAATCTCAAGGTCTGTCCAGCGATGCGGCTGAGTACACATCAGACTGACAACGCCGTTAATCTGACCTTGAAATTGAGTTGGCAAACTGATTACAGCCCGAATCGGCAGCGCTTTTGCAGCATAAGCAATCTCGCTGAGGGTGATATCGGAAATGAATAATTCTGAGCGCTCTAATGTTGCAGTTTCGACCATTGTAGAATTTGCCAAAACTTCTTTTTGCTGACTCGCAGTAAAGCGCGCTTTGTCAAACCAAGCCGTGAGCGATCGGGTAGAAGATTCAGACTGAATTGCGATTAAGCAAGCTCCGACTCCGTAAGCTTGCCCTAACAGCGTTGCCACTTCAGATAAAACCGCGTGCGGTTGAGTCGCGCGACTCAGCGCTTGGGTGATTTTGCGTCCGATCGTGGTTTCGACGCTCGCCAGATTAGATTGAAAGGTGCTTGGCACGGTTTCGCGGGGATGAGTAGACACAGAGGCAAGCCGACCCGATTCGATGCGAATCATTTCTTCTCTTGTAGTGTTGACAACATCCATGACTCGCCCCACAACTTCCTGCGATTCTATTGATCTCGATCGCGAAACTCTTGCTTGCATCTTGTCACATGCCCGTTTGCGTCACTTCGGGGGAGTTCCCCTTACAGAATGACAGTCACTTTGATGACAGTCACTTTGTAAGAGAGAAGCGTAGTGCAGTATCGAAAAGAGAATTAGTAGTTTTCTACCAATGCTCCATTTCATTTACTGCGACTTATTACACCATTGTTTTCAGATTACAATCTGGAGACCTTCGAGGTATCCGTAAATTCCCTCGATTGCGATGGGTGAATCATTAAATTCTTAAATTTTTACCTGTGATGAAATCAAGAATACATAAAGAAACGGCAGAATTGCACCTACTAAATTGAGGATTAACGATTAACCTTTGCGGTTTTAATAGTACACTTGAACGAAATTCGCGCTCACATTTCTTTCCCAACTATGAGCCTAAAGCCTGCTTCAAACTCGATAAGCGTTGTGGGTACGGTAAAAGGACCAGGTGAGAACGGCAATCAATACGTTTTCATCACGTCTGATAATCGCTATGTCCGCATCGGTGAATACGTCTATTACGAGGTTAGCGAAGCGGGAACCGTCCGCAAAATCTTAGGTAAGATCTCCGATCGACGATTAATTGATCACTTACCCGACCGTATTTTTGCGGACACGGAGATTAGCCCCGAAGCGATCGCGGCTTTGGTCGGTTTTACTTATGACAATCCAGAAATTTATGAAGTGAGCGTAGATGTAATCGGATATTTCGAGCCGTCTTTGGGCTTTATGAATCCGCGAAAAAGTCCCGATCCCGGTGCAAAAGTCGTTTTGGCAGATGATACGATGTTGCGCCAAATTCTCAATCGTCGTCAGCCGCATGAAGTCGGATCAGCGCATATCGGCTCGCTGTTGCTGCGAGACATGAATGCGGTTCCGATCGCGCTTGATGTCAAAGAGCTTGTGAGTACACATATGGCGATTTTGGCGGGAACGGGTTCAGGAAAGTCCTACACCGCAGGCGTTTTAATCGAAGAATTGCTGTTGCCGCACAATCGAGCCGCGGTTCTGATTTTTGACCCGCATGGAGAATATGGAACACTGGCAGAAATGCGTGGACATCCCGCATTTGTGGGGACAGATGGATACGCGCCGAAAGTGAAAGTCATGACCCCGGAAGATGTGCGAATTCGTGTCTCTTCGCTCGATTATTACGATATCTTGGCGCTGCTGCCGGAAATGAGCGATCGACAACAAGCGATGCTGAGCAAAGCCTTTCGGATTTTGCAGCGACATAAAAAGGGCGACTATCGCTGGGGAATTCAGGATTTAATTGCTGCGGTGAGAGAAGCGGATGTGCAAGTCGATGACGATGGGAACGAGAAATCGGGATCGTCGGCTCCGGCATTGGAGTGGAAATTGGAGAAGATTGAACGATCGAGCTATTTCCACACGCTAGAACACACGGTTAGTCCAAAGGAGCTATTTGAACCCGGACAAGTCACGGTGCTTCAGATGAACGAGATTAATCAGGAAGAACAGCAAGTAATCTGTGCGGCAGTGCTACGACAGGCGAATCACGCGCGAATGAGTACTCAAAAAGAACTGATTTCGCCGCAGGACGAGAATTACTTGCCGTACCCCGTGTTTATTCTGATTGAAGAAGCGCATCGGTTCGCGCCCGCACATGAACCTTCACGCTGTAAATCTGTGTTGCGAACAATTTTGAGCGAAGGACGTAAATTTGGGTTAGGCATGGGACTGATCACACAGCGTCCCGGTAAACTCGATGCGGATGTGCTGTCTCAATGTATGAGCCAGTTTCTCATGCGGATTGTGAACCCCGTTGATCAAGAAAGTTTGAAGTACGGAGTCGAAGCAGCAGGCAGAGATTTGCTGAAAGAATTGCCTGCTTTGACCAAAGGGCAAATTATTATTTCTGGCGCGTGTGTGAATACGCCCGTGTTATGCAAAGTTCGTCAGCGATTGACTAAGCACGGTGGAGAAACATTAGATGCTCCCGCACTTTGGCAAAAGCATTTTGAAAGTCACCGAGTCCAAGAGCGCGCGATCGAACTTGCCCCCGTTGCGGTTCCGCGTCGAGCTCAAACCGTTCGCGGTAGAAGTATCGACTAGAGAAAACGTCGATCGCACAGTAATCGCGATCGACGTTCTATTTCGCATTGCCTAGAGCAATCTCGCGATTCTTTCGATAAGCTTCTGTGCGGTTTTTTGCGACATCAGCGCGAGGATGATTGTTTGGAACCTCAGACATCAGGCGTGATGCGACTCCCCACATATCTGCAACTTGTTGCCACTGAGCGGGAGTTTTCGCTTCTTTGCTGGATTTCGCTGCCCGTTCTGCGACTCGTACCGCTGTAGCAAACGAATCGCCGTCTTGCTTGATCGTCTCTTTCCATTGCGGTTGCGCTGGATTGCTGACCGATTGACCGTTTTGATCTGAGAAAAGCTTGCCTTGATTCCAGGCGTAAGCTCCCCAGCCTGCAAGTAAGATCGCTGAACTGATCACCACACCGCCAAACATGCCTTTGGTAAACTGGCGTTTTTCGCGCACGGCTTGAGGCGAAAGCGTTTTTGGCAAATCATCTCGATCGCTAAACGTTTCGCGCAAGTCCTCGAACATGCCGCGCACAAAATTCGGTCGTCTCAGCGAGATTTCTTCTGCCCAGAGCAGTTGTCCATCGGGATCGCGATTGATTTCCTCAAACCATAGGAGTTGCTGTTCGCGCACGATTCGGCTGTTGATGTTCACCCGGCGGACATTGCGCGGCGAAATCGATTCGAGAATCTTGCGGATGCGCTCGATGAGCGTAACGCGATCGAGTTGAGCGGGCGTTGCCGCTTCACAAAGAAGTTGAAGTACGCCATTGGCAAAAATGGCGCGCGTTCTCACCCCAGAGTCGGACAGCTTATCATTCAAAATTTGAATAATCGCTGCAACACTGCCTTGGTGAGCTTGCTTGTAGATATCGCTGACCGCATTCAAAATCATGGGAATTATTAGTAGTTAACGAAAAACCCTGACTTGGAAACCACTACGATACTATATCGCCTGTTGTGGACTTAAGGGCAACTCTAACTTTCAAAAAAAGCAACTTTTTTGGCAAAATTGCGATTTTTGGTGATCAATTGACCTCAAAATTCTTAATGCAAATGCCGCGAATCATTAAATCTGCGAATCTGCCACAAGTCGGTATTGAAACGATTCTGATTTTGCAGTTCCCAGCGCGATCGATCAATCCAAAACTCAAACATGGCGGTATTGTGAGCGCGCAGTCGCCACGATCTATTACTTCCAAGTAATTGAGCGATTAGATGTTGCAAAATCCAACTGTGAGTCACGATCCAAAGCTGATCTCCGTCGCGATGTCGCTGCATCACGCGATCGATGAATTGACGAGAGCGATCGCGCGCATCGTGCAAAGTTTCAGCATTGGGAATTGGAATCCAATCCGGCGAAGTTTCTAATTTTCGGCAAATATCCGGGTAGCGAGATTGCGCTTCTGCCCAGGTTAACCCTTGAAAAATTCCGTTTTGAAATTCTTTGAGTTCTTCGGCATATTCAAGCGGGATTTTCTTCGGGGTGGGTTCATCTTCGATCGGGTTTTCTAAATCCGGATCGATTAAATCGCTCACCGCAGCAGGTAAATGCGGTTTTTGAAAGTAAGACAGCAAAATCTCAGTGGTTTGAGCCGCGCGTTTTAACGGACTGGAATAAACGTGAGAAGGTCGCCAAGATTCAGCCCGCAAATGTTTCGCAAGTTTTTCCGATTGTTGGCGACCGAGCGGAGACAGTTCGTAATCGCCGTGACCTTGCATGCGTTTTTCGATATTGCCGATCGATTGAGCGTGACGGATGAATAGGAGTTTGAGGACTTTGGACATAAGACGAGGAGGAAATCAATCTTAACGATGGGAAAGTATTGATAACTGGATTTGGCGCGATCGAGAATTTTGGCGGAAACTGCAATTACAATTTCAAAAGCAAGCTATGTGAATCCAGGTCAGTTTATGTTACTCAAAACCACGACTCGCCATATCCATATTTTCTCGGCAGAAGTGCAAAACAATGAGTTAGTTGAAAGCGATAAGGTTCTGACGTTGGATATCGATCCCGATAATGAGTTGGTCTGGAACCAAGACGCGCTTCAGAAGATTTATGGCAAGTTTGATGAATTGGTCGAGTCTTACAGCGGTCAAGCGTTGACTGATTATAATTTGCGGCGGATTGGATCGGATTTAGAGCATTTAGTACGATCGCTGCTAAATAAAGGTGAGATTTCTTATAACCTGGAAAGCCGTGTTTTGAACTATAGCTTGGGATTGCCGCAGGTGAAGGGCGAATAAGCGATTGGGATCTGCCCTCACCCTAGCCCTCTCCCCAGGGAGAGGGAACAAGAAATTTGTGGCTCTTTGCGAAGAAAGAATGAGGACAGACCCTTACGGTGATCGTCCAATTGGTTTAGTTTGAAGGAGTCGTACTGCGATCGTTTGAAGAATTTGAAACTTCGCACATCGAGGAAATTCAAATTCTCTAAACTGGAAACAGCGTGTATTGCCAGTATTGCGATGATGTTGCCGCCCGGATTGCGTTCTCCTGCTCTTGTTCAAACTCTGTCGCTGATTGCTGACCCGATCGCATTTTTCGATCGCGCTTCGGCTCAGTATGGAGATGCTTTTACCACACGGGTACTAGGGCTGAATTCTCCGCCTGTTGTGTTTCTCAGCGATCCCGATGCGATTCAAGCGGTGTTTACGACGCTTGCCGATGCGTTTGAGTTTGGCAAAGTGACCGATGTGTTTCGTCCGCTGGTGGGCAATGAATCGCTGATCATGCAGGAAGGCGCACGACATCAACGCCAACGACAATTATTGATGCCCGCATTGCATCGAGAACAATTGCACAGTCAAGGACATCTGATTTGTCAGTTGACGCAGAAACGCATGATTCAATGGACGGTCGGAGATGCGATCGCCGTTCGATCCCAAATGTCGGAAATCTCGCTGCAAGTGATTCTTCAAGTCGTGTTCGGTTTAGTGCCGGGAGTTCGATACGAGCGGCTAAAACAGTTACTCGCTCAACTGTTGGAAGCAATCACATCGCCGCTGTATTCGACGCAATTCTTTTTTCCGATGCTTCAGCAAAATTTGGGGCGCTGGAGTCCTTGGGGACAGTTTTTAGAACAAATGGCGCAGATTAATGCGTTGATTTATGCAGAAATTAGCGATCGACGATCGCAATCGCTGCAAAATCGTACCGATATTCTCTCGGTGCTGATGATGGCGCGCGATGAACAAGGCGAATCGATGAGCGATCAAGAATTGCGCGATCAGTTAATGACTCTGTTGCTATTAGGGCATGAAACGACCGCTTCGGGTCTGACTTGGGCGTTTTATTGGCTGCATCGTCAACCGGAATCGCTCGATCGATTGCGCCAAGAATTAGATCAGTTAGGCGAAAATCCTGATCCGGTTGCACTTTCGCAAGCTCCGTATTTGACCGCAGTGTGTAAGGAAGCGTTGCGGGTTTATCCGATCGCATTAATTTCACAACCGCGTAAAGTGAAGCGCACGATCGAAATCGAAGGCTATACCTATCAACCGGGAACGGTTTTGATTCCGTGCATTTATCTGGCGCATCGACGGGCGAAAACTTACGAGCAAGCGGATCAGTTTAATCCCGATCGCTTTTTGCAACAGAAGTTTTCGGCTTATGAATACTTGCCGTTCGGGGGTGGCAGTCGCAGTTGTGTTGGAATGGCGCTTTCACTGTTTGAGATGAAGTTAGTTTTAGCAACGGTGCTGTCTTGGTACGAATTTGAAACGAATCTCGATCGCGCAATTCGTCCTGCTCGTCGTGGCATTACCTTTGTTCCGCCGGATGCGTTTCGATTGAAAGTGGTCAGCGATCGCGCAACAATTCCCGAATTGATTCACAATCCGTAACAAAAGAAGCGGAAATGCTTCACTTCATTACAAAGTACAAAGGCTGAATCCCCTTGTGCCTTAGAATCGGCGAATGATTGCCACGTTTGGAACGATTTGTTATGCCTGCGATCCAGTATCAGCTCCAGTCACAGCTTGATTCTCAAGATCTTTATCAGTTTCTTTTCAGGTGTAAACAATCTATTTCTCAAACCGTTGATTATTGTATTGCCAGCATTTCTATTGCGGTTGAAGAAATTGATTTGCTTGCTGTGTTAGAGTCACTTGTTAAACCGAATCAAAAGCATTTCTATTTCGAGAATAATGAAGCGGTTTTAGCGTTTGATACTGCATTAGAATTTCAGGCAGAAGGCAGCGATCGTTTTACCAAAATCAAAGAATTCGTTCAAACAACGCTCAGTAAAACGCATCAAATCGGAGCGATCGATCAGGAATTTTCTGGAGCGCATTTCTTTTGTAATTTCTCCTTTTTCGATCGAACATCTGATTCAGCATTTCCAGCCGCAAGTGTCTTTCTTCCTGCTTGGCAAATCTCGCGCGCTCAAGATTGCTCAACGATCGTCGCAAATCTAAAAATTTCAGATGCTCTCGATTTAGAAGCTGCTGCGGATCAAATTCTACAAACGATTCAGCGGATTCGATCGATTAAACATAATGTGATTCGCTTAGCGATCGAGCCTCCCAAACCGTTCTTCAAACAGCAATCGGTTTCGCATTCCGGTCACTATCAAAAAGCTGTCACCGCAGCGTTAAAACTAATTCAACGAGAGCGCTTTAACAAAATTGTTTTAGCCGATGCTTTAGATGTCACTTCACCGTTACCGTTTAATCTGGTTTCATCGTTGAGTAATTTACGATCGCGTTATCCCAACTGCTATGTTTTCTCAGCCAGTAACGGCAAGAATGCTACTTTCATCGGTGCAAGTCCAGAACGATTAGTTAAAATTCAGCACGATCGTTTATTCACAGAAGCTCTAGCAGGCTCGGCTCCACGAGGCAAAACTCGATCTGAAGATGCCCGACTCGCAGCAATGTTGCTCAATAGCCAAAAAGAAAAGCGCGAACATCAAGTCGTAATTGACTCGATCGCGCAGCACTTAAGAAATCTGAATCTAACGCCGCAATTTTCACCGCCGCGATTGCTACAGTTACCCAACATTCAGCATTTACAAACCCCGATTCGCGCCGCCATTAAATCTGATTTACATCTACTTGATGCGGTTTCAGAACTTCATCCGACTCCCGCCGTTGCAGGCGCGCCGAAATCGATCGCATGTGAACATCTACGATCGTTTGAAGCGTTTGAACGATCGTGGTATGCAGCCCCGATCGGCTGGATTGATTCTCAAGGCAACGGCGAATTTGCAGTTGGAATACGGTCTTGCATTTTGCAAGGAAACCGCGCTCGACTCTTCGCAGGCGCGGGAATTGTGTCAGGATCAGATCCAAACAAGGAATTCGCTGAAGTTCAACTCAAACTACAAGCTTTATTGAATGCCATCGTATGAACACTTTTTTGAGCAAAATTCCACCTCTGGAAAACGGCGATCGCTTATCTCGCCCAGAGTTTGAGCGCCGATACGCTGCTGCTCCTCATATCAAAAAAGCCGAATTGATCGAAGGAATCGTTTACGTGGCTTCTCCTTTACGACACAAGCAACATGGCAAACCGCATAGCCGAATTCAAACTTGGATTGGGTTTTATCAAGCGATGACTCCTGGTACTGATCTCAGCACTGAGCCGACTGTTAGACTGGATTTCGATAATGAACTACAGCCTGATGTTGTCTTGTTCTTGGAACAGAATGGAGGCATCACGATCGCTGAAGATGGATACTTGGAAGGTGTCCCGGAATTAGTTATTGAAATTGCCGCCAGTAGTGCAGCGATCGACGCTGGAACCAAAAAACAAGTCTATCGGCGAAACGGAGTTCAAGAGTATATTCTCTGGCAGTCGTATGAGAATCGATTGGAGTGGTTTCAACTGGTGGAAGGAGAATATCAATCACTGTTGCCGGATCAAGCGGGTGTGATTCGATCGCGCGTTTTTCCTGGATTGTGGCTAAGCGTAAACGACCTGCTGAGCTACAACATGACCGAAGTGTTAGAAACGGTTCAAGCTGGAGTGCGATCGCCAGAACATCAAGCCTTTGTTGAAGCGCGACAATGACTCTAGATTTTCGCAATATTAATACGTTGTGGGCTTCGGTTTTAGTCGAAACACTCGCGCGATCGGGTTTGAAAATGGCGATCGTTTGTCCCGGTTCTCGATCGACTCCATTAACGGTCGCGTTTGCGCGTCATCCTGGAGTCGAAGCAATTCCGGTTTTAGATGAGCGATCGGCTGCTTTTTTCGCCTTGGGAATTGCTCGAAGAACTCACAATCCTGTGGTACTAGTCTGTACGTCGGGATCGGCAGGAGCGAACTTTTTCCCAGCGATCGTAGAGGCGCGAGAAAGTCGAGTTCCATTGTTAATTCTGACTGCGGATCGTCCGCCAGAGTTGAGAAATTGCAACGCGGGACAAGCGATCGATCAACAAAAACTATTCGGGTCATTTGTGAATTTCTACAGTGAAATTGCAATTCCATCAACCGAATTATCAATGCTGCGGTATTTGCGGCAAACAATGTTAAATGCAATCCAGCAAACACAATATCCGATCGGTGGAGTCGTGCATCTAAATCTGCCATTTCGAGAGCCGTTAGCTCCATTGCCTATGGCACAGGCGAGCCTGACCGAACAATCGGAAATGCCGATCGATATTCCCGACAATTTCTTTGATCACATTCAATTGAGTACACCTTTCTCTAGCGCGGAACTTCCTTCGCTTCCGTCTAATCGCGGAATTATCATTGCTGGAGTTGCTCAGCCGAATTTCCCGAAACAGTATTGTGAAGCGATTGCACGTCTTTCCAAATCGCTCTCGATGCCCGTTCTAGCTGAAGCCCTTTCGCCCGTCCGAAATCATGCAAGCCTTAATCCTTATCTAATTTCAACTTACGATACGATTCTAAGAAACAAAGATCTAGCTACAAAACTCGCACCCGAAGTGGTGATCCGAATCGGTGAAATGCCCACGAGTAAAGAACTGCGCTTATGGCTCGATGCGATTCAACCGATTCAAATTGTGATTGATCCAAGCGATCGTAGTCTTGATCCAATTCACGGAAAAACGATTCACATTCAAAGCTCGATCGAATCACTCGCACCCGTTCCAATCACTAAATCTTCTGATCTTTTGCACGATTGGTTAAACGCAGAATCGAAAATGCGTTCGACGATCGATCAATTTCTCG
>CAXTDB010000047.1:0-20669 GCA_964242045.1 uncultured Leptolyngbya sp. | reverse complement strand
AGAATCGCCTGGTAAAACCTGTGTTGCGACTGTTGAAACAGAATCGCCTTGTGCTGCTCGGACGAGAATTTCATCGTATTGAACTCGCTGCTTGGTGTGTGCAGAACCAGGTTTCGTTTGTGTTTCGCTTATCGATTATTTGGAGCGTGATGGAATTCACAGCGATTTAGAGAGACTGAGCGGCTCTGATTGTATCGAAGCCTGGAGCTTAATAGCTCAAAATTCTGCGGTGTACTCATCCGCCATACAATCGATCGTGAAATAAGTTTCTCTACTGATTGCACATATGCGCTTCTCACTTGCTGTGCTTCCCACAATTTCGCTGGTCGCTTTTGCAACCTGTCCGGTTCTCGCGAGAAAAATAGAGCTTCCTAAAGTTCAGGTCGATTGCAAAACCTACGCACAGAAACGTGAACCGATCAATTTACTTTCTACGGAATCGCTACTACCACCAGAACTTAGATCTGAACAAGAATTTCAGATCAAGCAACCAATTTGGCAGCTTTTAGCACAGAAGCGCTGGGACGAAGCACAGGCAGAAATTGAAAAAATTTCTTACCCTCGGCTTCGTAATCAGATGCGGTTTGAATTGGTGCAATCTCTGAGTAATTCGGCACAGACAAATCGTGCTTTGCCGCTGGTGGTAAAGTTTTTTCCGGCGAAACAGTCTTACGATCGAGCGAGGGCAATCGGAGCGGTAGCCGTGGGCATGGTGAAAAGTGGGCAATTTTCTCAAGTAGTAGAAGCGTTGAGATACTTGCCTAATGATGCAAAAAATGCGGATTCTGCGATCGTTCCTGTAATAGAGGCAATTCTGACTCAAGATGATAGCGAACCGCGAATGAATAGCGAACCGCAAGCTGGGCGTACATCAGTCACATCGGAGCAACTGGCGCAGATTCAGGAAGTAGTCTCTGTGTTTCCCAATCCTGCTGTTCAAGATGAGATTTGGCATTCGATCGGGGAAACCGTTAAGCTTGAGCCTGCGATCGCGCTGCAAGTTGCCGGACTCATTCGGAATCAGACGCTGCGATCGGAGATGCTGGAACGAGTTGCAAAGCGTTGGTTTAGCTCCTATGGATATTCCCTTGGCGATGATGTTGCAGTACAAAAGGGTGGGGAGATTGCAAATCAAATTGAAAGTTGCGTTGTTCGATCAAGCGCTTTTCTAGGACTTGCAGCTCAAGTCATTTCATCTCGTGAATTTAATCGATCTGAACAGTTTCAACTGCTTGATCAAGTCGAAGCATTGATCAATGTGATCGATCAAGATCAGCTTGGCGATCGTCCAGTGGCTGCAAAGTTACGACTCAAGTTAGTGGAATTGAATGCCCAAGCTGATCGCAATTCTCAAAGTTTGAAACTACTTAAACGAGTAACGGACGATCAGAAGAAATTTCGATTTAACGTCGATCGTGCGGCAATGTTATCGACAATTGCACAACACTACTATGATCTTAAAGAGCCGACAGCAGCAATCCAGGCTTTGGATTTGGCGGTGATCGCAATTCAAACTGCTTCTGCGAAAAAGGAGAACGCCTCTGCCCCTATTACCCGTGATGGTAAATTGGAGAGAAATTTGCTCCTTACCAATATCCGCTATCTATATGAACGGCTGAACCAGCCAGCAAAAGCCGCCACGATCAAACGAATGTTGTCGAGTCCGAATTAATGCCTCCGCGACCTGCGCTCACTCGCTCAGCTTCTTCGATCGCTAAACTCAGTTCTTAGGAGCATACGAGCGCTTGTAAACTAGATCAATGTGGCAGAATTGCCAAAATGCCAGAATCGTTGAGGACACAAAGCAAGCAATGGTAGTGACGCAAGCGCAACTCGCGCAAAACTCCGGTCGCCAGTATTTACCGGATTCCGGTTTGGATCGCTCTCCTAATCAGTTTTTGATGCCGCTGACCGCGCAAGTCAACGATCGAGATCATCTCGAAGTCGGCGGCTGTGATGTCACCGAATTAGTGAAACAGTTCGGTTCGCCGCTGTACATTTTGGATGAAGCGGGACTGAGAACCGCTTGCCAACAGTATCGCGATGCGTTTCAACGCTACTATCCGGCAGAATCTCAAGTGCTGTACGCCTCGAAAGCTTGGAACTGTTTGGCGGTTTGCTCGATCGTGTCCCATGAAGGACTCGGAATCGATGTGGCAACCGGAGGCGAACTCTTTACAGCGCTTCAGGCGGGAGCCGATCCATCGAGGATTTATCTGCATGGAAATAACAAGTCGATCGCGGAATTAGAACTAGCGGTGAAATCGGGTTGTACGATCGTGGTTGATAACCGATTGGAGTTGCAGCGACTAACGCAGATCAAGAGCGATCGAGCAATTTCGATCATGCTGAGAATTACTCCCGGATTAGATTGCCACACGCACGAATACATCCGCACCGGACACTTAGATAGTAAATTTGGCTTCGATCCGAATCAGGTCGAAGAAGTGTTTGAATTCATTAGCCAGAATCCGAGCGTTTCGCTGGTTGGACTCCATGCCCACATCGGATCGCAGATTTTTGAACTGCAAGCGCATCGGGATTTGGGCGGCGTAATGCTGCAATGGGTCAAGAAAGCCTCACAGTATGGTTTAACCATTTCAGAACTGAATGTCGGGGGCGGTTTGGGGATTTGCTACAACGAAAGCGACGATCCGCCTAGCATTGATCAATGGGTGAAAATCGTTTGTGAATCGGTGATCAAAGCGTGTGAAGGTGAGAATTTACCGTTACCAAAATTACTGTGTGAACCGGGTCGATCGCTGATCGGTTCCTCTTGCGTGACGGCTTACACGATCGGTGGACGTAAAACCGTTCCCGGAATTCGCACTTATATCAGCGTCGATGGCGGTATGTCGGATAATCCGCGTCCGATTACGTATCAATCGATTTGTCGTGCGGTGATTGCAAATCGAATGTCAGACGAAGCGGAAGAGACAGTGACGATCGCTGGAAAACACTGCGAATCTGGAGACGTTTTGATCAAAGACATCGCACTTCCCGAAACCGAACCCGGAGATATTCTCGTCGTGATGGCAACGGGAGCCTACAATTACAGCATGGCATCGAATTACAACCGTCTGACGCGACCCGCAGCGGTTCTCGTTCACCAAGGAGAAGCAAATCTGATCCTTGAACGAGAAACATACGAAGATCTGATTCGACACGATCGCGTCCCGGACAGACTGAAATAAAGGATGAAGGATGAACGATAAAGGGTGAGGATTGGCAAAGATGGAAATTCAATTGCAATTCTCCGCTCTCGGTTTCAATGAAGCTGCGATCGGCTTTGCCTCACCCTTGCTTCTCCTTCCGACCGTTTTACAATCTGTGTTGACTTTTGTTCTAGAGAATTTACGGTTTCTGGTTGACGTGGGGCTAGTGCTGGCACTCACTTACGTCATGTTGGTGATTATCGGGCGCGAACGACGAACGCTGTGGATGGTGCGCGGTTTTATTGTGCTGATGCTGGCAGCGGCAATTAGCAGCCGGATGAATTTAGCATTGCTGAGTTTCGTGCTGAATAACCTCGTGGTTGGGGCTGCGGTCGCGATGGCGTTTATTCTTCAATCGGAATTTCGTCGATTTCTAGAGCAGCTTGGACGCGGCGAAATTATGCAGTTGTTTCAGCCCTCGAATCGGAGTTTGCCGAGTTCTGATAGTGTGACCGATGAAATTGTGGAAGCGGTGAAAGGACTGTCGCAGAATCGAACCGGGGCATTGATGATTATTGAAACGGGAATTGCGATCGACGATCGAGATTTTTCCGTTCCCGGTGTCAAACTGAATGCTGAAATTTCAAAAGAATTACTCCAAACTATTTTCCAAACCACAACGCTGTTACACGATGGCGCAGTGTTGATTCGTGGATCGCGCATCATCGCAGCGGGTGTAATTCTTCCTTTATCTGAGAAAACTGCCTCGCGCCAATTGGGAACGCGCCACAGGGCGGCAATGGGAATTACAGAAAAACTCGAAAATTGTATTTGCGTTGTTGTATCTGAAGAAACCGGATCAATCTCACTAGCAGAACGAGGAATGTTAAATCGTCCCTTGACGAGCAGTAAACTAAAAGAGCTTTTAGAAGAACGGTTTTCACAGTCGGGCGATCGCGAACCTGTCTCGCGCGATCTGAAATCTCTCGGTCGTCAATTCCGGACAAAGGCAGTATTCTTATTCTCGCGTTTATTTAATGAAGGTAGTTTAAAAGATCGCCGCATTCCGAACGAACGCAAGCGTGGCGACTCTTAATTCTGCTAAAACCAGATTGATTTTACCCCCGTTCATCGGCGTTCCCCCGAAACCACAATGACTGCCAAGCACACGATTTTACGAGACTTACCTGCTGATTTAGACCGCGATCGTTTACCCCGCCACGTTGCAGTGATTATGGACGGAAACGGGCGTTGGGCAAAGCGTCAAGGCAAACCCCGAATTATGGGACATCGGCGCGGAGTAGATGTGCTGAAGGATTTACTGCGGTGCTGTCGGGATTGGGGTGTCGAAGCACTGACAGCGTATGCGTTTTCGACCGAGAACTGGGGACGACCGCTCGAAGAAGTGGAATTTCTGATGACGCTGTTTGAACGGGTGCTGCGTCAAGAACTGCGCGAAATGATGAAGGAAAATGTGCGAATCAAGTTTGTCGGAAATTTGGACGCGCTACCGACGAGTTTGCAGGCAGAGATTGAGCGATCGGTTTTAGAAACAAAAGACAATCAAGGTATTTGTTTCACGGTCGCGACGAATTATGGCGGACGACAGGAAATTATTAAAGCGTGTCGCTCGATCGCCACTCAAATTCAACAAGGCTTGATTCAACCGGAAGATATCGACGAAAGCTTGTTCGAGCGGCATTTGTACACGACAGGCATTTGTGATCCGGATTTATTAATTCGGACAAGCGGGGAAATGCGGCTCAGCAATTTTCTTTTATGGCAAGCGGCTTATGCCGAGTTGTATGTTACGGACACGCTTTGGCCTGACTTCGATCGTTCTGAATTTCATCTCGCACTGAAGTCTTATCAACAGCGAGAGCGCCGATTTGGAAAAGTTGGGAATAAGATTTAACGTCCTGCGTTGAGAATTTGAGCAGCGGTTAGGTTCAGTTCGGGAAAACTGGGAGAGGAAACGCGATCGTCGTTCCTAAACGAGCCGATTTCGCTGTACTGTTCTCGTTCTAAATACAGCACGATCACAACTGCGCGAACAGGGTCAATCAGCCAATATTCAGGAATGCCACGCGATGCGTATTCTCTGCGTTTCTCGATGTAATCTCGATCGTAGTTCTTGCTTCCCGGTTCACCCGGCGAAACGACCTCCACAATGAGTGCTGGAGCAGGCATATCCATCGTGATCAAAGCCTGTAATTGCTGACTGAGTACGTGATCGAGTTCTTCGGTCAAAATCATTAAATCAGGATTCCGCGCTGTTACTGTCCGGCTCCGCACTGCAATCTGTGTGCCTCTTGCAATCAAATCGATCGTCGATACCACTTGCAAAAACTGAGTTAAAAGCCAAATCGCAATCTTTTCATTTAGCCGTTTCTCCGAACCCATGTCTACCAATACCCCATGGACCAATTCGTAGCGGGTATCGGTGCCATCGTCATAGTCTAGGTACTCTTCTAAAGTGCTGAATCTAGGCTTAGCTTGGGTCATAAGCACTAAGGTCCTGCAAAAACGGCATCCTCGATATCTTGGCGACTGAGCGAATATTTAAACGATCGCTGAATGTCCCGCCCATCCACATTGAGATAGCGCACGCTCAGTTGATCAACATCGAGCATCAGTTCGGCTTGCCATTTCGCGCGATCGATCGTCCAGCAGTGCAAGTCTTCGGAATCTTGCTCACAGCCTTGATCGCTGAGCCATGCTTCGATCGCAGGCAGCGCATGATTGTAAAGCGGCGTATCACCGGGAGGTAGAGTCATAAAGAATTCTCTGTTTCAGTAGATTCTATTGTCGCTTGATTCGGAGAAAGCGTGGAGGCATTTTGCATCGATTCTACCTGCTGAGAATGTTGGGCAGTCAGCGGTTGAAACGCTTGATCGCCGCGAGTAATGCCGATCGTAATTGCCAGAATCAAACAGCCAACAAACGTAACTCCGAGAATAAACAGCGCAAATATTTCTCCAGGGGAAAGCGGGCGATCGGTCGCATCCAAATAAGCCGATGAATTCGGTTCTGGCTTATCGGTTTTGTGCAGGCTGGGTAACTGACGAACGACGATCACGCGAGAATACCCGATCGACAAATCGTAAGCGGCACGACGTTCGGGATTACTCAACGTCGCGTAAGCTTCATTCAAATGCTGAAATTTGCGAGTCGCGATCGCTTGAGGTAGTTCGGTTGTATCAGGATGATACAGCTTGCTGAGTTCTCGATATGCCTGTCGAATTTCGCGCACCGAGGTCGAAGGATGCAACCCCAAAAGCGCGTAATGGGTTGATTCGATCGGCGTACCCCCTGAACCTGGTTTCTCCTCTGCCACTGGCTTATCCTTGATCGCTCCATTAGCACCTATTATTGTCGCCAAAAGCGGAAGTCTGCAAGTAGAAGCCAACGTAACTTGCTTGTGGCGAATTACCAAACCTTAACCAAACCCCAACCCAGAAATTACCTGTCCTTGATATTAGAGTCTTACAGTAAGAAGCGGGATTTCAGGATGGAGCAAAATCCATGATCCAATCGTTCGCAGCCTCACCGATCGAGCTACCCGATTCGCGACAGCTTTTAGAGCAGCTTTACCGGGAGCGCACTTTACAGCCGTTTCGCAGCGGTCAAATTATTCCAATGCGCCCCGACGAACTTTGGGTGGTTTGTCGAGGCGTTGTAATTCTCAACACGCTACATCCA
Source organism: uncultured Leptolyngbya sp. (assembly GCA_964242045.1). Classification (GTDB taxonomy): domain Bacteria; phylum Cyanobacteriota; class Cyanobacteriia; order Leptolyngbyales; family Leptolyngbyaceae; genus Leptolyngbya. The sequence continues at coordinate 13,812 of CAXTDB010000047.1, read as the reverse complement.
ACCGGAGATGAAGCTTTACTGAGCGTAGCCACGCCTTCGATGCCGTTTGGACTGCCGTTGACGTGGATTTCACCGTATCAAGCGATCGCGTTAACCGATGTTGATTTGCTGCCCTTGACGCTGATGGAAATCGAACGATCTCCAGCCCTGTGCCAAGGTTTGTTTCGTCATCTCAGTCGACGATTGCAGCAAGCAGAGGCGTTTCTAGCGCTTTCTGGGTGTCGTCGAGTCGAGGAGCGGCTGAAGCAGTTGTTGATTCTGCTTCAGCACGAAGTCGGGCAGCCTACTCAGCGCGGGACACGGATTCACGTACGTCTGACGCATCAGCAATTAGCAAATGCGATCGGAACCACACGAGTCACGGTAACGCGCTTGATCGGACAGCTTAAACAAGAAGGTTGGCTCGCGATCGATGCCAAACGCCACATCATTTTGCATTAGTAGCCTGTGATTAATCGAGCCACCTGCTGCGGGGGCTTCTTGTTTTGAGCGATCACTGCCGATTGCATCACAACGGCTTCGATCGGAACGACGCCCCGATCTTCGCTGTTGATGATGGTGGCAGCCCGTTTGGATAAATCGAGGACGCGATTATCGAAGTAAGGACCTCGATCGTTGACGCGCACGACGATGCTTTTTCCGTTGAGCCGATTCGTGACCTTGAGAAACGTACCGAGTGGCAGAGTCGGATGAGCGGCGGTGAGTTCGTTCTGGTCAAAGATTTCGCCGTTTGCGGTTTGGCGACCGTGGAAATAGGGACCGTACCACGATGCCATGCCGTCGATGCTGCTGTCGGTTTTTGCCAGCTGATACATTTCAATCTGAGCATCTGCGATCGCAATGCTCGGTTGACCAAGAGCAACTCGGAGATTGTTCACCCATTCGATCGCCAGTAATTCTGCTGGACGATTCAGCCGCGCTGCTAATTTATCACTCACGGTGAAAATAGTACGATCGCCTAATTTTGCAGCGGGTCGATTGTGGTCGATCGCGGCTCTGAGCGCTGAAGCATCAAGATTTGGGGTTTCGAGCAGTCGATCGATTTGTTGAGCCAGCATTTGCGCCGAACCGCGATCGCGAACCGTAGCAACCTGACAGCCTTTTAGCCAAAGCTGAAAGCCTCCAGAAGTATTCGAGGCGGTTGGACATTGCCAAAATCCAAATCGAGGCAGAAAAGATTCGGCTTGACTCAACGGAGTTCCGTCGTACCCGACTTCAATGATCGCGATTGATGAGTTTGTTTCTTTCGAGGCAGCCACGATCGGCATCTGACCGAACAGAGATTGCATCGAGCCTAAAAATTCACTGAGCGGATGCGAATCTTCACTTGGAGTGAGCAGTAATTGTTCGATCGTGCTAATCCAGTTAGCTTGGGAAGCGCGCTTGGTTCGCTGCGTAGAAGATGAATTGGAATCTGAGAGAATAATCGAGGAAACATCGAAGCTGTTCTGGACAGGAGCGATCGTCGGGTGCAGCGAGGACGAGCGCGGCAGCGTGGATTGACACACGCGGCTGTGACACAGAACATGAGTGAGATATTTGGGCGTGTCTAGTAGCTTGCTTCCCGCGCTGGGAATGCCACTAAACCACGAAGCGACCCACATAAGTCCAAGTATCAACATTTTGACTAATTTTCAAGTTTGTAAACAGCAATACACTTTTGCCGGAACTTATTATAAAGTTCTCCTGGCGCAAAATGGATTATCCGGAGGGCGTAAATGTTCTTAACTTTAAATTTCTGTTGATTGATTCTTGTACCTTTTGGCACATATAGGAGATAAACAATGGTACTGCCGTTTTATATTGTGGATGTCTTCGCTGAACGCAAGTTTGCGGGAAATCAACTTGCAGTATTTCGCCAAGCTGATCAGCTTACAACAGACATGATGCAAGCGATCGCGAAAGAAATGAACTATTCAGAAACGACGTTCATCCTGTCGGAATTTCCGCAGAATAATGGGTATCCTGTACGAATTTTTACGCCGGATCAAGAACTTCCTTTTGCGGGACATCCGACACTTGGAACTGCGTTCGTTTTGCAACAAACAGTGATTCAAGAATCCGTACCTATCGTGAGATTAAATCTGCAAGTCGGGCAGATTCCAGTCGGGTTAAATTATGTCGATCGAGCCATTGACGTACTTTGGATGCGCCAAAACGCACCGGAATTTGGGCAGCGGTTTGAAATTGCCACGATCGCACCCATCTTAGGATTGAGTTCGGATCAAATTGACGATTGCACGCCGATCGAGGAAGTTTCGACAGGTCTTCCGTTTATCATTGTGCCGCTGAAGAACTTAGCTGCACTTCAACAAGCGAAAGTCGATCGAGCGGCGCTGTTTAAGCTGATCGAAACGACTAAAGCAAAAGCCATCTTAGTGTTTTGTCCTGAGACTCGCAGTTTAGACAATCAATTAAGTGCGCGTGTCTTTGTAGAAGCGTTAACTGGATCGCCAGAAGATCCAGCAACAGGCAGCGCCAATGGATGTCTCGCTGCATATTTACTGCAACATTCCTACTTTGGGCAGAGCCTCCTCGATCTGCGAGTCGAGCAAGGCTACGAAATCGGGCGACCTTCGCTGCTATTGCTGAAAGCGAAAAAAGAAAATGAAGCGTTTGAAATCTCAGTCGGTGGCAAAGTCATCTGGGTTGCGAAAGGTGAGTTTGTTTGAACTATGATTCAAGACAATAAAGTATTAAATTCTGAGGGCTAGTTATGACTCAGCAATTTCTGGAACAAGAGTCTGATGAAGCGATCGTTGAAGAACTGGATATCAGTCATCTTGTGATTGAGGATGATACGCCCGTGGATAATTTTCAATCTGCCCAGCAGCAACGCTTGTTAGTTGAAGCCCTTTATAGTTCTAAAGCTGTTCCACTGCCGTTTATTGCAGATGCAAACGTAGGATTGTTTTACAACTTATACGGTGATCCGATTGTTCCAGATGTTTTTTTGAGTTTGGGAGTGCAGCGTAAAGACTTTGCAGAACGCCGAAATCGTTCTTATTTTGTTTGGGAGTTCGGGAAAGTTCCAGAGGTTTGCATTGAGATTGTTTCTAATGCAGAAGGCGATGAATTGAGCTTAAGTCGAAGATCGCAGCAAAAAGGAAAAGAACTTTGTAAGAAAGACATTTATGCTCAGATTGGTGTTCCTTACTATGTTGTGTTTGACCCACTGCAACGGATTCAGACCGATATGAATGGGGCACGATTGCGAGTCTGGACGCTAACAGCCGGACGCTATGTAGAGCTAACTGCGATCGAGGGACTCTCTGAGGTCGGTCAATCCGTTTGGCTAGAAACGGTTGGTTTAGGTCTAACACTTTGGGAAGGATATTTTGAGGAAGAGGTATCGAGGTTGTGGTTGCGCTGGTGCGATCGCTCTGGGCGCGTGATTCCAACCGGAGCCGAAGGGCAGGAAACTGAGCGTCAACGAGCAGACCGACTGGCTGAAAGACTTCGAGCAATGGGCGTTGATCCGGATGAAGTGTAGATGCAGGATTTAACAACGCGATTACGATCGCATCTTGAAACAGTAGCGCGCGATCGCGATCCATTTTTCGCGACGCAAGGACATTTCTATGTTCAGCAATACATTCGCGAACAGTTTTCCCAGTGGGGAACGGTTGAATCTCATTCGTTCCGCGTCGGCAGGCGATCGCACTATAACTGGATTCTGAATCTACCAGGGCGAGAGAATGCAAAGCCTCCGATTCTCATTGGCGCACATTATGATGCGGTTCCAAATTCTCCCGGTGCAGATGACAATGCGACCGGAGTTGCTGTGTTGTTAGAAATGGCGAAAGCTTTTTCTGAACAATCCGCGCGCTATCCGATTCGATTAGTTGCCTTTGATTTAGAAGAAATTTTTACGCAATCGAATACATTTGGAAACACTCAATATGCAAGCTCACTGAAGGGTGAGCCACTCAGATTGATGATAGCTTTGGAAATGCTAGGATATTGCAACTATGAACGCCATTCACAACGCTATCCCGCAGGATTAGAACGATTTTATCCTGATCAAGGTAACTTTATTGCGTTAATTGGAAATATTCCGACGATTCCGGATTTGATTCGATTGAGTCGGGGAATTCGGCGATCGAACATCGGATGTGAATGGCTCCCGGCAGGAATGCGCGGCAACATCGTCCCTGATACTCGTCGAGGTGATCATGCTGCCTTCTGGGATCGGGGCTATCGTGCATTGATGGTGACAGATACCGCAAATTTAAGGAATCCGCACTATCACAAACCGAGCGATCGCATTGAAACGATCGATTTCGACTTTCTAACGCGGGTGTGTCAGGGTTTGATCGACTCGATTCGATTGCTATAACTAAAATAAATTTCAAGAATCCGCCATGATGCAACGACTCATCCCGGTTGTTTTAGCAACGATCGCAGGCATTACTTTCACTGATTCACAAGCGATTAGCCAAAGCAATCTAGCTCCTAAAACTTGTCAGCGATCGACTGCCCAAAATTTCCTCGTGTTCGGCGGTGGTGGTGCGCCTTCTTACAATGAGATTGCACTTGAAAAGAACATGCTGTACTTTCAGCGATCGCTCAAAGAACTGGGATTCTCGACAGGCGATGCACCGATCTATTTTGCCAACGGGAACACAGGCGAAAAAACAGTTCGATACCTAGACGAAAAAGGCGATGAACAATTCAAAGCACCAAATGTCCCCAATGTGCAAGGCGCTTCTAGCATTCCGAATCTACAAAGCTGGATAGCTCAAGCTGCAAAAGAGAAAACGACAACACCATTATTTTTCTACTTTTCGGGGCATGGCGGACACAATCGCACCAACGAAGATAACTCATCAATGTGGATGTGGGGCGATCAAGAATTGAGTGTTCAGAACTTTACCGCAATGCTCGATCGTTTGCCGCAAAACAAGCCTTTTGTAACGATGATGTCGCAATGTTACTCTGGCTCATTTGCGAATCTGATCTACAACGGTGGCAATCCAAACAAAGGAATTGCGCTCCAAACGCGCTGCGGATTCTTTGCCACGATCAAATCTCAGCCTTCGGTTGGGTGTACAGCAGAAGTGAACGAAGCAGACTACCGCGACTATAGTTCGAGCTTTTTTGCAGGTTTAACGGGACGCGATCGCACAGGTCGCAAAGTGGCAACTGCTGACTACAACAAAGACGGACGGGTTTCTTTTGCAGAAGCTCATGCGTTTGCGAAAGTAGATGAACACACAGCAGATCTACCTATTTCGACTTCCGAAGCTTGGCTTCAGCGACAGATAACCAATCCCACGATGCAAGAACAGATTCTCGGACAACCGATCGCACCTTTAGCAAAGATCGCCCGTCCTGAACAGCGCTTCGTGATCGAGTCATTGAGCCGTCAGCTTAAGTTTGATCCGACTCGATCGTTTAACGGTAACCTGCGATCGATGAATTCCGATTTGATCAAAACAGCAGAAGATGAAGCGTATTTAGTTCGCTTGTCAATGGAATTGACCAATGTTGCAATGGAACGACGAGTAAGGACTGCTAAAAATGCTCAGGCAATTCAAACGCTCGATCGCTTAGTGCGCTGTGAAGCTGGATCTTGGGGCAAGCCCTAACTGTCCGGATTAATGCCGAGCGATCGTAATTGTTCGGCAAGGCGTTCTGCTCTTTGTTGGGCGAACAATGCCGATTCTTCAGGAGTTGGAACAATTTGACCATTCTGCTGGAAGTATCGCAATTGCTTGTTATGTAATCCCAGGAACAACTCTAACGATTCACTCCAAAGCAGATTTTCGGCATTTGGCTCGATCGCTTGATATTGCTCTCCAACTAATCGAAATCCAGCAAATTCTAAATCGCTCGGTGAGAACCAAAAATATTCAGTTGTGCGGAATCGATTTTGGTACAAGTCTTTTTTCAAGCCTTTATCCGTATTTTTGGTTTCATCCGAAAGCAGTTCAATAATTACATCTGGATAGCGACCGTCTTCTTCCCAAACCACCCACGATCGACGCGGATATTTCTGCGTTTGTTTAACCAGAAAGAAATCAGGCCCTCGGAAATCGCGATTTTTCAACTGTTGGCGACTGAAGTAAATGGTCAGATTTGCCCCAACGAAGAAATCCTCTCGATCGCGCCACCACCACTCTAAACAACTCACCAGCAATGCGAGTTGAGCATAGTGCAAAGAGGTTTCCATTTCCGGCTCATCGCTATAGAGTTGTGTCGCATCGGGCATCAAGGCTTCAAGTTCTTTTGCCGTCAGGTGCATGGTGGGTGCTTCCAGATCGATGTTTCTTTAGCGTACCATTGGCGATCGAGTCTCATTGATGTTTGACATGAATATCTTTCAACTGCCGGAATATTTGCTCGATCGAGAAATCTTTGAGCCATTGCTCGAAACCGATCAGATCCTGATCGAACGGATTATTTCAACTGGACAAACCACACCCGAAGGCGAATGGTACGATCAGCCGCGCGATGAATGGGTGTTGCTGTTGCAGGGGGAAGCGCAGTTGATGTATGAGGATGGAATGTCGATCGACCTTAAAACGGGCGATTATCTATTGATTCCTGCTCATCGAAAGCATCGAGTGAGCTATACCAGTTCTGATCCTGCTTGTATTTGGTTAGCCATTCATGCTGCGTTGGAGTGACTGATAATCTAGTGTTGTTTTCCACTGCTCCTCAGTCAAGTTCTTCACACCTTTGAGGTTAGCACCTTCAAACTTGGCATTCTCAAGATTAGCGCTTTGAAGGTCAGCACCTTCAAGATTAGCGCCTCGAAGGTCAGCATTTTTAAGATTTGCTCCTTGAAGCCTTGCGTGTCGAAGATCAGCTTCTGCCATGTTCACGTTTTCAAATACAACGCCTTCTAAGATTGCAGCATAAAGCTTGGCGTTCTTTAGAACAGCATAAAAATCGTCGGGAGGGTCGTCGTAATAGTCTCCGTCTTCGTTAACTATTATTCTCTTATAAGTTTTAATAAATATTGCTCTTGTAAGCGTTGCTCCGTTGAGATTAACTTCAGTGAGATCAGCGCCTGCAAGATCAGCTTCTATGAGGTTAGCTCCAGAGAAATCAGCTCCCATAAGCTTAGTGGGATTAAAGCAACGTGGTTCATATTCATATCCATCATCATCATATTCATGAGCAAGATGCACACTGTAAAAGCTGGCTCCTTGAAGTACTGCGTCTTGAAAATTAGCTCCCTCTAAGTTAGCCCCTCCTAACTTGGCTCGTCGAAGCCTCGCCTTCGCGAGATTTGCGCCTTCGAGATTTGCGCCTCTCAAGTCAGTATCTTCAAAATCAACGCCATCTGCAAGATCGACACCTGCAAGGTTTGCTTTTTGAAGATTAACGCCTTTGAACTTGAAACCTTTAAAGTTGAGTTTGTTGAAATCGAGGGATAACGTGATAATTTCAGTGTCGATCAAGAACTGGATGACGTGAAATCTACGCTCTTCATCCTCTCTAAGCCGACGCAAGATAGATATTGTTCTTGCTTGAATTACATCTTCCGCTGCTCTGACTAACTCAGTTCTTTCTGATTCCCGATCTTCTTTCTTCGCTACTGCAATTAAGTTTTTATCTATTAGAAGCGTTGAAAGACGATCAATGTAGACTTGCAAGACTTCTTCTCGTTGATTATCCTCTGCTATTCGAGCTTCTTCTAGCTGCTTATTCTGTGCGAGTTCCCTCTCAAGCTGGAGCTGCCGATTTATTTTATCGTTCTGCAATTTCTGGAGCCAGAAACCTAAAATTACTAGAGATGCTGGCGCTCCTAATACACTCATTAAATCCCATAGGTTTTTTCCAGGTATCTCCTTAACTGTGATAATTGTCTCTTTACCGTTCTCGATCGTTTTCTCACTTTTAGTTGTTTCCGCATCTTTTTGAAATCCATCCCATATACTGATGCCAATGAATAGCGTAAAAACAAGAATTGCAATTGTTAGCCAAGATACTTTGTTTTCCTGCTGTTCTGGCTCAGTTCTACTGCTCATGAGTGTCGCCTTTTATTTGCCTTTTTCTTTCTACAGCTAGTTTTATTCTCTTTCCGCTATGATTTGCGAAGTGCGTCCATTTTTGTCCAGCCGCATCAATTCTATTCCAAATCGTTTATTTTCTAATTCCGATTGTGAAACGTGATGCCATTTTTTACACAATCTTTCAGCGTTTTCCCGGCTTACTTTTTGAGCTAATTGACGACCGACCTCCTGATGCCCAGCGACATCGCTTTGAATCAGTCGAAGTCAAAGAACCGACATTTCGGGTCGATGGTGTATTTTTGCCTCCAGATGATGTCTCCAACAAGGTAGTCTTCTTTGCTGAGGTGCAGTTTCAGAAGGATGAATCTCTCTATCATCGATTTTTCTCGGAATCTTTGCTGTATTTGTATCGCAATCAGGCTTTGTATGACGATTGGTATGGTGTGATTATCTTTCCTTCTCGTAACTTAGAGCCAACCAATACAGCGATCCACCGTTCTCTGCTAAGTGGATCACAAGTCACACGGATTTATCTTGATGAGTTAGGCGATCAAGAAACGCAATCGATCGGAATTAATCTGATGCAATTAATAATCGCGCCCGAATCGGAAGCGATCGCGCAAGCAAGAGAACTAATCCATCGTGTACAACAAGAGGAAACCGCACTTTCTGATAAAAATGAGATAATCGATATAGTTTCGACAATCATCGTCTATAAATTTGCGGAGCTAAGCCGAGAAGAGGTGGAACTTATGCTAAATCTAACGCCGCTATACGAAACCCGGATTTACAAAGATCTTCAACGCGAAACGAATCTTAAAGTAATTCGCAACTTGCTGAAGGAAGGGCAAACCGTTGAGTATATTGCGAAGATTGTTGAACTGCCGATTGAGGAAGTTCATCGAATTATCGACGAACAACACTCTTGAATTACTCCACTGTTCCACTAGACTTTGCCGCCCCGACAAGCACTTTATCGACGCGGTTTCCATCCATATCCATCACTTCAAATCGGAGCGTTTCCCACTCAAAATGATCCGCCGCTGTGGGAATTCGCCCCAAATACATCACGACAAAACCGCCCAGAGTTTGATAGCTGCCCCGTTGTTCACCCGGAAGCTCTTGATCTTCAATATCTAGGATCTCTTTGAATTGATAAATCGGGAGCATTCCATCGAGCAGCCAGGAGCCATCATCGCGTCGAACTGCCTGCGGTTCCGCCAACTCTTCTACAGTGGGAATATCACCGACGATCGCTTGCAGCACATCCGTCAAAGTGACCAATCCCTGAATCACGCCATACTCATCAACGACAAATGCAATCTGTGTTCCCGTTTGCTTAAACAGTTCTAGCACTTTCAACGCGCGAGTACTTTCAGGCACAAACACCGGAGTCTGAAGCGAACTGGTAAACTCAAGCGGTTGACCCGACATCGATTTGATCAATAAATCATAGGTTTGAATCACGCCTAATAGATTGTCTAACCCGCCCTGGCAAACCGGAAATCTAGCATGAGCGCTTTCCGTCATTTGGCGGCGAATTTCATCGATCGAGTCTTCTAAATCAATCCAAGTAATCTCTAATCTTGGAGTCATGAGTGAGCTAATTCGTCGATCGCCCAAACGAAACACCCGTTTCATGATGTCTTCTTCCGCCTGCTCGAACATTCCCGCTTCTGTACCTTGCTCGATCATCACGCGGATTTCTTCTTCAGTCACAAACGGCTCATCTGACGGGCGAATTCCGATCAGGCGCAGCACAATATCGGTAGAACCGCTTAGCAGTTTGACGATCGGTGAGGAAATTTTGCCCAAAAATGCCATCGGAACCGCTGCTAAAGTGGCAATCCGCTCTGGAGAATTCAGCGCTAATCGCTTCGGAACTAATTCGCCTAAAATCAACGCGAGATAGGCAATCATCAGCACTGCCAGCGCCCGTGAAACCGCTTCAGCCGAGGCGCTTAAGATTGGAATCGATTCAATCAGCGGTAAGATGCGGCTTGAGATTACTTGTTCAAACGAACCTGAAACTAGCGTCAGCACCGTGATTAAGACTTGCACACTCGCCAAGAAATTATTCGGCTCTTCCGCTAGTCGAAGCGCAACTTGAGCTTTACGATCGCCTTGATTGGCGAGTTGCTGAAGTCGGACTTTGCGCGCCGACACGATCGCGAGTTCGGACATGACAAATAGCCCATTTGCCAGCGTCAGAAACAGAATAATCAACAGGTCTGTGGTCAACGAATTCATTCGGCAAGAGGCGCTTTAGCCAAGGGGGAACGAACTGTATTAGTTTATCCCTGAATGGTGAAAGGTTTCAGTCGCTCGGTCTTCCGTCTGTCAGTAGAAACTCGATTCGATAGAATGTAAAGACCCATTAAGCTTTCCGGTCCGACATGGCTTTTTCTTCGATTACTCGCGCACTCGGTCGATCGCCGCTCACGGCAGAATTGCTCAGCAAACTCAAGCAAAATTCAACGCTGAATTTAAGTGGATTGTCGCGCTTGGCGAAAGGCATCGTCGCTTCGACTCTGGCGCAAAAGAGCGATCGTTCTTTGGTCGTGATTACGGCAACGCTCGAAGAGGCGGGACGCTGGAGCGCTCAGCTTGACGCGATGGGCTGGAATACGGTGCATTTCTATCCGACTTCGGAATCGTCGCCGTATGAGCCGTTTGATCCAGAAGCTGAGATGACTTGGGGACAGTTGCAGACGTTAGCCGATTTGGTCAAGGGATCGGAGAAAATGGCGATCGTTGCAACCGAACGCGCGCTGCAACCTCATTTACCACCGCCCGAAGCATTTTCGCCGTATTTCTTAACGCTGGAGAAAGGGAAAGACCTCAATCTCGGACAGTTGAGCGAGCAGTTAGCGAAGTTGGGATACGATCGGGCAAATTTAGTCGAAACTGAAGGGCAATGGAGCCGACGCGGTGACATTATTGATGTGTTTCCAGTTGCGGCAGAATTACCTGTCCGATTAGAGCTATTCGGGGATGAGTTAGATCAGATTCGGGAGTTTGATCCGGGAACACAGCGATCGCTCGATCGGGTTACGCAAGTGACATTAACGCCCACGAGTTTTAGACCGATTATTCAAGCGGCGTTAGATGAAACCGTTCTCGATTATCTTTCGCCGGAAGATCAAGAGCGGTTTGCAGAAGGCGTATCGATCGAGGGAATTCGCCGCTTTTTAGGCTTAGCATTCGATCGTCCAGCATCCTTGTTAGATTATTTACCGAACGATACGATCATTGCGATCGATGAGCCTGAAATGACGCAGGCACACAGCGATCGGTGGGTTGAGCATGTGGAAGAACAATGGCAAGAAGTCAAGCCAACCCTGCCGAAAATTCATCGGAATTTAGAAGCTTCTTTGATTGAACTAGAGAAGTTCGATCGCATTAATTTGAACGAGTTAGCCGAAGAGAAAAACGGCTTAAATCTTGCGAGTCGTCCGGTTCCAGCAATTCCCCATCAGTTCGCGCGACTTGCAGAAACACTGCGGGGAGAACGCGATCGTAATTTTGCCATTTGGCTCGTTTCGGCTCAACCTTCTCGATCGGTTGCATTGTTGCAAGAGCATGATTGCCCGGCGCAGTTTGTCCCGAATCAGCGGGATTATTTAGCGATCGAGAAACTACAAACCCAGCATATTCCGGTTGCTGTGAAGTACTCCGGTTTAGCAGAGTTAGAAGGCTTTATCTTACCAACCTTCCGATTAGTTGTTGTTACTGATAAAGAGTTCTTTGGACAGCAAACCTTAGCAACGCCAACTTATGTTCGTAAACGTCGTCGAGCGGCTTCCAAGCAGGTTGATCCAAATAAGCTACAGCAAGGTGATTTTGTTGTTCATAAAAGTCATGGCATCGGGCAGTTTATCAAGCTCGAAAGCTTAACGATTAACAATGAAACGCGCGAATATTTAGTTCTGAAATATGCAGATGGACTGTTAAGAGTTGCAGCCGATCAGTTAGGTTCGCTTTCTCGCTTCCGGGGAGTCGGAGACGCGAAGCCTGAACTGAATAAAATGTCGAGCAAAGCTTGGGAGAAAACCAAGAGCAAAGTTCGCAAAGCGGTTAAAAAGGTTGCGGTTGATCTGCTCCAACTCTATGCACAGCGGGCACAACAGCAAGGATTTACTTATCCGCGTGATATGCCGTGGCAGCAAGAAATGGAGGATTCTTTTCCGTATCAGCCCACACCGGATCAGCTAAAAGCGGTGCAAGATGTCAAGCACGACATGGAAAGCGATCGACCGATGGATCGCTTAGTTTGCGGTGATGTTGGGTTTGGTAAAACTGAAGTTGCAATTCGAGCGATCTTCAAAGCTGTCACCGCTGGAAAGCAAGTTGCATTACTCGCACCAACTACGATTCTGACGCAGCAGCACTATCACACGATCAAGGAACGCTTTGCACCGTATCCAATTCAAGTTGGATTGCTCAATCGATTCCGTTCAGCCGATGAACGCAAAGATATTCAGCGTCGAATGATCACCGGAGAGCTTGATATTGTGGTTGGAACCCATCAGCTACTTGGAAAAGGTGTTGCATTCAAAGATTTAGGATTGTTGGTGGTTGATGAAGAACAACGATTTGGAGTCAATCAGAAAGAAAAGATCAAATCGCTCAAAACCCAAGTTGATGTTCTGACTTTAAGTGCAACTCCGATTCCGAGAACGTTGTACATGGCGCTTTCGGGTGTGCGGGAAATGAGCTTAATTACAACACCGCCCCCTTCTCGTCGTCCGATCAAAACGCATCTATCGCCCTACGACGGTGAAATGGTGCGATCGGCAATTCGCCAAGAACTCGATCGTGGTGGTCAAATCTTTTATGTGGTTCCGCGCGTCGAAGGGATTGAAGAGATTTCGGCTCGGATTCGCGAAATGGTTCCAGGGGTGAGAATTGCGATCGCACACGGTCAAATGCCCGAATCTGAACTCGAATCCGTGATGTTAACGTTCGGTGCAGGGGAAGCCGATGTTTTACTTTGCACCACGATTATCGAATCCGGTTTGGACATTCCCAGAGTCAATACGATTTTGATCGAAGATTCTCAAAAGTTCGGCTTATCTCAGCTTTATCAGTTGCGCGGTCGAGTCGGACGAGCGGGAATTCAAGCACACGCCTGGTTGTTCTATCCAAAACAATATCAACTCTCAGATGCAGCCCGTCAACGATTACGCGCACTGCAAGAGTTTACACAGCTTGGATCAGGCTATCAGTTAGCAGTCCGAGACATGGAAATTCGCGGAGTTGGGAATTTACTCGGTGCAGAACAATCCGGGCAAATGGATGCGATCGGCTTTGATCTTTATATGGAAATGCTGCAAGAAGCGATCCAAGAAATCCGGGGTCAAGAAATTCCGCAAGTCGATGATACCCAAATCGATCTCAGTCTCACGGCGTTTATTCCAGCCGATTATATTCCTGACTTAGATCAGAAAATGGGTGCTTATCGGGCGGTTGCTGCGGCTCAGACGAAATCTGAACTGGTGCAAGTGGCAGCCGATTGGAATGATCTCTATGGTCAAATCCCGATCGCGGCTCAACAACTCTTACGAGTGATGGAACTAAAGCAGATTGCGAAGAAACTGGGATTCTCTCGAATCAAGCCTGAAGGTAAGCAGCACATCAATTTGGAAACTCCAATGGAAGAACCCGCTTGGAATTTGTTGAAAGAGAACTTACCGGAGCATTTGCGATCGCGTTTCGTGTTTACGCCTGGAAAGGTGACGGTTCGCGGTTTGGGTGCGTTGAGCGCGGATCAACAATTGACAAATCTAATCGATTGGCTCAGCCGAATGCAAGGCGCATTACCGGAACCTGCTTTGGTTTAACG
>CAXTDB010000046.1:13738-20697 GCA_964242045.1 uncultured Leptolyngbya sp. | reverse complement strand
CTTGACGATAAAACAGCGATGCAATCCACACCTCGTCACGTCCAAGAACGGCTTCGAGATCAGCGAAACTCAATCCTTTTGCTTGCTTCGCCGCTAGGAGTTTCTGTGTAATTTCTGGAATACTCATGTATGTTTATCAAATTCGGGTCGTCTCACTTTTAGGCGAATTTGATCACACAGCGTTGTTATGCTCGATACCATTTCAGGGGAAGCGATTCCACCTCCCCTGATCGATTACGATTCCGTGGTTGCCTCGTCTTTTGAGACTTCAACCGCTTTTGCTGAAGCACGTTCCTCACGTTTTTTACGATCGGCAGCCAGCGCATCTGCAATCACAGCTTGAACCTGCACCATTTTCTCTAGATTGCTGCGGTACAGTTCCAAATCTTTTTGAACCTTATCTTCTGAAATGTTCAACGCTTGGCAAACTTGCTTCAACGCTTCAGTCAGCTTGGCGGCATCTTTAACGGTTTCTGGGCTAGAAGTTTCTAGCACCGTATAAAGACCGACCGCAAACAAACGGCTGTATTTGAACTTCGGATTCGATGCGATCGCGCTTAACGTCTCGCGAAACTCACCCGCTTTATCGGGAATCAGCACTGCATCCCAAGAAGTCTGCGATGCGGCTGTCAGCAGGCGTTGAGCATCACCGCGATATTGCTGCGGATCAGATTCGATCGCCTGACAGAGCGAATTGAAAATCGATTCTTTATCGGCTTCAGGGCGATATCCCTGCATGAAGCGATCGAACGTCGTCACCACACCCAGTGCATAGAAGGGGTCGTAGCGGAAGTCCGTGTTGACGGCAAGCAAGTGCATTTCGACCATCAATTCTTCCACAACGCGCCGAAAAATCGAATTTACTGGGCGAGTATGGAGGCTGTAAAACGATCGCTTGGTATCAGATACGGTACGGACACTATTCACGGGTTTATTTGGGGGATCTACGTTAAACCATTGTAAAGGGTAACGGGGGATCGATATTTTTTTTGCAGGGAATCGCTTTCGATCGGGAACTCCGATCGCTCAGAATCGTTCAAGCCATTCGTTCTTTCATCTGTGGGATCTGTATGAAAATTGTTGCGACGGTCGCGCTTGCTGTTTTAGTTTTGGGTCAGGGAGTTGCCATTGCTGCCCTACCCGATGTTGAAACCTACAATTTTGTCACTCGAAAATATAATTTGCTGATGCGTCAAAGCCGGGATGGTTGCTCTTTCTATGCTGATCCAGAATTCATTGTGGCTCGCAGCGAGAAGCAAACGGGTTCCGATAAAAATATTCGTCAGTTAATTGTGTTGCAGACGGCTGAGCAAAACAGCGGAGCGGGTTGCGGTGGCGTATTTCAATTCCAATACGCGGATGTGAATTGCAGAACGAATGAAATCGCTTATACGGATGCGATCGGATCTCCGGCAGCTTGGAAAACCGATCGCTATTCAGATGCCAAGCTCACAAAAAAGATTTGTGCCTTGCCGACGGTTGAATTCGGCACACCTACTCAGAATCTGCCTCCTGCAAGATAGTTTTCGAGACGAGCCGCGTTTTTTTACGATCGACTTCTGACAATTCCCCGCCTGCATCTAGCTGAGTTGCATTATTTTGCAGAACGGTTGCGCCATTGCGATCGCCCATTTGTAAAGCCGTTTTCGCCGCAGTTTGCAGCATCGTGACTGCACCTTGGCGATCGCCTTGCTTCAATTTTGTTTCTGCAATCTGCGTTTGGCGATATTTTGCCAGTGCCAAAATGCTTTGCTGAACTTCTGAATCGATCTGCGGTTGATACTGGGTTTGTGAAGCAATCTCGATCGGGAATGTTTCAGACACTAATTCCGATTGTCCTAATGCTGGATCGTCGTATTTGATTTGAACTTCAGCGATCGTATTTTTTCCTTCTGGCATCTGATTCACATAGAGATTTGCCAGAATCACGCGCGGAGAATCGACCATCAAATCGCCTAATCGCACGATTGCTAAATCGCCTTCTTGCTGAACTAAAAGTTCGATCGTTTCGGGTGCAACTTGCGCCATCGGTTTCAATTCTGCAAGGCGCGTTCCCGGAGCGAGTGCTAAACGCAGAAACGCATTAGTTAGCCCGATCGATTGAACTCGATCGAACAATCGCCCAAATTCCGTCACGGCTTGTTCGGGTTCTTGAATGTACGAGAGCACTCCCCCACCCGCATCGGCAATTTTTTCTAAAACGTCTTGATTCCAGGAGCTACCAAATCCGAGTGAGTTAATCGATAAGCCGTAACCCGTTGCAACTTGAGCAAGTTTAAGACAGCGATCGTTATCTCCATGCTCGTTTTCACCATCGGTTAGCACAAACATTTGAGAAACTGCATCTTTCTTGCCTTTGGCGGTTTCTTCGATGCCAATCCGAATGCCTTCATCGATCGCCGTTCCGCCCGATGCTTCGAGTAAATCCAGTGATGCTTTCAAACGATTTGGATCATCGACAATTTGATTCGGCAACAATACTCTCGCTTTGTGATTGAACGTGACGATCGACAATCGATCTCCGGGCGACAATCGATCAATCAATCGTCCTGCTGCTTGCTTGACGGTTTTGAGCGATCGACCTTCCATCGAGCCGCTTTGATCGAGAACTAAGCAGAGATTCAGCGGAATATTGCGACTTAAAGGATTGGGAATGGCTTCGATCGCGATCGAAATCTGACGCTGACTACTCAACTGAGCAGCATCAAGATGGGCATCACTCAGCGCACATTTCAAACCGACTTGCATACAAAGACTCCATTCGTGGAGAATTCAAACTTGATCAACAACTACAGCTTATCTCAGTCTTCTTCCGCAATCCTGAATCTCGCGATCAAGCCTTTGTTTAGTCTACGATTTTGCAATACCATGAACGCCCTTTATAATCTGTGTAGGTATACAGAGTAAGAATCCCGATGGCGATATCACGAGCGTATGAAGAAGTGATTGAGTTTATCGCAGCAGGCGTAACTCCGGCCAATCTCGTTGACTTTCATCCTTCAGAAACGGCAAAGCAGCGCGTTGCTGATTTAATTCAGCGTGAGAAAACGACTGGATTAACGCAGGATGAAAGGTCAGAGCTAGACCAATACATTCAGCTAGAACATCTGATGCGTTTAGCCAAAGCCCGCGCTCGAAAATACGTTTCTGCTAAGTTGCCTTGAGTACCACTTACATTAATGCTGAGCTTCGTAGATTGGTGATAGAACGGTCAGAAAAGCTCTGTGAATACTGCTTGCTCCATGAAGACGATGCCTATTTTGGTTGCCAGGTTGATCACATTGTTAGTGAGAAACACGGTGGCTTAACTGATGCAAATAATTTGGCTTATGCTTGCACTACTTGTAACCGCAATAAGGGAAGCGATGTTGGCTCGATCGTGATGCCTTTGAGCAGCGGCATTTTCAGCCGATTTTTCAATCCCCGAACTGATTCATGGAATCAACATTTTACCTTGAGTCCAATGGACGGAATTACGATCGTTGCTTTGAGCAACATTGGTGAAGTTACAATACGAATTCTAGATTTTAATTGCACTGAGCGTTTATTAGAGCGGCAAGCATTACGCGAGCTTGGACGGTATCCAACCGTAGAAGCTCTCAGACGTATTCGCTGAAACCAATGCGATCGCACTCTCTCAGTCGATCGCACTTCCACTATTTCGACTCTGGATCAACAATCGACCCCATAAACAGAATCTCACCTGTTTGATCATCTCGAATTGCACAGAAGAAAGGTCGATCGACAATCATCTTAAACGGTTCTTCTTCGATTCGGGCAGAGGTGGCGACGATTCCAATTGAAGTAACTGCTGCTGCTTCGGTTCCTTCTTCGTTTACTTCCACGAAGGTCTTGTGTTTGACTTGATCAATTTTGGTGGTTGCTTTGCTCAAGCCAGAGAAATCCGCAGCATCCTCGAATGCAACTCCCATACCGATCGCAGAAAGCGCACTTTTTAGCTCGACATCGTAATCCATCTTGAAGCGCGGCAGTTGAATCTGTCCTTCACGACTACTAAACTGCTTCATCCAAGTTTGCCAGTTCTGAGCCGTTAACGTCTTTTGAAATTCAGATAAATTCGATTTTGGCAGAAACACATACATGCTCAAGCGCTCATTGCCGTAAGGTAAGCTAATCGCCTGAAATTGATTCGTTTCGTAGTAGCGATACTTGCCTTGCCGCTGCATTAAAGGCAATTGTTTTTTTGATCCATTCGCAAGTGAAAATGGACGAGTTTCTGTCTTTTCTTTGTCGAATTCATGCGTCCATTTTCCTTTGAAATAGATCGCATTCATTAGAAACATCACATCATCTGAATTGATACGATCGATAATTTTAGGAATCTTACCGCGCGTACTTTCTTTCACCCAGCCGTTGATTTCATCCGCAGCGGCAGGTTGATTAAAATCTAAAGATTTAACTTTGGCATCATAGAACTTTGTATTTCGCTCTAGAAAGCTCGGATTAAATGCAACGTCTTGTCTTGCCCAAAGCGAATTCGCGATCGATAGTTGCACTTTCGGGTCTGCTTGTTCTAAAACCGATTTCAAATTGCGATGCGCTTGATTCACTTGATCGAGCGTCATACCTTGAAACTCTAGCGCGTTTGCCATCGCTTTCTTGGTTTCACCGTTTGCACCGTTGTACGCCATTGAAAGCGCGATCGCAATACTCGAAGGTGAGACAAAAACATTCTCTTTACCGTCTTTCTTCAAGATTTCAGAGAATAGTTTGAACCCGAATTTGGTGTTTGCTTCCACGATTTTTGGATTAACAGACTGAACTTCTTGGGGGCGTGTCATTTGATTATTTCTAATCTCTGAATTTTGTGAATTTGCCGCACCAGAACACGAAATTGCACTGACCGCAAGAATTGTTGCAAATAGCGCAATTCCAACTTTTGAAGACTTAATCCACCGAATTGTTTTCATACTCCTCTCCAAGAAAATTGGGAATTGGTCAAGTTGACCAATTCCAATTTGTTAACCTCAATCGTGTATCGATGAACACGCTATGTATTGATACACTAATCGATCGAACCATTGCGTAAGGCGCGCGTTACTATTTTTGAGACGGAGCCGACCACCACGCTAACGCATAAGATTGACTCGGTTCGTTTACTTGCTGCCGGAAAACGACGCGAATCTTGTATCGTCCCGTTGCTGGAACTGGATAAAAGAGATGCTGGACGCTATCAATGCTGCTCACTGATGACCAAATGCTTTTCCGAATGTCATTGTCTTCAGCCCGCATCAGATAGAGATCTAATTTATTAAGTCCTCGATCGCGAAATGTATCCCCTACATCAAAATCACCGTTGCGATTGAGATCGTTCAATTCCACCAGTCGATCCCAAGTCAATGTTGCTGAAACATAGCTTCCTTGCAGTAACGGCTTGTCGATAATGTAATCTTGAACTGATTTTTTTGCTTCGATTTTGCCGTAGTTCCACCCGATCGCAGGAACCGCTTTACTCGGTGTCCATTGTCCCGCACTAAACTGCTGGTACGCTCGAAATGCGTTTAGCTGTCCCGCTCCCATTTGAATGTTTAAAGGGATTTTGCGGTCTTTGTACGCATCAGAATCTAGCCAGGTTTTATTGTCTTTTTCGACGATCGTGCGCGTCATTCCCAACATTCGACCATCGCCTTTATCTTTGATTTTATCGGCTGAGTTCATCAACACCGCTTTCATCACTTCATGTCGTCGCGCATCGGTTGTCCAGGGCAGTTTACAACCGCCCTTACAACTCGTGCGGAGTTGTCGATCGCTATATTCCTGCAACAATGCCACCGTTGCCGTGACGTGCGGAGCCGCGAAACTTGACCCGATCGAGGTTGTTTGTTCGCCTTTGAGATTCGCAACATTGATTTTGCTACCAGGAGCCGCGAGAGAGAGTGATCGACGACCACCTAAACTGGTTTCAATGCCATCATTACGCTTCAGAATCCGTGGGTAAGTATCTCCGATATTCGAGAAATCAATCTTTGAGTAGTCTTCTCCAACTCGGCGCGTAAACGAAATCGTCATGCCGTTGTAAGTATCGGTTGGAATGGGAATCCCTCCTTTGCCTTGATTGCCCGCCACAACGAACAGCGAATTGTGCTTGAGCGATAACCAATCGATACACTGCGTCAGCAATGCGTTGCCATCTAATCGAGCATTCGGGCGCGGATCTTGCTGCAATGCTTCTCCAAAACTGAAATTAATCGCGCGCACGTCGCCGCCATTTTGCAAAGCAATGTATTGGGCTGAAACACATTCTTCCGCCTGTCCGCTGCGCTGCGGAGTCGCTGCCGCAGAAGAATACAGCCGAGCATCGGGCGCAACTCCTCGCACCGCTTTACTATCTCCGATCATCACACTGGCAACTTGAGCCGCATGAGTATCTAGATTCGTATTCGTTTTCGCGGGCTGATTGCGGAAAAATACGCGCGTCAACGTCACCGTTTGATTACTTGCGCCTGCTTTATCAACTCCAAACTGCGGCGGTCGTCCGATCTCCACTTGTCCGATCGCGATCTTTTTTCCGGTGAGATTGTAAGGCGCTTGCTGAAGTCGCAACGCATCGATTCCCTCTTTCCCGATCGAGGTTTCCGCGATCGGCATCGCGTGGGCTGCCACTGCGACCAACACTCCGCCCAATCCAACCGTCCACTTCATCTGCAACACCTTTAAGTATTTATTCCTAAAATTTGTTCAAACCCTGACCAAAAACTGAGAGAAAACCTTCACAATTTGTTAAACTGATCACAAATTCTCACGCTTTCAAGGGGAACTAACCATCATGTCCAATAAACCGATCGTCGTTGCACCTTCGATTCTCTCTGCTGATTTTAGTCGGTTGGGCGACGAAATTCGCGCTGTGGATGCCGCTGGAGCGGATTGGATTCACGTCGATGTTATGGATGGTCGGTTTGTACCGAACATTACGATCGGCCCCTTGATTGTGGAAGCGA
>CAXTDB010000046.1:0-13728 GCA_964242045.1 uncultured Leptolyngbya sp. | reverse complement strand
GATTGTAGAGCCTGAAAAGTATGTCAGTGATTTTGCCAAAGCGGGAGCCGACCATATCTATGTTCACGCAGAACACAACGCTTCACCGCATCTGCACCGTACTTTGGGACAGATCAAGGAATACGGCAAAAAAGCGGGAGTTGTTCTCAATCCGGGTAGCCCCTTGGAACTAATCGAGTACGTTTTGGATCTGTGTGACCTCGTGTTGATTATGAGCGTTAACCCTGGGTTTGGTGGACAAAGCTTTATTCCTGGTATGCTGCCGAAAATTCGCAAATTGCGCCAAATGTGCGACGAGCGCGGACTCGATCCCTGGATCGAAGTTGATGGCGGCTTGAAAATCAATAACACCTGGCAAGTGATCGAAGCGGGTGCAAATGCGATCGTCGCAGGTTCCGCTGTGTTCAACGCACCCGATTATGCAACGGCGATCGAAGGAATTCGCAATAGTAAGCGTCCGACACCGGAACTAGCGACTGTGTAATCGATTAAAATCTGATGAGAAAGCCGATCGTCGAAACGCGATCGGCTTTTTCACGTTTTACTGAATCGGCTTTTTTGGGATTATTCTCAAAAAGAATTTGATCATGAAAATCATCTCGATAGATGTGATGAGTACTGGAGCCGTTGCTTATTACGTGGTGGTTGCACTGTAGGATTGGATTCAGACTGCACAAACTAGCCCTAAGACGGAAAGAATTTAGACAAAACTCTGTTCAAGGATTGCGAAACCGTCCTGACTGTGTAATATTTATCACGTTAAGGATAATTAGCGTTTATCCAAGCGTCTATGGAAACCTCTACAGTGTTTGCATTAGCTTTTGCTTCGGCGTTGGCTTCCGCTTCATCTTCTCCGCCTCCCACACAGCTCGAAACATTCTCGGCTCAAGCTGTTTCACCGAGCGTGTTGCCTTTTACCCTCAGCGCGCTGCCCACAACACACGCAGGTGTGACCGCTCAGCCTGAACCCTCGATCGACTCGATCGCTCAGCCAGAATTTTCCTCGATGTTCGCGGTGGATTTTGTTCGCCAATCGCCTCAGTCTGGCGGACAGCTTTACCTTCAGCGTTTAGCCGCTCTGAAGATTGGTAAGCTTTACACCCGTTTGCCCAAAAATACGTTTGCTGAAGTTTGGAAAGATGCCGTCTTGCAACCGACTTATCAACAGTGGCGCAAACTGTTGGCGATGGAATCAAAAGCCGTCTCAAAGCGCAAAAGCGATCGCGATCTTTCGATTCTGTTGGGGGATTCGTTGAGCTTGTGGTTTCCGGGCGATCGCTTAAATCCGTCACAAATTTGGCTGAATCAAGGCATTTCTGGTGATACAACCTGGAATATTTTGGCAAGGCTGCCGGATTTGGCAAAAACGCGACCATCAGAAATTTATCTAATGGCAGGCGTAAATGACCTGAAAATGGGTGCGAGTGATGCCGAGATTGTTTGGAATATGCAGCGGATTATTGCTCAACTGCAAACGATGCACCCAAACGCCAGAATTATTGTGGAATCGATTTTGCCAACGCGATCGCCGCGAATTCCAAACGAGCGAATTGCTGGCATCAATCGGCAGTTAAGCGCAATTTCTCAGCTCGCAGGAGTGACGTATCTGGATGTGTTTTCTCAATTTGTTGATCACGATGGTGAGATTATGCCAGAGTACACAACCGATGGGATTCACCTGAGCGCGCAAGGTTATGCAGCTTGGCAATCCGTGTTTCAAGACTCTAGCAGCAAAGTTGCAGCCGCCACGATTTCAAATCAATGATGGTTCTGCTTAGATCGAGCAGCGCGATCGTCTAAAAAACTCAGCGTTATTTTTTCTAACTTAGCGATACTATGATTCAACTGGAGGCACAGGAATCGCTTTGCGAGAATTGCGACTGTGTGCAGTGTTTGTGTCTGTAGCTTGAAGTAGACCTTGAGTAGAGGATTGAATCTGCGTCTGATCGCTACAATAGAATCTGTCTTCATTCCTCCGAATCGATATTTTGAGCGCTACCTCTTCCCCCAAAATTGTCTTAGTAGACGGTCACTCCCTCGCATTTCGCGCCTATTTCGCCTTTGCTAAAGGTCGTGATGGCGGTTTACGCACTTCGACTGGCATTCCGACCAGCGTTTCATACGGCTTTCTCAAAGCACTCCTCGAAACGGTCGAAGCTGAGAAGCCGGATTATTTAGCGATCGCGTTTGATCTCGGTGGCGCAACGTACCGTCACGAAGCCGATGAAACCTACAAAGCAGGTCGCCCCGAAACCCCGGAAGATTTCATGCCGGATCTAGAGAATCTCCAGGAAGTATTGAAGGCAATGAATTTACCGATCGTCATTTCCAAAGGCTATGAAGCCGATGACGTGATCGGAACAATGGCGCGAAAGGCAAGGCAAGAAGGATTTACCGTTAAGATTTTGAGTGGCGATCGAGATTTGTTCCAGTTGGTTGATCCTGATGGAAAAATCAAAGTGCTGTACATGAGTACAACCTATGGCAAAGGTGCGCCACCGCCGAAAGAATTCGGGGTTGAGCAGGTGAAAGAAAAGCTCGGAGTACTGCCGTCTCAAGTGGTAGACTTCAAGGCACTCTGCGGCGATCCGTCGGATAATATTCCTGGTGTCAAAGGCATTGGCGAGAAAACAGCAATTCAGTTACTTAGCACTTATGGATCGCTAGAAAAGGTTTATGAATCGATCGACGAAATCAAAGGCGCAGTTAAAAAGAAATTAGAAACGGGAATCGAAGATGCACGTCATTCGCAATGGATGGCACAAATTCATTTAGACGTTCCGTTAGATGTTGATTTGGAGACTTGTAAGCTTGAGGGATTTGATGAGGATGCACTAAAACCATTGATCGAACGACTAGAATTCAAATCGTTCTACAACAAGATTCAGAAGTGGAAACAGCAACTCAGCGGTGATACAGAACTATCAGAAACCGAAGGTTCAAAACAAGCTGCAATTGAATCAGAGAAACCAATTGTTCCCCGATATGGTGATGATGATTTGTGGTTCTTTAGTGCAGAAGAAACCGAGAGTTCTGAAAAATTCGAGCCAGTGTCGATCGCACCTCAAATCATTGATACTCAAGCCAAACTCGATGCCCTAATCAAGCGGCTCAAAACTCATACGAGTGCTCAATCTCCGGTTGCTTGGGACACCGAAACAACGGATCTCGATCCAATCAAAGCAGACTTAGTTGGAATCGGTTGCTGTTGGAGTTCAGAATCTGATGCAGTAGCTTACATTCCGGTCGGTCATGCGACTGGAACAAACCTCGATAAAGCAATCGTTCTCGAAGCTCTGCGCCCGATTCTCGAAGATGTTAAATATCCGAAAGTATTTCAGAATGCGAAGTTCGATCGCTTAGTGTTCCGATTCCAAGGAATTGATTTAGCAGGCGTTATCTTCGATACGATGTTAGCGAGCTATATTCTCAATCCCGAAGCAAGCCATAAGCTTAGTGATTTAAGCTATCGCTACTTAGGAATTCACGCTCAAGACTACGAAGATCTCGTTCCGAAAGGTAAGAACATTGGTGACGTGAGTATCGCTGCGGTAGCTAACTACTGCGGCATGGATGTGTATGGCACATTCAACTTAGTGCCAAAACTGCGATCGGAACTCAAAGAACTTCCAAAACTCGATAAGCTGCTGATTGAAATCGAACAACCGCTCGAACCTGTGTTAGCTGAGATGGAAGCAACAGGTGTGAGAATCGATCGACATTATCTCGAAGAATTCTCGAAAACGTTAAAAGAAGATCTCGATCGCATCGAGCTAGAAGCTTATGAAGCCGCAGGAGAAAAGTTCAGTCTCGGATCTCCGAAACAACTGAGCGAACTGCTGTTTGGTAAATTGGGGCTGGATAAAAAGAAATCGCGCAAGATTGCGACCGGATACTCAACCGATGCAGCCACTTTAGAAAAGCTGCAAGGCGATCATCCGGTTGTAGACGCGATCGTTGAGTATCGAACGCTGAACAAACTCAAGTCTACCTATGTCGATGCTTTACCAACGCTGATCAATCCGAAGACCGATCGCGTTCACACCGATTTTAACCAAGCTGTCACTTCTACAGGTCGGCTTTCTTCCTCGAATCCCAACTTGCAAAACATTCCGATTCGGACTGCGTTTAGTCGTCAAATCCGTAAAGCCTTCATTCCCCAAGAAGGCTGGCTGATGGTTGCGGCAGACTACTCCCAAATCGAACTGCGAATCTTGGCGCATCTCAGCCAAGAACCTGTGCTGCTCGAAACCTACCGGAACAATGAAGATGTCCACTCTTTGACAGCACGATTGTTAATGGAGAAAGATGACATCTCCTCGGAAGAACGGCGATTAGGAAAAATCATCAATTTCGGTGTGATCTATGGCATGGGCGCACAGCGATTTGCGCGAGAAGCGGGAGTTCCCTCGGCTCAAGCACGTACCTTTATCGATCGCTTTAACAGTCGATATCCGCGTGTGTTCGAGTATCTTCAGCAAATGCAGCGAGAAGCGATCGCCAACGGCTATGTGGAAACGATCGAAGGACGACGACGCTACTTTAATTTCAGAACGGAATCTGTGCAAAAACTCCGAGGAACTTCACCCGATCAGATTCAACTCGACAAGCTCAAACTGCGCGATCAGTTCGAGGCGGGAGCGCTTCGAGCCGCAGCAAACGCGCCGATTCAAGGTTCGAGCGCAGACATCATCAAAATTGCGATGTCACAGTTGCACGAGGTCTTGAGAGCTTATCCTGCACGATTGTTGCTGCAAGTGCATGATGAATTGGTGTTTGAAGTTGAACCTGGTGTGTGGGAAGAGTTGCAGCCCAAAATTAAACGGGTGATGGAGACTGCCGTTTCTCTGAGTGTGCCGCTAATGGTAGACATTCGAGCCGGAAACAATTGGATGGAAACCAAATGATAGTTTCCACCCAAGGATTCCTTTATGTTGCTTTAACCATCAAATACTGACCGTTGCCGTTGTATTCTCCATTGCAAGTTGCAAAGTTCGTTCCTAACCAGATTAGGTAGTAGCGCCAAATGCGACGGAAGCGATCGTAGTTCATCCCGTAATCCAGATCTTTGACACTCTCTTGATGGGCATCAAAGTTCTCCAACCAAGCTGCAAACGTTTTGTGATAGTTAATGCCGTTCAAATACCAGCGCTGAACCGTCTTTAGATCAGCATTGTGGCTTGGTACAGCATCATAGTTCCAGTATCGACCGTGCGGAAAGATGTACTTATGGGTAAAGGGACTGGAAATATGGTTCGGTGTTCTCACAGTAATGATGTGAATAAACACCTTGCCATTTTCTTTTAGAAATGATGCCAGCTTGCGAAAGGCTTGAGTCAGATTTCCGACATGGCAAAACACCCCCACAGACAAGATTTTGTCGAATTTCTCATCGAACTTTGCATCATTGAGATTGCCCTCAAACAGCGTAAAGCGCCCACCACTTAGATAGCTCTCTGGGTCTTGCATCTTTTGCCGCATGTACTCGCATTGCTGATGGCTCAAGTTAATTCCTGTAAATCGAACATTCGGGAACTTTGACATAATGTAGTTCGGCACACACCCCCAGCCGCAACCGAAGTCCAAAATGCGATCGCCGTCTTGAATATCAAGCTTTTCGATCAAGTCATCGATCATCTGCACTTGGGACTGTTCGAGCGTTGTGGCTCCTTTTTCCCATAATCCCATGCTGTACTTCGGATAAATGACTTTCCCATCACCGAGCATTCGATTCAGCATTTCTTGGGGTAAATCATATTGAAGATCCATCAATTGCTTAGAGCTTTCAGCAATCTGATCCGTTTCTTGAAGTACCCAGTCATAAGGTGCGAGTAATGCAGGAAAGTGCTTGAAGAAAATCGGCATTGAAACGTTAAAAAACTGTTTCAACATCGAATCAGGCAGCGTTAAACCATTGATGTATGCTTCTGCAAACGCCATCTGTACAGCATTCACACTAGAAACCGCAGTACGAGTTAAACGGTAAGCGATCGCAGTTTTCTGCTGAATATCACCCACGAGTGGAACAAATCGCTGAAAGTCTGATGAGGCTGGAGCAACTGTCATCGTTCACCTCCAAGATGTATAAAGCAATTAGTTGTGGAATTTTTCAATTCTCGGCTTTCAATCTGTTACGACATATAACTTTTTTGCAAGGAAGCCGATAAGCTTAGTTGTAGATCGCTGAATGTCAGATGTGTTCGTGATCGCTACAAACCTTAAAATACTTACCCGAACCTTATGAGCAAATCAGCTTTCACTCGTCAGGCAGACTATGCCAAGACGCTTAGAGCCTTCTTGCCTCAAGCCGCTTTTCAGCCGAATGTCGATCGCGTGATCATTCTTGTGATCAATCTTGTCATTCTCGTTTTGGGCTGGGGAATTGCATCTGATCTCGATCGTTGGATTTGGTATACCCGCTGGCTTTATCTTCCGCTCACGGTGATTATGGCAAATAGTGTGATTGTTCTACTATTTAGTGTGCATGACGTGATGCACAGTGCTTTGATCAAAAATCGCCGTCTTTTGCATCTCATCACTTTACTTGGACTCACGCCGCTCTGGATGCCACCGACACTGTGGCGTATTCTGCACAATCAAGTTCACCACAATCACACTAACTCGCTCAAAGATCCTGATCGTCGCTATCTTCATGACCAGCCGATGACTTGGGGAAAGTGGATTCAAGCGCTGCTCGCTCCATCTCTACAGGTCAATCGAGTGCTAATGACGCTTGGAATGATGTTTGCTTGGGGAGTTTACACCTTCAGAAATTTGACATCTGTTCTGTTGTTTAACACTGATACCGTCGATTATGTGCCTGCAAGTTTTAGAGTGAAAACACGCGATCGCTACATGATTGCCGTTGAATTTTTGATCATGCTGTCTCTGCATTTTTGCATCCTTCAATTTCTTGAGTTCGATGGACTAAAACTCTTGCTCAGCTACTTTTTACCGATCGGGCTAGGCTATGCAGGTGTCATCTTCTATATCTACACGAATCATATGTTTTGCCCGATCACAGAAGTGAACGATCCGCTAGTGAATAGCACTTCGATCAAGGTTCCAGCTTTTTTAGATGTTCTCCACTTTAACTTCTCTTACCATGCAGAACATCACATCTTTCCTGGATTGAACTCTGATTACTACCCTTTGGCTCAGAAACTCATTCACCTTCACTATCCAGAGCAAGCGAACTACGTGGTCGATGTCCAAACTGCCTGGGAGAAACTTTTAGAAGCCCCGCAGAACTGTAGGAACACAAATACTGCGCGGAGCGGATCTACCACTGCCGAGCCGCTCGTTTCTGGTTCAAGGAATTCTATCTAATCACTTTCTCTAATAGCGACGCGGTTGAAATCTTCCGCGTTAGCTTGAGATATTCAGAAGATGGGCGGAGGGAGAATCGAACTCCCATACCTTTCGGTGCCACATTTTGAGTGTGGTGCGTCTACCAGTTTCGCCATCCGCCCTTAGATGTCTCCACTAATATACCGCATCGATCGCATTTCAATCAAGAATTAATTATTCATTCGTGAAGATGGATGTGGCACGATCGGAAAAGTTGCTGACTACCGCCATGTTGCCAAAGTACTCTCTGATCATTCCGGTCTACAACGAAGAAGCCACGATCGCAGCGTTATACGATCGGGTCAGTGCAGTGATGGATTGCCTTGATGCGCCAACCGAGCTAATTCTAATCAACGATGGCAGCAGAGATCGATCGCTCTTTCTAATGCGCGAACTGCACGACAAAGATTCGCGGGTTTGCTATCTCAGTTTGGCGCGCAACTTTGGGCATCAAATTGCAGTCACCGCTGGATTAAATTATGTGCGGGGTCGCGTGGTGGTAGTGTTGGATGCAGACTTGCAAGATCCACCGGAATTGATTCCAGAAATGATCGAGCAGTGGCGGCAAGGCTATCAGGTCGTTTACGCTCAGCGGACTCGGCGACGCAAAGAAGACTGGTTTAAGCGATTTACAGCTTATGTGTTTTACCGTTTGCTTAAGCAGCTTGCCGATGTAGATATACCAACAGATACCGGAGACTTCTGCTTGATGGATCGCCAAGTGGTTGATTTATTGAATGCAATGCCGGAGCGCAATCGCTATATTCGGGGATTACGATCGTGGGTAGGATTCCGTCAAACTGCGGTGAAATTCGAGCGCGATCCTAGATTTGCCGGAGACGTGAAATATACGTTCCACAAGTCGCTTGCATTAGCAATTAGTGGTTTGGTTTCGTTTTCAAAAGTTCCACTTCGCATTTCAACTTACGTTGGCTTATTTGCCGCACTTGTCGCAGTTGTGATGATGATTTTAGTGTTTTATTGGCGAATTGCTTATCCTGCTTCGCCCTTGACTGGACTTACTACGATCGTGGTTGCGATCTTCTTTCTCGGTGCAGTGCAGTTACTCAGCATTGGGATTTTAGGCGAATATATTGGGCGAATCTACGAAGAAGTTAAAAACCGCCCGCTCTATACACTATCTGAGGTTGCCGGGTTTGAATGTCTAGATCAAACTAAACAAAAATAATGCGATCGAGATCATCTAACACAGGTGCATCTGGGGGAAATTTGCGGGCGAAATGGGCGGATGAGGCTTCTAGCTTTGGTAAGTCTGAGCGATCGAGAATTTTCGGATGTGGCCCTCCGGCTGACCAATCTTTGTATCGCCAGTCATTAGAATCGAGCTTCAAATCAGCAGCATTGCCAACGATCGTGTGAAAATAAACTTCATCGGCAAACATGACCCAGCGACAGTGGTTTGCAAACTGAGGATGTGTGTTGTGATAGTCGAGAATGTAATCCACGGCGCGCTGATTCGCGCAAAACCATAATTGACCTGCATAACAGTGAAAGTTTGCATTAAAGGGAACAAACGGCTTCATCAACACCACTGGTTTTAATCTCAGCTTCTGCCAATTGAGATCGAGCAAATCTGCGATCGGCTTTGGCACGGGTATCCATCGCGTATAGTACCGGGCATACATCTCTCGATGCCAGTCGCTTTCAAAGTTTGGGGGCTGAATGCGCTTGGTAAGCATGTGGAAGTCAGCCTGACTTGCTTGTAGGTCAGCCACAATCTGTGATGCAGGTTTAATTGGATAATCTGCACCACTCAGTAAGACTGTCCATTCGGGTCGATCGCGTCTTTGCTGCATCTGCTCCATTGCTTTCAGAATCGCTTCAATCGCGGAAAACTCGCCCCAGCGTGTCTCGACGTGCGGCTGTACGAAGGAGATATTTTCAGAAAAGTCTTCGATCGATAACGGACATTTTGAGAAATCGTGGTGAAAGACGATCGGCGGATGATCAAATAAGCGATTTAAACGATCGACCAACCGCTGGATCTGTTGCGGCTGTGAGTGAGTCAGCAGAATAAATCCAACGGTCGGAGACATAGGCAATCACAATAAGCAATCAAAGATTAGCAATAGGAACAGGCTCGATTTGATCCGCAGGCTCGTACCCAAACACTCGTGAGTAGAAATAAAATTCTCCATCTAACGCTCGTTTGATGTTCTCTGCTTTGCGGAATCCATGTTGTTCGCCTTCAAACAACACATATGCTACAGGTAATCCTTTCTGTTTTAAAGCTTCGACCATCATTTCCGCTTGATTTGGCGGTACGATTTTATCCTCGTCCCCTTGAAAGAAAATGACTGGACAAGATAAGCGATCGACGGCACTAATCGGAGAACGATCGTCGTACAAGTCCGATCGTTCTGGATAAGCTCCGATCAAGCCATCAAGATAGCGCGATTCAAATTTGTGGGTATCTTCGGCTAAAGCTTTGAGATCACTGACACCGTAGTAGCTTGCGCCTGCTTTAAAAGTGTTTCGGAACGTCAATGCACAAAGCGTGGTGTATCCACCCGCGCTACCCCCTGCAATCACTAAGCGATCGCCATCTACTTTTCCTTGCTCTGCCAGATACTTCGCGCCATTTGCACAGTCATCCACATCAACAATGCCCCAGGTTCCTTTCAATCGTTCTCGGTAAGCCCGCCCATATCCAGTACTGCCGCCATAGTTCACATCCAATACGGCAAAGCCTCGACTCGTCCAGTATTGAATGCCTAAGTTAAAAGAAGCAGAAGTCGAAGCAGTTGGGCCTCCGTGACTTTTTACGAGCATCGGTGGGCGTTCGCCTTCGGGTGCAGTGTAATCTTTATTTTTTGGGGCGTAATACAATGCGTGAGCCGTGAGATGATTTTCGGTGGGAAACTCGATCGCTTCTGGAACCGATAGATAACCCGAATCAATTTTTAGCTCACTTGAACGCCGCAGCACTTCAAACTGTTGAGTGTGCAAATCGTATTTGACGATCGCAGTCGGTTCCGTCGATGATCCACCGACAAACACGGCATGATCCGAGCAGACTTGTAGCCCCCCAATGCTGCTATAAGGTGTTTCAATCGGAGCCAGTTCTCGCGTGTCTAAATCCAAACTTGCAAAGCGATTTAAACCGTTTTCGGTATAGCTACAAATGATTCTATTGCCAGCAAAACCATAAGTAGACATGCCAAACACCCACAGCGGCAAACCAAATTCAGCGGCTTTTTCACACAGCGATTCAGTGGCTTGAGTAGTCGGATTCCAGCGGTAGAAATTCCACCAGCCCGTACGATCGCTAATAAAAATCAAACTGCCATCCGGCGACCATTCCGGCTGAAAAATCGATTCTTCCAATCCGCCCGCGATTTTTTCCGGTGCGTCTAATGTGCCATCCGATTTAATTTTCGCTGTCCACAATTCCGTTCCATCCCAAGGCATATTGGGATGATCCCAGCAAATCCAACTGAGTCGAGAATTATCCGGACTCAGACGCGGAAACGCATAAAAATCAGAACCGGAAACGAGAATCGTTTGGCTTTGATCCGTGAGAGAAATCGCTGCGATCGTATTCTCAACCGTTTGAGTTTGATGATCTTCGCGTACACAAATTAAGCGATCGCGCCTTTTATCTAATATTGCATCTGCGTATCTCAGCGGTGCTTCTGGAGTAAGCGCGATCGGTTCCGCTCCAATCGTTTGCTGATAAAGTCGCTGATCGGCAAAATTCGAGAAATAAACTGTTTCATCTGCGATCATAAATGCCCCACCGCCGTATTCATGCACTCGTGTTCGGGCATTAAACGGCAGTGGTGTTACATCCGTTTTCTGACCATCCGCTGAATATTGAACGATCGCATTGCGTCCGCCTTCGGTTGGGCGCGACTCGCTCCAGTAAATCGTTTTGCCATCGAGCTTTATCTGTCCGAGTCCGATCGTTCCTGCCACAATCAAATCCGAACTAATCGGAGATTTCCAAGCGCCGTAGGATGTCACAGTCATACACTTCTCCAAACTCAAAATAGCGTCTACCCCAGATCTAAACTATCGCGCATTCAATCCTCTTCAAATATTGCAATATATCTCAGAATCCCAGGAACCTACTCGCACTAGAGAATCGTGTTAAAGTGAGAAATGAGAGGTGTTTAGTTCGGTTGATTCGTTTGTTTTTTCTGACAGGGACTCGTTTGTTTTCATCGAAACTAGCTAGTTTGTTTGAGCTAAAGCAGGCACACTCCGATACGATTGCCTCGATCATTTCTGGTTCTGGAGATCTTTTTCAATGTCGATTTATGTAGGTAACCTATCTTACGAGGTTACACGGGAAGATTTGACCGAAATCTTCGCAGAGTACGGATCTGTTAAGCGCGTTCAGCTTCCGGTTGATCGTGAAACTGGGCGGATGCGTGGGTTCGGATTTGTAGAAATGGAAACGGATGCTGAAGAAAATGCCGCGATCGAAGCTCTAGACGGTGCAGAGTGGATGGGTCGCGATATGCGCGTCAACAAAGCAAAGCCTCGTGAAGAATCGCGCGGCGGTGGTGGCGGGGGTCGCAGTGGCGGCGACCGTCGCGGTGGATTCTCACAACGCTATTAATTTGATTCGCTAGAATTGATTCCCCTGTGGTCTTTACGATTGCAGGGGAATTTCTTTTGATGTGGAAAAGATGAGAGCGAGAATTGAGAGTGATATTTTGTATTTGCATCACGAGGATGTGCCACCGTTCAAAAAAGGTGGGTCGATCGTGCGAAATAGCTATTTTTGGGCGTTGAAGTCGATTTCCGGGCGAGCAAAGCGGGGGCGCGATTGGGAGTATGAACCGGAAGTCTGGTTTGCTTTGCAGCGGATGCTGTTGTCGTTTGCTGAATCGGGATATTTGGGACTGTCAGAAACGATGCTGGAGTTTTCGGATACCGATGTGATTCCGGATGAACTTCGATCGATTTCGACACGGATTTAACCGCGTAGAAAATATAAAAAGCTTCTCGCTCTCGTTGCAGTTTCGCTCGAAAATCAATTTCCGGGCGGGGCAATGCGATGAACGACTACTTTTCAAACATCCTTAAGGATGCGATCAATTCTGCGTTTACCCAGCGATCCCTCATTCACCCCCGTCCTTTTATCGCTGGATGATCTGGACAATACCGCACGATTTCTACCGTCTGCGGCAACACTCCCACTAGTAGCGCAAACGCTTCGCTCGGCAACCGGGCTACCAACTCCGCCCCGAAATAATTCTCAAACTGATTTAAAATCATCTGCGCCCGCTGTGACGGCATCGCATTATCCGTAATCTGCTGCGTCAGACGAATCCATTGACGGCGAATTAGATACGCCTTTTGCCGTTCCTCATACGCCTTCGGATCGACCAATTCTAGATCTCCGACTGCCAATACGCCTTTGCAACCTCGATCGAATAAATTCCCGACCGCTGCTCCCGGACCTGCAAACTCAGCGTGAAATTGCTTATAAATAATTAATCCGTTTCGTCTACGGCTATTCACCATCAGCAATTGCCCGTGGCTAAGCTGAGCCAGAATATCAGACACGCGCTTTAAAAAAATAACTGGGAGATTGTGCCATTACACTCTAGTGGCTTTTTCCTGATCTGTCATGGGGGATGGACAGTTCGCTAACAGGACAATTGTGATCTTGAGATACGGTCATTTCCGTCCTTGACTCGCGAGGTGAATGCGATCGCCGAGTTGTCGCAACGTTTGCGCCATGCTGGAATCTTTCTCTTTAAGCTGTCCGATTTTTTCGCAGCTATACATGACCGTGGTGTGGTCTTTTCCACCAAACACCTCGCCGATTTTCGGTAGACTCAATTCGGTATGATGACGCATCAAATACATTCCCACTTGTCGCGCGACGCTGATTTCTCGACGACGGGAATTGCCTTTGAGATCGTCGATCGACACGCCAAACGCTTCTGAAACGGCGTTGATCACGGTTTCCGGTGATGCCTCGACTTTCTCAACGGGTGGATTCAGCATTGGGGCAATATTCTCAACCGTCATCGGTAAGCCGGAGATCGAAATATACGCAACGGCTCGAATCAGCGCGCCTTCTAATTCTCGAATGTTCGACGTATAGCTAGAAGCGATGTATTCGATCACTTCACGCGGCAGGCGCATATTCTCGTATTCGGCTTTCTTCTGCAAAATCGCCATTCGAGTTTCGAGATCCGGCGGCTGAATGTCTGCGATCAAGCCCATTGAAAACCGAGAACAGAGCCGCTCTTGCAGTCGAGGAATTTGATTCGGCGGACGATCAGACGCAAGCACCACTTGTTTTCCAGCTTCGTGCAGCGTATTGAAGGTATGAAAAAATTCTTCCTGCGTGTATTCCTTGCCTTCGATGAACTGAATGTCATCAACTAATAA
>CAXTDB010000045.1:21195-21418 GCA_964242045.1 uncultured Leptolyngbya sp. | reverse complement strand
CCCGACACCGTGGTCCGTAGCCACGTGCTCTAGTCCACTGAGCTACAAGCCCTTGTTTGCACTTATCCAATATACACGATTTGACCTAGATGGCACAACAATCTGAAAACTCGATCGAACTTTCTCATCTCGACGCAACCGGACAAGCGCAGATGGTCGATGTCTCTGGCAAATCAGCAACCGTGAGACAGGCAACGGCGATCGCGCGCGTTCGGATGAAACC
>CAXTDB010000045.1:0-21185 GCA_964242045.1 uncultured Leptolyngbya sp. | reverse complement strand
AGAGACGATGATTGCGATCGAATCCGGCGACACTCCAAAAGGCGATGTTCTCGGTACGGCTCGAATTGCTGGCATTATGGCAGCAAAGCAAACTGCGAATCTAATTCCGCTGTGTCATCCGTTGCCGATTCAGAAAGTCGAAGTGAAGATTACTCCACAGTCAGAGCTACCCGGATTTGAGATTCAAGCAACGGTAAAAATTAAGGCAGAAACCGGAGTCGAAATGGAAGCGCTGACAGCCGCATCGATCGCGGCTTTAACCCTGTACGATATGGCAAAAGCGATCGAGAAATCGATCGTCATCGAGCAAATTTATTTGTTGAGCAAAACCGGAGGAAAATCCGGGGCTTACTTCTCAGAACAAATCCCGTAAATTTTTAGTAAAGCGGAGAGGTACGGAGAAAATTTCTGGAAAAAGTACTTATACTCAGGGGAAGCCCGCTTGGCAGTGCCCCTATTCTTTATCATTTCGGCAATCCACGGCGGTATCCTCGAATGAATCAACCCAGCGAATTAGAATTAACCGAAGCGTTGTTTAACGCGATCGCGCAAGCGCTAGAATCTTGCTGCCATTCCGGTCATTTGTCGGCTGAAGAATACCTATTGCTGCTCGATTCAGTCTGGTTTACGCTCGATTTTGGCACTCGACTGCCGCGCTAGGGTACAAAAAAGCGCGACCTAGGTCGCGCTCGGTTTGAGATCCTACATCGAGAACTAGAAGCTATCTCAAGTAGTTTGCTTCTGCTTCGAGCATCCGGAGCAATGCTTGATCACCACGCGCTTTAGCGGCATCCATCCGACGCTGCAAATTCCGTTGTAAATTCTCGCGGTGTACTCTTGTGACTTCCGCGGAGTGGAGGCGATTTCTGTTCATATTTCGGTCTTCCTAGAGGTTAGCTTTTCTTATCACCATGCTTTGATTTTAACATCGGTGATCGAAAACGGTAGCTTATGCTACTAAAATTCATACTTCTGAAAGATAATGCTTGTTACTCTGCTCACCGATTTTGGATTGAGCGATGTCTATGTTGGCGTAATGAAAGGCACGATCGCTCAAATTAATCCGCGAATCCAAACGATCGACCTAACGCATCAAATCCCGCCACAAGATGTCGCCGCCGCCCGCTTTCAATTGATGAATGCTTATCCTTATTTTCCAGCAGGAACGGTTCACGTGGCTGTGGTCGATCCGGGCGTAGGAAGCGACCGTCGATCGATTGCCGTTCAGCTTCAATCTGGATATGTGGTTGCACCCGATAACGGTTTGATCAGCGGCGTTTTGAACGATGCGATCGCCGCAGTGGAATTGAACAATCCGAAATATTGGCGATCGCAAAATCCTAGTGCGACGTTTCACGGGCGCGATATTTTTGCACCTGTTGGGGCGCATTTAGCAAACGGAGTGCCCCTAAAAGAATTGGGAATCGAAGTCGATCTAGCTTCGATCGTGCGATTGCCCATTCCCGACGTGGTTGAAACTGAAACTGGGCTGCAAGGCGTGATTCAAGCGATCGATCATTTCGGCAATTTGATCACCAACGTCTCAGGGCAACGAGTGCGGAATCGAGTTTGGGCAGTTCAAATCGACGCTCAGCGGTATCCGAGCGGAACGACTTATGCAGCAGCAAACCGGGGAGACACGATCGCATTGATTGGCAGTCATGGCTGGATCGAGATTGCAACCTGTCAGGGCAATGCTCAAGCCAGCCTGAATTTGACGGTGGGAAGCGAAATTGCGGTTATTTTTTGAGCAAACTTTTGAGCAACCTACTGTTTTTTGGGAGCGCGGTAGCCTGCTTTCTCAGCGGCTGCGACATCGGCAAAACAAGCAGTCGGCTTGACTTTCTCGTAGTTGTTCGATTTGGGAACGTGGTAGATTTTGGCTTTTTCGCTTGCTTTTCCTTTGATCGGCGCGTTGCTGGGGCAGTTCGTTCCTTCGGGTGTCGTTCCAACTTGCGCGGCTTTAGTCGCGGTTGTATTTGCGGCTGGAGCAGCCGTGGTTGCAGGCTTCGGGGAAGTAGCAACACTCGCAGGCGCAGAGGCAGTATTTTCGGTTTTGTTTTCTCCGCAGCTAGAAAGCATCAGAACCGCTGGAAGCAACAAGGAAACACCCCATCCAAGATAAGAAATTGAAGACTTCATACACAATGCCTGAATAAACAAAGAGACGCGATCGAGAACAGTTCAGAGAATTGCATCGATTCGCATCGTAGATATCCTAACCACAACTTTGTCAAAAAAAATATTTTCTGTCTTTACGGCTTTCCGATCGACCGCACCAATGGTTCAAATACCGGAACAAGATCCGCTCGACTGGCGACCAGGGTCGGAAACGATCGCGTACTGTAATCCTTGCCGATCGCTAATGGAAAAATCGGCTCTGATTCTAGCGGATGCCAGACGGCTCCTGCTGCTTGCACGATCGCCCAAACCGCTGCAATGTCCCAAATCTTCGGAGTTGCTTCGACTCCGCCCATTGTCGCGCCTGTTGCGACCGTTAGCAAGTTATACGTTGCGACTCCCAACATCCGAATTTTGGCAGGAAACGGATTTTTCAACACCGAAGTACTGCGCGCACAGAGATTAAAAAAGTGATTGCGGGTGAGTGCTTCTTGGCTTGCGTGAATCGGTTTGTCATTAAGAAACGCCCCAGACGGCAGATTTAAGCCAGATTCGCCTTGCCAAAATCCGTGGAATGATTGATTTAACGGCGGGAGATGCACAAAGCCGAAAACGGGCGTTCCTTGATGCAGAAGCGCGATCGAAATGCCCCACAGCGGCAACCCGCGTGCAAAATTCGTCGTGCCATCGAGCGGATCGATAATCCAGCACCATTCTCGATCGGGAAATTGATGCTCTGCTTCTTCGCTTAAGACTCCGTGATCGGGGAAAGTTTGAACGATCGCCATCCGAATTTGCTCATCTGCCCAGCGATCGGACTGTGTAACCAAACTGCCGTCGGCTTTTTCCGCTGCTTGCACCTGTCCAAAATCTTTCAGCAATTGTGCCCCGACTCGACGAGCGGTACTTTGCGAAAAGGCTTTAATTTCCAAGAAATTCATCAATCTAACTCACCTTGCAGAATCGTTGAAATCGCTGCTTTTGTATTGCTGCGAAAGGCTTTGACATCGACGCGGCTAAGCAAGCTAACCGCTAGAATCATGCCGATTGCTTGCAGTCCAAATACAACTGCATACGCTAACGTCAAATTCGAGAAAATACTTTTACCCACATCCAAAGCACCACCGCCCATCACTGTTGCTAACGCTCTCGCTAGCGACTGCGCTAATCCCCATGCACCGATGAAAGTACCAGCCGTTTCAACCGCAGTGAGATCGAGCATTAAACTAATTGCGCCTGTCGTTGTGATTCCTGATGCCAATCCAAACAGAAACAATCCGCTCTGTAGAAATTTGGGATTTGCGGTAAAGCCAACGAGAATAATAAAGCTCATACAAACCGCAACGAGAATGCAGCCGAGTTTTGCGGTTCTGGTTTTACCGAGACGAGGCACGATCGCAAATCCTGCGGTACTGATCCCAACGAGCGTTCCCAGTCCCCAAAACGCATTTAAGCGCGTTGCTTCTGCCACCGACATGCCAAACACTTGTCCGCCATAAGATTCCATAACCGCGTCTTGCATAAACAAGCTAATCGTCATAAATAGCAAGAACGTGAAAAATAATCCGGTTTGCGGAGATGCTGTTAAAACTCGAATCGCGCGGCTTAACGTAATTTGATCATCTCGATTGCTGGTCGATCGCGTTCTAAACCGCGAATATTTTTTCTCAACTCCCACCGTTGAAAACACACACAAAGCACACACAATACTGGGAATTACGATGAAAACGCGATCGACCGCTGGACGCAAAGCCGGTAAACTCGCGGTTCCTTGGGCGGGCAGCAATCTAGCACTCAGAATTGCACCGATCACAATACCAACCATCAGCATCGACCAGACGATACCGACTAACTTCGATCGCTCTTCTTCTTCTGACACATCGACCAGCAATGCCGCAAACGGAGTCGAACCCGCACTTAGAGTCAAGCCATACAGCGCAAACACGAGTCCCAAAATCCCGATCCAAATCTGCGTTTGGGTTGTCCATCCTCCAGTTTGTAAACTTGCACCCACTTGCCACATTACCTGAACTGCGAGAAACGCAGTCAGTGAGAACAGCCCTGACGCAATCCACACATAGCTGGTACGGTGATATCCCAAGATTGGTTTCGCATCTGACATCTGCCCAAACCACAAGCGCGCTGGAGCCATAAACTGATGCACCGCGATCGCACCTGCCGCGATCGTGGCTGGAATTGCTAATTCTTTAATCATCACTCGGCTCAAAACACCGAGCGTTAACACCGACATCATGCCCAACCCCATCTGATACAGACCAAGTTGAAACATCGTTAACAGCTTAATTCTGGGCGGTTGTGAGTTCATATCAAAAGTTGCAAATTTGCGAATAAAAAGCGATCGTACATCGCTGCACGATCGCACTTAGTCAAAAACAAACTTAACTTAGGGCGCTAACGCATTCCCACGAATCAAACTCGCGATCGTTTTTGCCGTGATCTTGAGTTGAATCAGCGGATTTGCCGGGACAACTGTTTTGTAGAGATAGCTATCGAAGGTCAATTTCTGCACATCGATATCTGAACACATCTCAACAAACGCCTCGCGGGTTGCATCCGTTCGGTAGAATACGGTTTGCAGAATATCCAACACTTTGTAAGTCAGACCATACTGTTTATCCCAGCGTTTGAGATAGACTTTCAGATCCGCTTCGGTGGGAATTCGACGACCGTTTTCTGAAAATTCGACGATCGCTTCTGCACACATCCGCGCAGATTTTGCAGCAAAGTAAATGCCTTCACCCGAAGATTTTGTAACCGTTCCCGCTGCATCACCAACTAAGGCAACGCGCCCGACCACTCTACGCGGTCTGGGATGTTCGGGAATCGGATGCGCTTCGACGCGGATGATCTTTCCGCCTCTAAGTTTTTTCGCCGCTCTTGCCCGAATTCCAGCTTGCAGCTTTTTGATGTCTGCTTTGTTGCGCGCCATTGTTCCAGTTCCGACCGCAACGTGGTTGTATTTCGGAAAGACCCAAGCGTAGAAATCGGTTGAGACATCATCACCGACGTACATTTCGGCGAGATCTTCGTAGTACGCCATTTTGTCATCGGGCAGGCTGATTCGCTCTTGGAACGCGATCGCATAATTATAATCGCCCGCATCGATTGCTTTTGCCACGCGCGAGTTGGCTCCATCTGCACCGACGACTAAATCAACTTCGAGCGTCGCTGCCTTGCCTTCTAAACTGCCATCGGAATGATCCGCGTAGTGCAGCGTATATGGGCCGTTTGCGCTGGTTGGCAATTCGAGTTTGTGCATTGTGCCGTTGATCAGCTTTGCGCCGAGCGCGACTGCACGATCGCGCATAAATCCATCCAGGACTTCGCGGCGACACATCCCGATATATTCGTCATCTTTTAAGGTGCTGCCGATACTGACTTCGACATTCGATGGAGAAATCATTTTCATCTTTCGCACTTTGCGATCGATGATGTTTTCCGGCAAGTCAAATTCAGCCACCATACAGAGGGGGATTGCCCCGCCACAGGGTTTCACGTTGTCTAACTTGCGTTCGATCAGATAGGTTTCAATCCCTGCTTTTGCTAATGTCTCTGCTGCGGATGAACCAGCAGGGCCACCGCCTACAACTGCAACCCGGAGTGTCAAAGGTTTTCTCCCAATTTCTTAAAAGCTACGAGAGCAATACTATCACGCGGCTTTTGCCCTTCTGGTACGCCTGAGCGCAACTTGAAACAGAGCTTAACAATCTAAGCGTTCAACTGCTGGAGTAATGCCTCGATCGATAGAACAGGAACAGCGGAACTCAAAAACCCTCGATCGCGCGTCAGAATGGCATCTAATCCTTGGTCAACCGCACAGGCAATCTGAACAGCGTCTTCAAAGTCAGCCAAGCCTGTCGCAAACGCTGATTCCAAAATTACGCGATCGACTGGACAGATCACCATTGCTGCTAGCGTTTCTGAAACAGCCTGACGTGCCTGTTCAACACTGCGGCTTTGACGTTGAGCAATGTAAAAGATATTGGTCAACGTTGTTGCAGCAACGTAACCAACGACTTGTTCAGCAGAAATCGCTTGAAATAATGATCTTGCGTCTTGAACAAACGGCTCTCGTCGCAACAGGAAATCCAAAACGATATTTGTATCAACTAAAACTCTCACTGAAGGTATTTCTCCAACCGCCGCCCTTCTAACATGGTTGCCACTTCTTCATCCGTTGGAGCAGGCTGATCTGTTGCGAGTAGACCTTCCATTCTTTGAATGGCCGCAGAGCGCCTAGCCTTATCAATCGGCGGATCTTGCAAGGACTCGACGATCGCATTAATCAATGTCAGTCGATCATGACGCGGCAGTTTCAAGACTTGCTCTTTTAATTCTTGGGACAACATATGAAATCGA
Source organism: uncultured Leptolyngbya sp. (assembly GCA_964242045.1). Taxonomy (GTDB): domain Bacteria; phylum Cyanobacteriota; class Cyanobacteriia; order Leptolyngbyales; family Leptolyngbyaceae; genus Leptolyngbya. The sequence continues at coordinate 14,684 of CAXTDB010000045.1, read as the reverse complement.
AAGTATCTACCCTTTTAGTATCGCTTGTTTGATTTAGGAACGATTCTGAATTTGTTCGATCGCCAAAATCAGCGCATCCAGCATCACATTGTAGCTTTCATCTGGAGAACGCTCTAATGTCATCAGCCCCGCTTGCTCTACCGCAATAAATCCATAAATTGCAGCATTCAGCATTCGCATCACATCAATTAGTTGTGTACTGGTTAAATCGTAAACATTCAAAGCTTGGCGAAGAAAAGACAAACACTGCTGAATCACCGTAGCCGATTCGGGGTCACTCGGCTGAAGTTGAATCTGCATCATGACTTGATAGCGCCCTGGGTAAGTTTTGGCAAAATTGCGGGTAAAATGACCGATCTGCTTCAACAAATCGATCGTGATTTCTTGATGGGCGATCGCTTGCTGGCACGCGATTAAATATTGTTGCCAAAGTTCAATCGCTGTTGCCCGCTGTAATGCTGCTCCACTCTCTAGATGTTTGTAAATTGCAGGCGGTTTGATGCCGAGTGATCGAGCGACTCGACTGACTCCGAGTGCTGATACGCCTTCTTGATCAACGCAGTCGATTGCAGCCGCAATCACATCCTGACGAGATAACGATTTTTCCTTGACGGGACGACCCATTTAGTTAAACCTTTTAACTAAAAGCGAATATAATTAACTTTATCGAGCTTTGGAGTCCCTATTATATGAACGATTTAGTCTTCCTGCCTGCTTATCAACTGGCTCAGATGATTCGCGATCGTCAAGTTTCTTCAGTTGAAGTTCTAGATGCCTATCTGACACAAATCGGTCAATACAACCCAAAGCTAAACGCAATCTGCACTTTAGATGAAAACAATGCTCATATCAGAGCGAATCAAGCTGATGAAGCTCTAATCAAAGGAGAGAACTGGGGCGCTTTGCATGGCGTTCCTATAACGATCAAAGACATCTTTGAAACGGCTGGACTTCGGACTACCGCAGGCTATATTCCGCTTAAAGACTATGTGCCGCAACAAGATGCTACCGCTGTTGCAAGGTTACGGGGAGCCGGGGCGATTATTCTTGGAAAAACCAACATGGCGGAATTGGCAGGGGATTTCCAAAGTACGAACTCGCTTTTTCCGCGAGTCAATAATCCTTGGAATCTGAATTACACAGCAGGTGGAAGTTCTGGTGGAAGCGCGGCAGCGATCGCGGCAGGTTTGTCGCCGTTGGATATCGGCAATGATATTGCAGGTTCTGTCCGTCAACCTGCTCATTTCTGTGGTGTCTATGGATTGAAACCGACTGATCGCCGCATTTCGACCAGAGGCATGATTCCAGAAGTTCCCGGAATGCCCTACTGTCTACGGCAAATGATGACGGTTGGATGTTTTGGGCGATCGCTTGAAGATATTCGACTCTGTTTTTCACTAATCGCAGGCGTGGATCTCGATCGTCCTGATGTTCCGCCCGTTTCAATGGATACGCCTTCTGGTAAATCTCTACAAAATCTGAAAATCGCTTGGGTTGATGAGTGGGCAGAAGTGCCTGTTGATCCTGAAATTCGAGCCGCAATGCAAGTGATCGCACAAACTCTATCTCAAATCGGAACGCAAATCGAACCCTGGCTTCCCCAAGATTTCGATCTACCGATGATATGGACACTCTACGGACGAATGGCAGCTTATATCAACAATTACGCTCAACCGAAAGATCGCTACAATGTGCGCCGTAGCCTAACATTACTCTTTCGTACCGCGACTCAAGGAGACAAAAAACTTCGGGAAATGGGAAGTTTCGGTCGCTTTCTACCCGAACTGCTCAATCCCACTCTTAAAGGATATTTCGAGACGCTGACGGAGCGCGATCGGTTTATGGCTCAGTTGGATGGATTTCTAGAACCTTGGGATGCGTGGATTATGCCTGTCGCAGCAACTTCCGCATTTACTCATCGCCCTGCTTGGACTGCGATCGAAATTGCAGGAAGATCTTATCCACACAGCATTGCAAATGGAGCTTACACAATTCCGTTTAGTTTGAGCGGTCATCCTGCGGTAGTGATTCCGATCGGACAAACTCAGGCAGGTTTACCGATTGGACTCCAGATTGTCGGCAAGCGCTGGCGGGAAATGGAATTGTTGGCGATCGCGGCTCAACTCGACAAAGCGATCGGTGCTTTCCAAATTCCAGAAGGCTATTGAAGCTTCTGTTGCGCTGCAAGCGTGTTGCGTTCCCAAAAAACGCCATTGAACCAGCCTTGAATTCGACGATCGCGCTCCGCCAATTCCAATCGCCGCTCTGTCAGCAAGCAATATTCTTCATTCAAATCGATACCGAGATACCGTCGATCGAGCTTTCTCGCCACGACCGAAGTTGTTCCGCTGCCTACAAACGGATCGAAAACAAAATCGCCCGGATTCGAGCTTGCCAGAATCAGCTTCGCAATCAGTTTCTCGCTCTTCTGAGTCGGATGCTCGGTGTTTTCGGGCATTGACCAGAAGGGAATTGTGATGTCTGGCCAAAAATTCGACGGGTGCGTATCGCGAAAATTGCCTTGCTCGGTCGCTTCCCAATCTTTCGGTGTTTTGTCGATCGTCCGATACGGAGCCAGCACTCGCCGCCTCAGTTTTACCGCATCCAAATTAAAAGTGTATTGATTAGAAACCGTACAAAACCAGATATCTTCGCTGGAATTTTTCCAGTTGGCTTTAGCTCCTCGCCCTTTTTCGCGTTCCCATGTAATCCGGTTGCGAACGGTGAAATGAGTTGAAGCGACCGTGAAAATCGAAGCAGAAGAAAGCCAGTCACCGCAGAGATAAATCGAGGCGGTTGGCTTCAGTAGCGGTTTGAGCGCGACGATCGCTGAGTCTAACCAAGCTGTATACGCCTCAACTGAACGGCGTTCAAATCTTAAGCCATTGAAATTCTTTGATAGATTGTAGGGCGGATCGAGAATCAACAGATCGACAAATCTATCCGGAAGTAGAGAGGCGATCGACACACTATCGGCTTGAATGGTTCCGACTGGTAAACTGCGTTTCGCCTGATCGATTGAAATGAGTTTAGGTTTCAATCGTTGTCGATCGAGTTCAGTCAATTCTAAACTGCGGTTTCTGCTTGCCTTCAATTTTTCCATGCTCACCGTAAAATTCATTCCCTGTTCTTACGAAACCTCGTAGTTCTGCGGTTGCTTCCTGACACAACTTAATGCTTTTAGTCAATATTTATGAACAAACCGTAAATAAAATATTAGTTTTTAGAGAAATTCTCGGAAACAACACTAAAAATTAACGGGTAAGGTGATAAGTGAATCGATTTCTTTGAAGAATTCGCTTCAAGAAGTTTATTCTTACTCAGATTCGCACAGACAGTTTTTGATGATTTGCAGGATTGACTTGTCATGATGTTCAAATATAGAAACATAACTCACGCTAAATCCGTACAACTACGTAGACATCACGCCCATCCTATGAAGCTGCGGTAAAGCTACCGTATAAACACTGGAATTGTTCCGCCAGATCAATTAACGTATTGTGAAGGAGGTCAACAGAATAGATGCTTTATCTTCATAGGTTGCTGCACATGAGTACGTTCTTAAGGATGGCACTGACAGCAACTCTGGCTTTAAGTGCGTCGCTCTCGTTGGTCGGACCAAAAGCTGTTCGAGTCGAGGCTGGTACGGTTGCTGATGGTTTGAATGCTCCGCAAGTCGAGAAAACGCTAGGGTTGACTGTCCACTCTGATTTTCGCTACGTGGTTAAGCCACTGTCCGCAAGTTTTGACCCCGAACCCAATGATCCGCCTAGTCGTACCGGAGGTTCCGGTACTCGTTAGTTCAAGCTTTTCAACTTGTTTAGAGAGATCCGTAGTTCAGGCTGGGCTACGGATTCTTTTATGCGATTCTGAAAGATACAGTTCTTTGAAGCAGGCGCGATGAGTCAACCTTATCCAGATATTGATATTGCGGATTTTATCGATCATTCTTTGCTAACGCCGATCGCGACTCCGACTCAAGTTGAGCAGTGGTGTGAAGAAGCCGATCGCTATCGATTCGCCTCGGTTTGCGTTTTACCTGTTCACGTCAGGCAAGCCACGAATCTACTGCACGGTAAGAAGCCAAAAGTCACAACGGTGATTGGGTTTCCGTTGGGGGCATCTACTTCGACGATTAAACTATATGAAGCCCAAGAAGCCGTAGAGAACGGCGCAACCGAACTCGATGTCGTGATTAATCTCGGTTGGTTAAAGTCCGGCAATCTCGATGCCGTTCATCGGGAAATCGCTGAGATTCGGGAATCCGCCGGGTGTCCGATCAAAACCATTTTAGAAATGTCACTTTTGACTGAAGAAGAAAAGCGAACTGCTGCCCAAATTTGCCTAGAGGCTGGAGCCGCTTTTCTTAAAACCAGTACAGGCTGGAATGGCGGCGCGACTGTAGCCGATGTCCGCCTTTTGAGAGAGATTGCTCAAGGTCGAGTGGGAATTAAGGCTTCTGGGGGAATCCGCACGATCGAACACGCTTTAGAGTTAGTCGTAGCAGGTGCGACGCGACTTGGAACCTCTAGAGGTGTCGAGTTACTGCGCCAGCGCGATACGCTAGAGAAGATCCCGTCCAATGAATCGATTTCATGAGCCGAACTTATAAAGCGATCGGAATTAATCTTAAAGCGATGCCCTTGGGAGAGGCAGATCGAATCGTCACGATTTTGACGAAAGAGTTCGGATTGCTGCGGGCGGTGGCGATGGGAGCGCGCAAGCAGAATTCTAAACTCGGCGGTCGGAGCGGTTTGTTTGTTGTGAACGAACTCTTGATGGCAAAAGGTCGATCGCTCGACAAAATTACCCAAGCCGAAACGCTCGAATCTTATCCGGGTTTAGCGCGAAACTTGAAGAAGTTAACCGCAGGACAATATTTAGCTGAACTTGCTCTTCAGCAGGCTCTCAGCGAACAGCCGCAAGAAGAACTCTTTTATCTATTAAATGAGCATTTGGGACGAATCGAGCAATGCAGCGATGCGGAAGTGCTTCCTCGATTAATTCACGCCATTTTTCAGCTTTTGGTCGTGGCTGGAATTGCTCCCCAAGTGAATCAATGTAGTGTGACTGGAGCCGCGATCGAGCCAGATTTGAACAACTCAGATCCGCAAGCTGGATTCAGCGGCACGATCGGGGGAGTCGTCAAACTTGAAGAACTCGATCGAATTCTTGAAGAACAGGCTTCGCCTTATCGAGTTCAATCACCTGTGGGAGAATATCGAGTAACGGATTCTAACAGCGCCGTTGCCAATCCTGCTCGAAAATCCTACGCGCCTCGTTTTCTAAATGTGCCGCTTCATGCTCCCGAACTTGCCGCCCTTCAGCATCTTCCTCAAGCTGAGCCGCCCGCGCCAGATCAATATCCCCTCTCGGTCTGGCTGACCCTCGAAAAGTTACTTCGTCAGTACGCGCAGTATCACTTCGATCAACCGATTCGATCTGCTGTTCTGATTGACAGTTGTTTTGCACCCGATTCGATGCTGTAAACCATGATGCGACCTTCCCCTGCCGATTACGTCCTGATGTCCACGCCGATCGATCACGATTCAACTCGCTTGAATCCGCGCTCCGAGCCGTTTCGCTCTCAGCCACCGAGCCGATCGCTAGAATCGCGATCGCCGATTCTCAAAGAGGATTTATTTCCCGAATCAAACGGGGGCTATGTCCCCGAAAATGGAGCGAAGTACGTCTCAGAGGATAAGCCCGTTGCGCCTCCACCTCCCGAAGAGCCAGAAGGATTTGCGCCTGTTCTGAAAAACCGCAATTTTCTGACGCTCTGGTCGGGTCAAGTGTTTTCGCAACTTTCAGATAAGGTTTATCTGGTGTTGATGATCGCGCTGATTGCGAGTCGATTTCAGTCAGAAGGACAAACGATCAGCGGTTGGGTGTCGTCGATTATGATTGCCTTTACGATTCCAGCGATTTTGTTTGGATCGATCGCGGGCGTATATGTCGATCGCTGGTCGAAAAAAGGCGTTTTAGTCGCAACGAATTTGCTACGCGGTGCGCTCGTGTTTGCGATTCCGATCGGGCTTTGGTTAACGAAAGGTTGGACAACCTTCCAAGGCTTACCTGTGGGCTTTTGTTTGTTGTTAGCAGCGACCTTCTTGGTTTCGACGCTAACGCAATTCTTCGCGCCCGCAGAACAATCGATCATGCCGCTCGTAGTTGAGAAACGCCATTTGCTTTCGGCGAATTCTTTATACACCACGACCGCGATGGCATCGGTGATTATTGGGTTTGCGGTAGGTGAACCTTTGCTGGCGCTCGCAGATACGATCGCGAGTTGGTTTGGAGTCGGAACGGACTTTGGCAAAGAATTTCTGGTCGGTGGCGGATATGCGATCGCAGGTGTGCTTCTCCTTTTAATGAAAACAGGTGAGAAACCCCAAGACATTGCCCCTGAAGATCAGCCGCACGTTTGGGAAGACATCAAAGACGGATTGCGCTTTCTGAAAAAACACGCCCACGTCAGAGGCGCACTGATTCAGCTTGTGATTCTGTTCTCGATTTTTGCAGCGCTTGCTGTGTTAGCGGTACGACTGGCGGAAGTGATGCCTGAGATTAAATCGTCACAGTTTGGCTTTCTACTGGCAGCAGGGGGTGTTGGCATGGCAGCAGGAGCCGCACTACTTGGAAGTTTTGGTCAGCGGTTTCCTCATGCCCGACTCGGAACGATCGGATCGATCGGCATGGCAGCTTGCTTGACTGGAATCGGCTTTTTCTATTCGCATCTTTGGATAACGTTGGGATTGCTGGTCGCTTTGGGAGCGTTTGCTGCACTGATTGGGATTCCAATGCAAACGACGATTCAGCAAGAAACGCCCGAAGATATGCGCGGAAAGGTCTTTGGGCTTCAGAATAATGCTGTCAACATTGCGTTATCGTTGCCGCTCGTATTAGCTGGGGTTTCTGAAACGATTTTTGGGTTGAGAATTGTCTTTTTGGCGCTGGCTGCATTGACGATCGCAGGTGGATCGTTAACCTGGTATATTTCTCATACCAATGATGACAATCAGGCATAAGAGGTCAGGAACTAGAGATGTGTTGTTTCTAATACCTGAACTTCCCTTAACTCTTAGTCTCTATTACTAAACTTCAAATGCACATCGCTTGGCTTGGCAAGAAAACGCCGTTCTGCGGCAATGTTACCTACAGTCGAGAAGTTACGAATGCTCTGTTAGATCGCGAACATCAGGTTAGCTTCTTTCACTTTGCACAGGAAGAAGGAATTCCCGACAACTTTCCTGATCTAAGAGAAATTCAAATTCCGTTTTTATATAAATCGCAGATCTACACGATCCCAACCTTAAAATCTGCCAAGGTTCTCGAACAAGCGCTAAAAAATTTATCGCCGAAACCGGATATCGTTCACGCATCGCTGACGTTATCACCGCTCGACTTTATGCTGCCGGAGATCTGTCAAGCGTTGAATCTGCCGCTTGTAGCAACGTTTCATCCAGCATTCGATCGTAAACTTCGCAACTTCACCTCCGGTACTCAGCATTTGATGTACCAATTGTATGCACCGTCGCTGGCGAAGTACGATCGAGTGATCATCTTTTCCCGAATCCAGCGCGATTTACTGCTCAAACTCGGTGTTCCAGCAGAACGAATTGCTGTGATTCCAAACGGGGTGGATATCGAGAAATACTCGCCGGGAGCTTCTTCGTTCAAAGCCAAACTCGGCGCAAAACGACTGTTTCTCTACCAAGGTCGAATCGCACCAGAGAAGAACGTTGAATCGCTGCTAAAAGCTTGGAAACAGTCGAATATGGGCGATCATAGCCAATTAGTGATCGTTGGAAATCATGGAACATTAGCCGCTTCGCTGATTCCGTTTTATGGGGAAGAACATGGAATCAAGTGGCTGGGATTTTTGGCGGATGAATGCGATCGCATTAACATTCTCCGCAGTACCGATGTATTTATTTTGCCGTCCCTGGTTGAAGGATTGTCGCTTTCTCTACTCGAAGCAATGGCGTGCGGGGTTGCGTGTGTGGCGACCGATGCGGGCGCAGATGGTGAAGTCTTAGAAGATGAGGCGGGAATTGTCCTCGAAACTCAGCGGGTAACTTCGCAACTGCGGGCATTGTTACCACAACTGCGGGATCATTCGAGTTGGACAAAAATGTTGGGACAGAAAGCGCGGCAGCGAGTCGAAGAGCGCTATACGTTGAACCGTAATATTTCTCAAGTGGAAGCACTGTATGAAGATCTGCTAGAGGAGCATCGTCATCGTCGTCGGGTTCCATTGCTGAATAAGATTCCGTCACTCTGGCGATCGACTTCGATCGATCTACCGCGCGGACGCTATCCGATCAGTGCGCTTGATTTTCCGCCTGATCTGTAATCTGGCATACTGAGGAAGAAGTCGTTCTGTCTTGGTTCTATGGTTGCTCAACCGTCTGCATCTTCGATTCCTGAGGCTTCCACTGAAGAAGTTGAGGTTTCTTCGTCGATCGACCAACTTCTATCAAAACTCGAACAGCTTTCTCCAGAGCGACAGCAGCAAGTCCTCGACTTCGTTGAATTCTTAGCGCAGAAGAATCAGCCGCCTAAGAAAACGATTTGGGAGAAAATTGACGAAGAAATGGCGAAAGTGCCAGATGAAGTCTGGGAAAAAGTACCAACGGATGGATCTTATCAACATGACCACTATCTATACGGCACACCCAAGCGAGAAGTATGAGAACGATCTTCGTAGATACCGCTTACTGGGTTGCTCGTTCTAATCGGCGAGATCAATGCCATCAAAAAGCGCGAGAGATTTCTTCACAATTGGGTAATGCTCGTCTTTTGACAACCGAACTTGTGCTTGTAGAGTATCTCAATTATTTCTGTGAGTTTGGATCTGAAATGCGGGACAGAATCGCTGCAACTGTCCGAAACACACTAGAAGATTCCGATATCCAGACTGTTTGGCAAACCCAAGCATTATTTGAGTCTGGGCTAAATCTCTACACGGCACGTCTGGATAAAGGCTACAGCCTCACAGATTGTGTTTCGATGGTGGTAATGCGCCAAATCGGAACTTAGGAAGTTCTGACTCACGATCGACACTTTGCTCAAGAAGGATTCACCACTTTGCTGTAACTCTACTCTTCGGTTTCTGCCTTCTCAGGTTTCAACAAAGGGAATGCAATCACATCGCGAATACTTGCGGCATCAGTTAACACCATTACTAAGCGATCGATCCCAATTCCTAGTCCCCCAGTTGGCGGCATTCCATACTCTAAAGCGGTGAGAAAATCTTCATCTACGCCATGCGCTTCGAGATCTCCCGCTGCTTTTCGAGCCGCTTGCGCTTCTAATCGATCGCGCTGATCTAACGGATCAGTTAACTCTGAGAAGCTATTTGCGGTTTCTCGTCCAACGATGAACAGTTCAAATCGCTCGACTAATCCAGGTTTCGATCGATGCGGTTTTGCTAATGGTGAAATTTCGACCGGATAATCGAGAATGAATGTTGGCTGAATTAATGTAGTTTCGACGGTTTGTTCAAAGGCTTCGTTGAGCAGTTTACCGATCGAAGAACACTCTTCAACGTTCTGAATTCCTGCTTTTGTCGCCGCTTCTTTTGCTGCTTCTAAATCGGTGAACTGAGCGAAATCGATTCCCGTTTTTTCTTGCACAATTTCGTGCATCGTCACTCGTCGCCAAGGTGGAGTCAGATCAACGTCTTCGCCTTGGTAAGTTAACTTGAGCGTTCCGATCACGTTCTGAGTCACGGTTGTGATGATGGCTTCGGTTAAGTTCATCATGTCGTGGTAGTCGGCGTAGGCTTGATAAACCTCGATCGTCGTAAACTCTGGATTGTGTCGCGTCGAAATCCCTTCGTTTCTAAAAATTCGCCCTAGTTCAAACACTTTCTCGAATCCACCCACAATCAGCCGCTTCAGGTGCAGTTCGGTCGCGATCCGCAGATAAAGCTGCATGTCCATTGTGTTGTGATACGTGATGAAGGGACGCGCATCCGCTCCACCCGCTTCGCTCATCAACACAGGCGTTTCGATTTCGATAAATCCTTGCTCATCCAGATAGCGGCGAATGCCTGCGGTGATCAACGCTCGCTTGCGAAACGTATCGCGCACTTCGGGATTCACAATCAAATCTACATAGCGTTGCCGATAGCGCTTTGCGACATCTGTTAAACCATGCCACTTATCCGGTAAGGGCAACAGTGATTTTGTGAGAATTGTGTATTCCTTGACATAGACCGACAACTCGCCTTTATCAGTCCGCTTGAGTGTTCCTTTCACCCCTAAGAAATCGCCTGCATCTGAAAGCTTATCAAGCTGCTTAAAGGCATTCTCGCCCATGTGTTCTTGAATGCGCTTCTTCTCCAAGTAAAGCTGAATCGTTCCTGTTTCGTCTTGAATCGTGAAGAACGCTAATTTTCCCAAGAAACGCCGCAGCATTACGCGACCTGCGATCGCAACCTCGATCGGATCTTCTTCGCCGCTTGGCAACTCGGCAAATTTCTCTTGCAGTTCAGCAGCCATATGGGTCGATTCCCAGCGATACGCATAGGGATTGATCCCTAACTGCTTGAGTTGTTCAACTTTCTCGATTCGAGTTTGGCGAAGTTCGTCTGACATGAGTAGCAGAAATTGAAGGAATGCAGGCTCTAATTATAGGAGGGCGATGGACAAAGCGCAGGACTTTCACGCAAAATGCTGCTTTTTCTGATCAAAATCGTTTAGGGCGATTGCACCCAGAGCAATCGCGCACCGGATTGAGGAGTATGAGTGAGTTGAATCAGCTTACCTTCGGTGATGTTAACGCGATACAGAAAATGCCGACTCAAGTTGTACAGCCCCCAACACGATCGAGCTTCTGATCCCCATCCTGCCGAAAGCACGATTTGTTGTCCATCCGGCGACCAATCAAAATCATCGATATCAAACGGATATTCAATGCCACCCTTAAATCGAGCGGGCGGCGCGGGAAACAGTGCGCGTAACTGTTTAGTCTGCACATCAAATAGCCAAATTGTCGTCATTCTATCTGAATCTTTTGAGCCTAAAAGCGCGATCGTTCGACCATCCCGCGACCAGCGCATCGAAGATTCGGGCTGAATTAACACTTCATTCGAGGGTTGGGGTTGAGTCGAATCAGGCGGACGGAATGCAAACTGATGCAGTTCTTGCAGGTCATTGCTGTCTAAATTAGTTCGATAAAGCATTCCTTGACGCATAAATGCCAGTGATTTGCTATCGAGCGACCAAACTAGCGCATCAATTCGTCCTTGACCCAATCGAGTCACTTGGCGAGATTGACCCGTCTTCAAATCAAACAGATAGATCTCATCAAACGCGCCTCTTTTTCTTTCTCCATCCCGATCGTCGATATACGCAACGGTGTCGCCATCTGGCGATAAATTGTGCGATCGACTCGTTCCATTCCCAACCGAATCTTGTCCTTTGTCTGGAATCTTTAGAGATGTGACTGAACCATCCAGCCCAATTAGGCTTTTAGCAAATAGAATCTTTTGACTCTGGAGCGACCCAGACAATTTAGCAGTTGTTGTATGTCCGCCCTGTGACCCAAGACGTTGAGAAATGCTAGTGAACTGTGCCCATTTCGAGAGTGTGGCGCGATCTGGATTAACCACATACCCTGCTGCACCAGCCGGATCGCCCGTCATCTGAGTCCAATCTAAAATCACTGGTTGATTCCGAGGAAGTTCCTGGCTGGTCGGGATCAAAGAACGCCCGATCGTATCCGGTAGCGCGATCGCATTGCAGATTCCAACTAGAATCAAGGTCGTCAAACCGATTCCAAATACCTTTAACGGACGCATAGGCTCATCCTTGTAGCGGCGGACGCTTGAATTTCATAGCTTTAGCCTAAAAGCGGAGCATCCCGCTTGGGGTCTTGACTGCGCCTACTTTCTCAACTGGCACAACCGCTGTCACAAAAGAATGAAGAGAATCATTGATCATATAACCACTTAACAGATGGGCAGATGATCTCGATTCACTTGACACGCTAAGATAAAACTTGGTCTTATCGCGCCACATAGGGATGCTGCTGTGCTGAAAAGCCTGAGTGCTGACTTCAAAATTATTTTCGATCGTGACCCTGCTGCTCGGAACTGGCTAGAAGTACTGTTCTGCTATCCGGGACTGCAAGCGTTGATGTTTCACCGAATCGCTCACTGGCTATTCAAAGTGGGTGTTCCATTTGTGCCGAGGTTGATTTCGCAGATCGGACGGTTTTGGACTGGAATCGAGATTCACCCTGGAGCGACGATCGGGCAAGGAGTCTTTATCGATCACGGCATGGGAGTCGTGATTGGCGAAACTGCGATCGTCGGAGATTACGCGCTGATTTATCAAGGCGTGACTTTGGGCGGAACCGGAAAAGAATGCGGTAAACGCCATCCGACGCTTGGCGAAAATGTCGTCGTCGGTGCGGGTGCGAAAGTACTTGGTAACATTCAACTCGGAAACAACGTGCGAATCGGGGCGGGATCAGTCGTGTTACGCGATGTTCCGTCAGATTGCACTGTCGTTGGTGTTCCAGGGCGGATTGTCTATCGAGCGGGTGAACGAGTTGATCCGCTGGAGCATGGACGCTTACCAGATTCAGAAGCGCAAGTGATTCGGGCATTAGTCGATCGCATTGAGTCTTTAGAGCAACAGCTTCAAATGCTGCAAACTCGTGAATCGTTAGCGGTGTGTTATGCGATGCCTGCGGCAGATTCTAAACCGGAACCTGCAAACGAGGGAGAAGCGTGTCGATTGCGCGATCGTGTGATCGATGAGTTTTTAGACGGAGCTGGAATCTAAGCCCATTGAACACTCCTCTAGAGAGAGGAAACTGTTCTTGAAGCAACCAACATGGAAACAGAGCATCTGTGGAATTTCCCCGAATTTATGCTCTGCATTTTTGTAGAAATAGGACAGTTTTCATGTTGAGAAAGTATTTTATCGTGGCAATTTCTGCGATCGTGGGACTGTGTTTCGCGATCGGGGGTTCATTCTTTACGCAGGTGAATGCTCAAACGCCGCGTGTTCCCGCAGTTCCCCGCGCACAAGCGAATGCGGTTGATATCGCGTTTGTGGATGCTGCTGGACAAGCTGGATTAGCCAACATCATGCTCGGTGAAATGGCATTGAAAAAATCAAATAATCAGGCGGTGCGACAGTTTGCACAAGCTGAGATTCAAGAGCAACAAAATGTGAAACAGCAGTTGACGCGGATTGCTCCTCGAATTCGGGCAACTCTGCCATCGGCTCCTGGTCCAAAATACCAAGCGATTATGTCGCGGTTTATGCAATTGTCTGGAACCGAGTTTGATAACGCTTATCTCGATGAAGGTGGAGTCAATGCTCACTTAGAGAATGCGTCTGTGTTTCAGCGTGAAGCCGCATTCGGTCGCAATCCAGATTTGTTAGCTGTCGTGAATCAGGGTCTACCGATTATCAATCAACACTTTACGACTGCGAGCCGACTGACAAACTATCGCTTTGCCCAAGTGCCACGGCGATACAACGAAGCGCAGTTGCCTTCAACCCCGCGCGCTCAATAAGCACTGTTGATATCTAATTAAACCCGATTTTGAGGATCACTACAATTGTCAAAATCGGGTTTTTATAGTACATTTTTTCTAGTTTGAATTTGCTTTCGTGGTGCATAATGCAAAAACAAACTTACCTTTTGACAAACTTACCTTTTGTAAGACGATGGCAAACTATCAGCAAATTGAGTATCGCATCGGCAAAGATGGCAAAGTAACAGAAACGGTGCTGAACGGTACGGGTGAAAGTTGTACGCTGGCAACTGAAGATTTAGAACGATCGCTAGGTGCGCTCGAGTCGCGCGATCTCCTACCCGAATATCACGACCATGCAGACAATTCTCTAACCGTTGAACAATCCCAAACGATTCAACAACAGGAGTAACCCAATGGATTTGAGCGTGATTGGTTTATCACTGGGACTGCTTGTGTCGAGTGGATTTTATTGGCGATCGCACAAAGCCGCTCAAGCGACAGAAGCACTGTTGCGATCGAACATTGATGAACTCAAACAAACACAATCGACTCTTGAGCAAAAGTTAGAGATGGCAATCTCAGATTGGCAAACCAGTCAGCGAGAGAAAGCTACCTTAGAAGTTCAAATCGAGGAATTTAAGCAACAGTGCGCGAGATTGCGATCGCAGTTAGAAACCCAATCCACTCAAGCTCAACAAGATTCTGAGATCAAAGCGTTCGAGCAAATTCAGTCCTTATTAACGCAATATCCAAGTGTGCGACGGATGACTGAAACGAAGCCTGATTTACCCGCTCGCAACTTAATTGGAATGTTCACCGCGCTCGATAACTTAGTTAAATTTTGGAATTATCAAACGATCGGGAAACCTTGGGAACAAGTCGAATTCGATCCACAACTGCATCAGGGTGATGTTGCCGATTTAAAACTTGGAGAATCTGTCTACGTGCGATTTGTGGGATATCGGAGTCACGATCGCATTTTAGTGCCTGCCAAAGTGAGTCGAACTTTACCCGCTGGAGCAATCTCATGACCGCAGTGGCGATCGATTTTGGCACCAGTAACACGGTGATTAGTATCTTGGAGCCGGATACACAAGCTCCAGTCACATTGAGAGTTCCAAATATCTCTCGATTGTTCAACGAAGTGGCAGTGATCCCAAGCTTGGTGTTTGTGCAG
>CAXTDB010000044.1:0-21558 GCA_964242045.1 uncultured Leptolyngbya sp. | reverse complement strand
GAACTGAGTGCAAAGCCCCCGACTTCCGGGGGCTTTTTCGCGTTTAAAGATGATTGATTCTTCTAGAGCAAGTCAACTGAGAAACTTTGGCTTATCCTGGAAATCAGTGATCTGAAATATATATAAGAATGTTTAGTTCGTGGCAGCGATCGTTAATTTTCGGGGGTATCGGTGCGACCCTCTCGCTCTGGGTTTTGGAGAATTTGACGCATACATTAGGAGACTGGCTTCCTGCGATCGTCATGGGTAGCGGGATTGCTTGGGTAGTGTTGAAGTTTCAGAAGGATGACACTCCGAAAATTCGGGTTGCGCCAGTGTCACTGAATCGAGTGCAGAGTGAATTAGTCGAAGCAAAAGAACTTTTAGATTTACTGGCGATCGAGACTCAAGATTTAACGATCGACGGTAGCGCTCAGCAACTCTCCGATTTGCGATCGCAGATTCACCAGATCACCTCAGATCTAAATCGTGATGAAATTCGCTTTGCTGTAATGGGCGGGAAGTCTGTCGGTAAAACGATGCTCGTCAATTTACTGCAACGCTGTTGGGTGGCAGAAGTTTCACAAAAGCTTGTTTTACAAGATACGCCAGAATTATTTGCAGCAACGGATGGCGGAATTATTGCAGAGAGAGATGCTTGGAAGCTTGCGCGATCGGCGGATGTTGTCTTGTTTGTCACCAACGGCGATTTAACTGCAACCGAATTTCAAGCGATTCAAAAAATTACTTCCGTTGGAAAACGATTAGTTCTGCTTTTTAACAAGCAAGATCAATATCTGCCGGAAGCTCAGCACATGATTCTAAATCATTTAAGAGAGCGGATGGATGGGATTCTTGCACCTCATGATGTGATTGCGATCGCAACCAATCCGAAGTCGCTCAAAATCCGGCAGCATCGATCTGATGGCACGATGAAAGAATGGTTAGAAAAACCAGAGCCGCAAATTTTGCCATTACTCGATCGTTTGAACCAAATTCTTTTACAAGAAGGGCAGCAGCTTGTTTTAGCCAGTTCATTAAGTAACGTGACCGCAGTTCGGGCTGAGGCAAAAACGGCATTGAATCGAGTCCGACGCGATCGGGCGATGCCCCAGATTGATCAAGCCCAGTGGATCGTGGCAGGGACGGCGTTTGCAAATCCATTTCCAGCTTTGGATTTGTTAGCGACTGCTGCAATTAATGGGCAGATGGTCATGGAGTTGAGCAATTTATATCAGCGTAAATTTACTTTAGAGCAAGCGAAGACGATCGCGGCAACGATGGCGGGCGTGATGGTGAAGTTGGGACTGGTTGAAGTTTCGACGCAAGCGATCGCAACGATTCTCAAAACGAATGCCATCACTTTTGTTGCAGGGGGACTGATTCAAGGAGTGAGTGCTGCTTATTTGACTCGAATGGCGGGTCTATCTTTGATTGAATATTTTGAAGGCGAGCCGACCGGAGAAATTAAGCCGGATCTGTTACAGCAAGTGATGCAGAAAGTGTTTGAGCAAAATCGTCGTTTGCCCTTTCTGCAATTGTTTGTGAAGCAAGCGGTGGATCAGTTAGTAAAACCGACGATTTCGTCTTCTTCACCTCAAGTTCCCCAACCGCTAGACGGCTTGCCTGCTCCTCAAGAAGCTCCGTTAGAAATTGGGGCAAAACTCGAAGAAGACGCGAAGCTTCAATCGCTGCAACCTCTAACAATTCCGGAGCCTGTAGCTGTTTTGAATCAAGAACCTCAACTAATTGAGGGTAGAACACTATAACTACCAAAGATTTTCAAGGTTTCTGTGCAAATCGCCAATTCAGCCAGTGCAGATTGCATTGCATCTTGTCGGGTATCGGCTTCTAAATCCATGAAAAAAACGTAATCTCCGAGCGATCGCTTTGTGGGACGCGATTCAATTCGACTTAAATTAATTTCTCGCTCTGCAAAGATCTGTAGCGGTTTGACCAATACTCCAGGCTGGTTTGCGCTCACACTAAACGCAAGTGAGGTACGATTTCCGCCGGGTGAAGCATTGAGACTGAGAACTAAGAAGCGAGTGCAGTTTTCTGGATGGTCATTGATGGGTGAAGCAAGAATCGGCAAACTGTATAGCTGAGCCGCTCTTTGCGAGGAAATCGCGGCGATCGTTTGATCTTCACCTAAATGCTGTAGCGCTTCGGTTGTAGAATTTGCGGCAATGATTTGGGCATTCGGGAGATTGCGATCGAGCCAGTTCTGACATTGAGCAAGTGCTTGCGGATGAGAATAAACGGTTTGGATTTCGTCAAGTCGCTCTGCGATCGACAGCAAAGCATGATGAATCGGCAGCACGATCGCGTGTTGAATTCTTAAGCGATCTAATCGCCAAAGTGCATCGAGCGTCATCGTCACACTTCCTTCGATCGAGTTTTCGACTGGAACCACAGCGAAATGTGCCTGCTCCTTTGCAACCGCTTCTAAAGATTGCAGAATACTGGGGTAAGGACAAAGAAATGCTGCGTCATTGGTCGTTTGAGTCAACCAGGTTAGATATTTTAGGGCTGCTGCTTCTGTATATGTTCCGTGTGGTCCTAAATGTGCGATCGTCTGTGTCATCGCCTGTTCCTTAAATTTCAAACGCTTCGATAATCCGCTGAGCTTTGTAAAACAGTAATCTTTTGCCCAACTGAATACGTTTATATTTCAAAAGGTGAACGCACAGTGGTAAAAAGCCCCTTAAAATTAGTTCATAATTGATAAAATCCTCCTCATAACTTTTCCCTGATGGATACTCGGTTCTCTGCCTCTCTTGGAGTTGATTTGGTCGTTCCAGAGCAGCCTATTCATATCACAAATTATCTACGACAGCCGCAACGAGTGGTGAAAGCACTTGCGGCATCGAGCCAGATTGAGCCATTGGGTGACGAAGTTTATCGCCTGAAGATGCGTCAACTAAACTTCATGACGCTGTGTATTCAGCCTGTAGTTGATATGCGAGTCTGGGCGACGGAAACTTCGGCAATTAATTTACGATCGGTTGCATGTGAGCTACGCGGCATTGATTACATACAAAATAAGTTTTCGCTCGATTTGAACGGGCAACTTTCGCCGTGTCAGAAACATGGAATGACTTATCTTAAGGGACGCGCGGATTTAGCAGTTCAGGTCGAACTGCCCCCACCGTTCACATTCATGCCGCGCCCACTGCTTGAAACTGCGGGGAATGGTTTGCTGATGAGCGTTTTATCCACCATTGAGCAGCGCTTGTTACAGCAGCTATTAAGCGACTACCGTAACTGGGTTGCTCTACAAATGGAAACCAGTACGCCAATCGATTCGATCGCGGTTAATCCTCTAAATTAAGTGCCAGAATTACTTTCTGGACGGGTGCATAAGTCCGACGGTGATGCGGTGTAATGCCAAACATCTCGATCGCTTCGAGATGTTGTTTTGTGCCATAGCCGACGTTCCGTTCCCAACCATAACTGGGAAATCGCTTTGCAAGACGCTGCATAAAGCGATCGCGTCTCACTTTCGCAATAATCGAGGCACAAGCGATCGTGTAACAAGTTGCATCACCATCGATGAGGGTTGTGTGCGAACCCAAATCCGCTTGTTTGATCGGGCGACCATCGATTAAAGCGTGATCATAAGGGGAAATTCGGCTTAGGGCACGCTGCATTGCAAGATAAGAAGCCCGCAAAACGTTAATTTGTTCAATCTCGTGAACCGTTGCGATTCCGATTCCGACTGCGATCGCGCTTGTTTTCACTGGCTCGAATAAGCGTGATCGTGCGGACGCAGACAAAAGTTTAGAATCTCGAACGCCTTGAATCATTTTGCAATTACACGGTAAAAGAACGGCTGCGGCAACAATCGGACCTGCAAGGCATCCTAAACCCGCTTCATCTACCCCTGCAACGCGAAGCAGCCCTTGCTTCCACAAAGACTGCTCTACGTCCAGGGTCGGATTCTGAGGCACGTTATTCGTTCGCGGTTGCCGACGATCGCCGCCGTCTTCGTCGCACCGGGGCATCTTCTTCGGGTTCTGGTGCTGCTTCCGGTTCTGGCACTTCAACTTCTGCCACGGCAACTTCTTGCGATGGAGCGATCTCAGGAATATCCTCTTCAACCAGGGATTCCGCAGCGTAATCTACAGGTTCTTCAATCTCTGGAAGTTCGGGGGTAACGGGTTCCTCGATTTGAGTAGGTTGAATCGCTTCGGGCGGGGGAGCTTCTCCAGGAAGTAAAACCGAGACGATCGCAGATTTCGGATTTTTCACTTCCTGACTCGACAGAATTAGTGGTGAGATTCCCATCCAAGCATAAACATCCTGTTCGTCCGGAGTCATCTCGACGTAAACCGATTCGGGCGGTTCAGCCGGAGTTTTGTTGAATCGATCGCGTCTAGGAGAACGGTTATTTCGTCGGTCTTCGTAGCGGTTCTCGCGCGGAGCTTCCTCAACGGGCAAATCTGCAACGGGTTCTGGTATATACTCTGTCGATCGCGGAACTAATGTAGGCGCTGGAGTCGAGAGTCCATTCGGGCGAGTGCCTGATTCTTCCCATCGAGTCGGTTTCGCGGGAGCTTCTCGCACCGGGGCTTCACTTCGAGCAAATTCACGCGGAGCATCTTCGCCGATTCGACGTTTGCGGCGACGAGTTGCCGATCGACCGCGTTCTTGATAGCTCGGATGGTGCAGCAGTTCTAAATCCGATTCGCCAGCATCACTCTCCAAGTCGTCTCCTTCCCAGAAGGCTTCGGTTGCAGCGGGAATTTCTCGGCGGGGTTCAGCACGACGGGGTGCAGTTTCTGAAGGTAGGGATCGAGCGGCGGGACGTTGCTCCAGGCTTTCCCCTTCTTCGGGTTCGACTTCTCCAGGGAGATGAACGATGTGCCCTAAACCGCCACAGGTTGGACAGGGACGACCAAATAGTTCGTAAATGTTTTTCCCTTGGCGTTTCCGAGTGAGTTCGACTAAGCCGAGTTCGGAAAGTTGAGAAATCTGCGGTTTGGCTTTGTCCGATCGCAAAGCTTTATTAAAATGCTCCAAAACTTGCAGTTGATCACGTCGCGACTCCATATCGATGAAGTCCACGATGATTACTCCTGCGATGTTCCTCAAGCGCAATTGTCGAGCAATTTCGGTTGCGGCTTCACAGTTTGTCCAGAGTACAGTTTCTCTGGCGGTTGCCGATCGCGTAAATGAACCAGAGTTGACATCAATCACGGTCAGCGCTTCAGTTCGCTCGATGATGATGTAACCGCCGGAAGGTAAATCGACTCTCGGTTTGAGCGCTTCTCGGATTGCGGCATTGACGCGGAAATAATCGAGAATGGAGATGCGATCGCGATGATGCTCGATTAATATTCCTTGAGGTGGTTTTCCTCCACCCCAGTTCAATAACTGCTGTTTCACTCGTTTTAATCCGGTGTGAGAATCAACCACAATCCGGTTAACATCTGCACTGTAGACATCGCGCAGGACTTTTTGAATAAAGTCATCATCGCGGTTTAATAATGCAGGCGCACGAGTCGAACCTGCTTCTTGCAAAATCGCTTCCCACTGCTTCTGGAGGGCTTCCAAATCCTCCATGATTGCCTCTTCGGGCATTCCTTCGGCTTCGGTGCGGATCACAATTCCCATGCCAGCAGGCTTAATCAAAATCGCCAAGGCTCTGAGTCGGTTACGTTCGTTTTCGTTGCGAATTCGACGCGATAGATTCACCCCACGACCGTTAGGCATCAGAACTAAATACCGACCCGGCATCGAAATATTTCCGGTGAGGCGCGGGCCTTTATTTCCGGTCGGCTCTTTCATCACCTGCACCAGAACTTTTTGCTGGGGGGCAAGCAGTTCTGTGATCGACCCTGCCGATCGCTTTAATCGCAACGGACCTAAATCTGAGACATGAATAAATCCGTTTCGCTCAGAATCGCCGATATTCACGAACGCGGCATCGATTCCGGGCAGAACGTTCTCGACAATTCCTAAATAGATGTCGCTGACCTGATGACTTCCGGTGGCAACGATTAATTCTTGAATCTGATCTTCTGAAAATACAGCAGCAATTCGATGCTGCTCAGCAATCACAATTTGCTTTGTCATTCAACTTCCTCAAAACTGGGGCGCGATCGAAGCTTTGAAGTTTCGCTTCTTTCGCGGTAACGGTCAAAAACACAGGAGCGTGAAATCTCTAGATCGCATCAAGTCTGAGCAGTGTTCAGTGTGAGCGGCTCTAAAAAACCGACAATCTCATACCGATCCTCACTCTGACTCTGGACAGTCGACGAGTGAACTTCGATCAAGCAGGCAGCGATCGCAATCGTCCGCTGCATCTGGATGAAGAATAGCGAAAATCTGGCAAACAGCCTGCGTAAGACTCTAAGACCTACACCCGACAGCATCTACGGGGATTCTTAGCTCACGACAGCCTGTGATGCAAAGCATTATAACGTGCGGATTTGCATCCGTACCAGTTTTGACGATTTGATTTTGCAGGGGTAGGTAGAAGAAAGTTTGATTACGCTAGAAATAGCTGGGTGCGATGAATGGTCAGAAGGTGTAATTCTTGCCCAGAGACTTGTTCAAGAATTGTAACCATCTGCTCTGGACGCAATAAAGTTCCGTCGTTTTGACAGCTACCGATGTATCGCAGCGTCGCTTTTTCTGCTGTGGATTCGAGCAATTGCAGTTCAAATAGGCGATCGCGCACGTCCAGCGGATAAGTTTTTCCCGATTTTGTCGTTTGCTCTAACCAAATCTCAGATTTTGCCAAAACTTGATCAATCCAAGTTTGCCAATCTGCCTCAATTTCTGCTGCAATTTCAATTCGGTACTCTGCTTTCTGAAGTAGAACGGCTGATGCGGGTTGTTGGGAACTGATTTCTTCGACTGAGTAAATCGGAATTTCCGCCGGAAGTTGGGCTGTGAGTTTGGCGCGAAATTCTTCGATATCCATCGATCGCGTTAATTCAAAATCCACAATTTCACCGGAACTGCTGACTCCAAGCGGCAAGGCGCTTGCAGGCACAATGCGGGGCGAAGGATGAAACCCACCTGTGAAGGTGAGCGGGATTGAAGCGCGACGCACAGCGCGATCGAACAATCGCAACAGATCGAGATGGCTTAATAACGCCATGTCACCTTCTTTCCCCATTCGCACCCGTAGCCGTTGCGCCCGTGTTTGATTCGGCTCGAAATGTCCCGAAAATCCAGGAATCTCAGGCGGTGGAATCACGATATTGTGTCCGAAATCAACCCCACAAACGCCGCAGTGAGAACAGCCCTCGAATGAGCAATCGGGCACGATCGCGGCTTCAAGTGCTTTTTGTAGATCTTCTTTCAGCCATTTCTTATCGATCCCAGTATCCAAGTGATCCCAAGGCAGCGGAGCATCGAGCGAAATCGATTCGTTCGCGTCAAAGATGTTCCATTCACCGCTTTCGACTTGGCGATATTTCCACGTCACTCCTGCTTCGTCGATCGCTTGTGTCCATGCACCAAACGCTTTCTCTAGACTTTCCCACCAAGAGTCCATGCCTGCACCGAGTTCCCAAGCGCGCTGCACGACTGGGGCTAATCGGCGATCGCCTCTACCGACAAAATCCTCCATTGCTGAAATTCGCGTATCGGTGAAGTTGATTTTGACTCCTTTGATCGATCGAAATGCTTCTCTGAGTAGCGCCTGTTTCCGCTTAAATTCACTGGTTGAAACCGAGTGCCACTGAAACGGTGTATGCGGTTTCGGCGTGAAATTAGAAATCGTGACGTTGAAATCTAATCGTCTGCGTCCCTGCTTTGTGCATTCCCGACGCAACCATCGAATCGTGTCTGCGATGCCTAAGACATCCGGATCAGTTTCACCAGGAAGCCCGATCATAAAGTACAGCTTGATCTTGTCCCAACCTTGCTCAAAGGCAGTTTTGACACCGCGTAGAAGTTCTTCGTTGGTCAGACCTTTGTTAATGATGTCGCGCATTCGCTGAGTTCCCGCTTCTGGCGCGAACGTGATGCCCGTCTGACGAGTGCCCCCGATGATATTGGCAATATTTTCATCAAAGCGATCGACTCTTTGACTTGGCAAGGAGAGCGAGACATTTTCTCCTTTCAGCCGATTTTTAATCTCAACTCCGACCGCAGGTAGCGCTAAATAATCTGAACAACTCAGAGACAGCAGCGAGAACTCGTTATATCCGGTGGCTCTCATGCCCGATTCGATCGCATCTATGACTTGTTCCGGTTCGACATCGCGCGCGGGTCGAGTTAGCATTCCCGGCTGGCAGAATCGACACCCTCTCGTACAACCGCGCCGAATTTCGATCGTTAAACGATCGTGTACCGTCTGAACGTAGGGAACAAGCCCGATCGAGTAAGCCGGAATCGGCGTTGCGACCCGCCGTAGAATCCGTTTTGGTACGTCTGGGCGATTCGGATGAACCGAGCCATCCGGAGCCATGTCATAAAATCGTGGCACATAAACGCCTGGAACCTGTGCCAAATCGAGTAAAAGTTCCTCGCGCCTCAATCCTGCCGCTTTGCCTTCTTCGATGACTAATCCAATTTCTGGTAAGAGTTCTTCACCATCGCCTAGCGCTACAAAATCAAAAAAGTCGGCGTAAGGTTCAGGGTTTGAGGTTGCGGTTTGTCCGCCTGCAAAAATTAAGGGATCAGTCTCCGATCGCGCGTTCCAAGTCAGCGGAATTCCTGCGAGATCGAGCATTTCGAGAATGTTTGTCGCTCCGAGTTCGTAACTGAGACTGAAGCCGAGAATGTCAAAATCGCTCAGCGATCGACGAGATTCGACCGCAAATAAAGGCGTTTGGGTTTCCCGGAGTTTAGCAGCGAGATCGGGTGCGGGAAGGTAGGCTCGATCGCATAACTGTCGAGGCTGCGCGTTCAGAATGCTGTAAAGAATAATATGACCGAGATTTGATGCCCCGACTTCGTAGATTTCGGGGTAGGTTAGCACCCATCGAACCGTTGCTGCATTCCAAGGTTTGTGAACGGCTCCTAACTCATTGCCAAGATATCGAGCCGGACGCAGAATATCAGTGGTTAGAAGGGTTTCTACTGCAATTGCCACGGTTCACCTTGCCTTTGAGAGTGCGCGATCGACTTCTTAGTATAGGCGCGATCGCTCTGTGGCTGTCCGAAAAGCAAGGTAAATCGAACAAATCTAAGCGGTTGCCAGTTCAAACGCGGAAAGGCTCTCGAAAATCTCGAACACGCGATCGAGCTGCGTCATTTCAAAGACGATTCGGATCGATACTGTTACTGAACAGAGGCTTAGCCGCTTCTGATTTGCCTGCGCCAGATTCAAGGTCGAAACGAGTGCCATTAAGCCTGCACTATCAAGCGATTCTACTTGGCTCATATCAATTAGAAGGGCGCAGTTCTGCTCGGAAAGTACCGCTGTGTGGAATTGTCGCTGAAATTCTGCGGCATTTGCAGCGTTAAGGGAGCCGCAAGGACGAATAATGGCAGTTTCGGGACGGACGAGCAAACTCTGCATAATTTTACTTACCCTTTCGATCTCAAACGAATTTTTCCGGTGAACGCTCTGACGATAACTGGACTCGCTTAAGAACGACTAGAGAAGCTTCACGGTTTCGCGAAAACTTTATTCGATCAGGCTAGTTGTTTAAATTTTCTGGTAAGTAGTTTCACGAGTAACGTACGCAAATATACATAATTTTAAGAATCGTCACCTGTAGAAAATGCGTGGTTGATGATTCTACTGCAATAAAGCAAGATAAGGGTTCGTGTAATATTTAAAACATTGCTAAGGAATTCTATTTGAGAGCAATTCCCTAAATTACTTTGTTCTCAAAAGCATCGGGTCGCGCTTGCCAAATCTGCTGAATAAACTGATGCAAATGGCGATGAGAATGCGGATTTCTCCCTTTGGATTCAGAGCCAAGTCGAGTAAGCAAAGGCAAGACTTCAACATCTAATGCCTCTCGAAACAAAACGGCAGGGCACATCAAATCAGAACCGTCTTGAAGATCTTGCAGCATTAAGCGATCGTACTCTGTCCAATCTTCTGACTCTGAAGCCGTAACAAGCGCGATCGGGCGCACCCAGCAGAGTCGTCTCGATTCCACAAACTGTACGACTTCAGCGTAAAGACGTGACTGGTTGTGTTCGAGAAAAACAATTTGGGACGGTTGAAACTGCTGAAAGGCGGCAGTCATAGAGTTTATGAAGGGTTAATCAAAGCATTTTCCAATTCTAAAATTTTGCATCAACAAACCGCTACTCTTCTGATTGATCGATTCTTGGCGGTATGGATAGAATGAAATCAGCGCGCATCGTGAAGAAACGCTAAGCTGGAAACGATCGCAAAAACCTTTTCTGCCCGGATGCTGTGTTGGACTGAAGCTTCAGTTTACACCCGGAATCATTAAAACCAGTTGGGCGGGAATTGATCTTGTCCACAAATTGACCCCTAATCGCTAACGGAGAGGATAGAACTGTGTCTGTTGAAACTATTGAGAAGCGTTCAACAACTCGAAAACTTGCCCCACGCTATCGCGTTCTGTTGCACAACGACGACTACAACTCGATGGAATATGTGGTGCAGGCGTTGATCGAAACGGTTCCGAGCCTGACTCAGCCCCAAGCTGTCAACATTATGATGGAAACTCACAATAGTGGAGTTGGGCTGGTGATTACTTGCGCTCAGGAACACGCAGAGTTTTACAGTGAAACGCTGAAAATGAAGGGCTTGGATAGTACGATCGAGCCTGACGAATAATCCCAAAACGCCGCTTGAAATTCAATTTTGCTGCTATTTCTCATCGCCCAACTCCAGTTCGGATTGGGCTATTTGTGTTGATGCTTTTTGTGATGTGGCTGCCGTTGAAGATCCCGATCGAGTGGACAGTGAGCATTTTCTATGGTGCAACCGATGCGGCTCGGAATCTGGCTTCGATCTTGACGTATATCGTTTTGTACGCAGAATTCATCGTCCTTGTGAAACTATGGGGGCGATTTGTTTATCGAGAGCCGCTGTTCAAACTGTACGGATTAAGACAACCGCGCCAGAGTTTACGGAATTTGGGGCAAGGATTAGCGATCGGTCTTGGAAGTTTACTGCTGATGTTCGCGCTGCAAGGCGTTTTAGGCTGGGTGAAATGGCAGATTCCTTCAAATACGTTTCCGCGAATTCTGCTTGAAGGCGGTGTGATGGCGATCGCGGTTGGATGCGTCGAGGAATTGCTGTTTCGCGGCTGGTTGTTGAATGAACTCGATCGAGGATATTCGCCTCGTGTTTCCCGGTGGGTCAGTAGTCTAATTTTTGCGCTGGTGCATGGAATTCGACCGCAGTTTTTTGCTTTAGTGATTTTAGGATCGATTCTGGTATGGGCAAAACGAGCCACGCGGGGACGGTTGGGATTATCAATCGGCTTTCATGCGGGTATTGTTTGGGGCTATTACCTTGTGAATGTGGGGCAACTAATAACATTCTCAAATCGAGTTCCGGCATGGGTGACAGGAATTGATCGCAATCCGTTAGCTGGAATGATGGGAATTTTGGCGCTGAGTGCGATCGCGATTGGAATGCGATCGGCGGCATTGAGAGAAAATAAAACCATAATGAGTTGAGGCATTGAGATGAAGCGCGATCGAGTTCTGGCAACGTTAAAGCAACACGAAGCGACTCTGAAACAGATGGGTGTTCGATCTCTGGCGATATTTGGTTCAGTCGCGCGGGATGAAGCACGTCCTGATAGTGATGTTGATCTTTTAGTGGATCTAGAGCCGCCCTACACGCTCGATCGCTATATGGATATTAAATTCTTTCTTGAGGATAATCTAGGTGTTGCAGTTGACTTAGTGATGCAAGAAGGGCTGAGACCTCAGATTCGAGAAACTGTTGAGCGAGAAGCAATTTATGTCTCGTAATGTTCGTTTGTACCTAGACGATATGATCAAAAGTTGCGAAAAAATTCTGAGATATACGAAGGATCTAACTTTCGACGAATTTATTGCAGACGATCGCACTTATGATGCAGTCGTTCGGAACTTAGAAATCTTGGGTGAAGCGGTTAAGAACGTTCCACAGAATTTACGAGAGCGTTCTCTAGAGACAGAGTGGCGCAACATTGCAGGTTTACGAGACATTATTGCTCATGCCTACTTTCAAGTCAGAGATGAAATCATCTGGGACACTGTGCAAAACAAAGTGCAACCTTTGAAAAACCAGATTCAGATTTTGTTAGCGCGAGAATTTGATGAAGAATAGAAGAGGCGAGTTATGCAAAAAGAATGGGACAGTACGATCGCTTAATTCTCATGGCAGAAGATGAACTGACGCAGTACAGCACCGACGCGCGCAAAATCGAGAAACTGCGGCAAAAAATCGGTTTATCTGTGTCAGCATCAGAACAGAAACAAGTGAAAGAGCAAATTCTAGCGGAACTGCCAACCGATCCCATTAACAAAATGATTGAGGATCAGCGTCAGACGATCGCGCTTCCGTTTTGGGGAATTGCGGGTTTGGGGTTGCTGCTCGGAATTTCCATGTCACAACCGTTAGATTTTATTGCCACGATCGCAGGCGGCGCGATCGCGTTTCAAGTTCAAAAAATCGGCTGGAGACTTCAAGCAAAACGGCTTGTTCTCAAAACGCTCGAAGAAATTGAAGAACGAGTCCGTAAACCTAGTTAAGTTTGAAGTTTGAGAACTTCGATCACGTCGGAGTTCTCAAACTTCAAACAGACTAGACAATTCTTCACCAGTTTGTTACTGTAAATAACTACGGGCGATTAACTCAGTGGTAGAGTGCATCCTTGACAGGGATGAAGCCACAAGTTCGAATCTTGTATCGCCCATATCGAATGCTAAGCACCCTCAAAGTAAGAGACAAGTGCAAAAACAAAAAACAGAATTCCGCCTAAGAGCGTTACGGTGCGTTCTGAGATGTGAGAGGCAATCAGACGACCTCCGAAGACTGCGATCGTACAACAAATCGCGTGTCCCAAGATCGAACCCATTGCAATCCCGATCGCATTATTCGATGCCGCAAGAACCATCGTATTAATCTGAGTGCGATCGCCCCATTCTGCAATGAATGTCAGGGTAAAGGCTTCCAAGGTAATCGCAAACGGCGTTTTCTTACGAAGATTCGCTTCGGCTTCAGCAACGGCTTCAAGTGCTTCTCGTTCGGCATCCGACGAGCACTCCCCACTCGCAACTAGTGATTTCTCGCGGCACTCGATCGGCATTTTGCTGGCATCGTAGAGCATCTTAAAGCCGAACACGATAAATAATACGATCGTGCCTAGATGAATCACCTGTTTTGGTAGAAAGGTTGCAACTTGTCCGAGCAGCACAGAAATCAGGGTCATCGCTGCTAACGCTAAGATTGCTCCTAGAAAAACAAATCGGCGCGAATGACGCATCGCCAAACACATTGCAATAAAAAACGTCTTATCGCCCAGTTCTGAAACGGTAATCAGCAATAAACCCGCTGTGAATGCTGTTAACATAGGCTCCTCTCAGATTCAGTGTAGGGATGAACTGAGTGAGCTTGATGTTAAGAGACGAGCGACTCCACCAAGCTCACAGCAATCCGTGAACTTCGTGAAAGTCTCGCTTACAAAGGAACTGATAATACAGTCTTGCTTTGTCGCTTGAACCAGGCTCATCGCCAGTATGTTGATTCAAGCGGGCTGAATGAATCAGCAGCTACTCCCCTTCAAATTAATGCAATCATACCTTAGAAGGAGGCATTCTTCAAGTAAGTCTTACAATCACTCTTTTGCCAATTTCGCTTTTGCCTGCTGCCAAAACGCTTCTAACTCTTCGAGTGAATATTCCGATAAAGGTCGATCGACGACGTTTTCCATTTGAACTAAGCGCTGAATAAAACGATCGTTTGTGCCTTGGAGCGCTTCGGCTGGATCAAGGTCTGCCCATCTTGCCAAATTGATCACGGTAAATAATAAATCTCCAAGTTCTGCTTGTTGATTCGCTTTGCTTTCGTGCTGAAGGGCGTGCTGAAATTCGGCTAACTCTTCGTGAAACTTGTCCCAAACTCCGTTGATCGAGTCCCACTCAAATCCAGCTTTTGCAGCTTTCTGAGAGATTTTCATACCTGCCATCAGCGGCGGAAGCGATCGTGCGTATTTTCTCAGTTTGTCGCTTAATTTTGGTTCTTCACCGTTCTCAGTCGCTTTGATTTTTTCCCAGTTCTGGTGCACTTGCTCGATGCTTTGGACTTCTAAATTATCGAACACATGCGGATGACGGCGAATTAGTTTCGCCGTGATGTTTTGAGCGACGATCGCTAAATCGAATTGCTGCTGATCTTTTGCGACCTGCGCCTGTAAAACGACTTGAAGCAGAAGATCACCGAGTTCGTCTGCGATCGCGGCTTCATCTCCACTCCGAAGCGCGTCTACGACTTCATACGCTTCTTCGATCACATAAGGCATCAAACTTTGCGGCGTTTGCGCTAAATCCCAAGGACAGCCCCCTTCTGGATTTCGCAGTTGGGCAACCACTTCGATTAACTGCTGTAGGGTATTTAGCGTTTCAGACATTGAAGCATTCATAGATTGTCCTGCGATTTCCACTCAACACTCTAGCGCTTTCGTCGCTTGTTCCAGCGTTTGATCGTAGACCCGATCCAGTCGCTCAAACTGTGACTCATTGCACCGAGTTCTAATCCGATGACTAAAGCGAAAGATTCGATCGAGGCGCGTTGAATCAGATAAATGGTTTGCTGAAAGACAGTTGCGATCGTTGATTGTGCAAGGTTCTGCCATTGAGTCGTTTTGCCTAAAAGCTGTTGAACGAGCGCACTGAGGAGGATAACAGCGATCGTCAACAAAGCAATCCAGAGTCCAAGGTAGAAAATTCGTCCGATCGTGCCAACGAGGACTCCGTGAGAAAAGATCGAGCGATGCTTCATGCTGCGTCGGTATGGCAGCCAAATCCATCGCAAAATGCCCCAGCGTTTATATTGCTGCGAATAAATATCTAAATCAGGTCCAAACATTAATCCAGCAAACAAAAATCCCCCGGAAACAAGCAGAGTGAGGTTGCCACTTTGAGTCAGTCCGAAAGTCGCGGCGGCAACGATCGGTAAACTCCATAA
The DNA here is from genome assembly GCA_964242045.1 of uncultured Leptolyngbya sp. Classification (GTDB taxonomy): domain Bacteria; phylum Cyanobacteriota; class Cyanobacteriia; order Leptolyngbyales; family Leptolyngbyaceae; genus Leptolyngbya. The sequence goes on along the minus strand of CAXTDB010000044.1, from coordinate 6,497 downwards.
GGTAATGCTGTCATGGGTACGACCAGAAGGCATCGCTTTCACTCAAAAAGAAATCTGGATTAAATCGTAATCAATTCTGGATTATCTGCTATATTAATCAAGGACTGATCGGGCGATTAGCTCAGTTGGTAGAGCGCCTCCCTTACAAGGAGGATGTCGGGGGTTCGAGCCCCTCATCGCCCATAGATTTCAAAGTTTGTGATTTTGGATAGTCCTAAACTAGCTCTAATTTTTGGCAACGAAATCTTCGCTTCTAGCTGATTTTAGTACGCATTAAATCTAGTTAGTTCCTCAGAAGGGCTAATAGGGCATTTGAGAGGTTGCATATTTTCGAGTGGCTTTGCCTCTCATACGAGCAATAAGCTCGGTTCCACGATCGCTTTTAGATTGCTGGCTTAGTTCTTTTGCGATCGCTAATCTTCATTTTACTGTTTGCGGTTGGTGGAAGGTCGATCAAGCGGGTGCGATGATTTGCAAGCCGGGAAAATAGGTGCGGTATCGTGTGTCATCTCTTGTGAGGAGTCTGAACTTTGAGACGAGGGCATGAGCGCCGATGTAGAAGTCTGGAAGGGGAGAGCGGCGAGTGCCTCCGCGCCGTCGGTAAGCTAGAAACGCTTGTCCTGCCAGAAACCCTGCTGTATAAGGAAGTGGGTCGCGCCGAAAACGTTCGGGACTGAGCAGAGCATCTAGAGCTTCAGCCTGGGGAAAATAAGTTGAAATTTCTGCGTAGATGATTGGATTGATGACCAGTTCGCCTTGGTCTGCACATTCACTTAGCTTTGCTGCTGACCAGTCGAACCAGTTTAGGTCGTTGGTTAAAACATCTAAAAGTACGTTGCTATCGATTAGCGTCTCAGTCATCGCCGCGTGTTAGCTGCATAATTTCATCGGTTGTTTGTTGGAAGGGTGCTTTTCCTCGCAAAGCTTCAACTATCTGTGCGCCGCGACTAGAAGTTACTTTTTTTCGTAACTGAATCCGTTCGTCTATGACTTCTAATTCAACTTCTGTTCCTGCTGCTAATCCTAAACGATCGCGGATTTCTTGTGGAATTGTGATTTTCCCTTGTGCATCAACTTGCATATGCTTTCTCTCTACTTGACGATCGCGCTTTTTCATTCTACCGTTTGCGTTTGGTAGAAGAACGATCGCTGTTTTTCGCTTTCTCTTCCCGTATTCGATCGAGCAATACCGATGCAGGTTCATCACTCGGATCTTGCGCTCTTGTTAGAACTCACCTCATTTTACTGCCCCGACAAAGCGCGATCGGTTTGTGACCACCCCTAAATTAACGGCAGTCCGACCGACGCACTCACCGCCTCTGCTTCCTCCCCTTCTAGTAAAATCATCAACGCTTCCATCTCCTTTGTCGCCACCTGCAACCGCTCCAAAATTTCCGCCGCAATCACTTCTGGTTCCTGCAACTCATCTGAGTGCAAACTCTCATCCCGCAGCCAGGAAATATCTAAAATGTCGCCCCGTTTCGCGATCGCTTCACACACCACTCGGCAAGGTTAGAATTTACAGGTTTTCCAAATCGATTAGGATTGCTATAGTTCACGTTATGAGCGCTTTAATGCAGGTTATCTTTACCGCATCGCCTGAATTTGCCCAAGTCGCATTGAATGAACTTCAATCCATCGATCGACACGCTAAATTCATTCAATGGCTCGATCAAGGCATCGGATTGCTCGAATTAAGTGAAGTAACTTTCTCTGATTTAGCACCTCAAATCTTAGTGACCAAAGCAGCATTTGTTCGGCATCTCTGCCCAGTGACCGAGAAGCTACCTTTTGAACTGACGCACTTACAGAATGCGTACACGCAGTGCAGCGAAGCTATCGCTGCTCAGATTCCAATGCTCGATCGCGCTACAACGCTCTCGGTTCAAATTCGTTCTTCAACCAAAGATATCAATCGCTCTGAACTAAGAAACGTTCTGAACAACGATTTGATCAGTGCAGGATTGAAAGTTGAAGCAAAAGATCCAGTGCAGATTATCTCGATTTTTTGCGATCGCTCCACGATCTATCTCGGCTTTTCTAACGCTGCTGAAAATTTGAGCAATTGGGCGGGAGGAATGCACCGATTTGCACACGAAGACGAGCAGATTTCGAGAGCCGAATTTAAACTGCTTGAAGCGATCGATGTTTTCAATCTCAAGTTACCCACCGAAGGACTCGCGCTCGATCTCGGTGCAAGTCCGGGCGGTTGGACAAGAATCCTCAGAAAACTCGGTTTGTCAGTTGTTGCAGTCGATCCGGGTGATTTAGCTGACTCACTGCAATCTGATTCAAACATTGCTCACTATCGACAGCTTGTACAACAGTATTTACCAAATTGTCGCGATCGCTATGATTTGATCGTGAATGATATGAGAATGAATGCAGGTGATTCTGCTAAAAATATGATTGAAGCAAGTAAACTTCTCAAGTCAGGAGGGCTTGCAATCATGACGCTCAAATTACCCAGCAAAGGGGTAAAAGGCGTGATAAATCACGCGATCGCCATTCTCGAAAATAGCTATCAAATTATCGGAATCAGAAATTTATTTCACAATCGTCAAGAAGTTACTTTGGTGATGCAATCAGAGTCAATGTGAAAGCTGTTTGATCGCGACTGGTTGAATCAAGTTTGAGATCTCCTTGATGCGCTCGAACAATCTCACGCGCCAAACTCAAGCCTAATCCGAGTCCTTCAACTTTGCGAGTTCGAGCCGGATCACCGCGATGAAACCGATCGAAAATACGATCGCGATCTTCGATTGGAATTTCTTTCGAGGCGTTTGCAATTGTCACCTGAATCGCGGTTTTTACTTGCACTGCCCGAATCTGAATCCAACCGTTTTCAAGATTGTATTTAATCGCATTACTCAATAGATTTTGCAACACTTGTTTGAGTAAATCTCGATCGCCTTGCACCTCTAATCCTGAAGCAATATCTGCTTGCACAGTGAGACGCGGTGCTAACAATTCAATGTCTTCTAGCATCTCAAACAGCAATTCAGATAAGTTAACCTCGGTTCGATACAAGCTCATTTGTCCTGCATCTGCAAGCGAGAGTAACAATAGCTTCCGCATAATGCTACTGAGCCGATGCACTTCATCGAGTAAGCTACTTAATCGCTGTTGTACTTCTGATCCAGGTTCGACTTGTTGCAGCGATCGTTCTAATTCACCTTGCAAAATCGTCAGCGGGGTTTTGAGTTCGTGAGCCGCATCTGCACTAAAACGAGAAGCCTGCGTAAAGCTCCGCTCCAAACGTTCTAGCATTTGATTGAAGACCTGAATCAGTTGCACAAATTCAACATCTGTTGTTCCTACCGGAATTCGTTGATCAAGCCCCGTAACCGTAACGTGCTGAATCACTCCGGTTAACTGTCGCACCGGGCGTAGTGCCCGACCTGCAAGAATCCACGCGCCACCTGCCACTAAGAGCAACATTCCAGGAATCGAGACTAGAAAAATGTTGCGAATCGCCGCCATTTCTTGATCGATCGTTTGCAAGTTCACCGCGATCGCAACTCGATTGTCAGGGAAGTTTGCGGCGGCAATTCGCCATGCTCCGGTGGGTGTTTGCTCAGTTGCGAACTGTGGACGCGGTGGAGCAGGACGATTCGATTGAATCATCGGTGGAGGTTCGCGTTTCATTGGAGGTGGAGCAAATTGAAAGCTCTGCCGCATCTGTTGACTTAATTGCTGATCTGATAAAGTACTACTTTGATAAAGCGGGTTGCCTTGTGCATCTAGAACTAATAGCGCCGTTGTAGGCAACATCGACGGTTTACGATCGCCTCCGAACACATCTGGCAAAAAATCGGCGTAGCGCTGCCAGCGACTATTGTTGCGAAGCTCTGAAGCATCGTCTCGTAACCGACTCGATCGCAGGAGTTGATTAAATAAATCTGCATCTAATCGGTTTAGTTTCGCGTTGTAAATTTGCACCCAAGAAATTGCGCCAAATCCGGCGAGTGCGATTCCCGCGAGTGTTGCAGACAGCAAGGCAATTCGGAGCCGAAAAGAACGCAGCTTCATGATTCATGCCTTGCGAAATCGATAGCCCACTCCGCGAATACTTTCAATTCCAACCGATTGATCAAGCGGGTCGATCTTTTTGCGAATTCGCTGAATGCAAACATCAACGACATTAGTATTGGGATTGAAATCATAGCCCCAAACATGCTCTAGAATCTGTGTTCGGGTGAAAACTTGTCCAGGCGATCGCATCAAATATTCAAGCAAATTAAACTCGCGGCTGGTCAATTCGATTGCTTGCTGATTGCACGTAACTTCGCGCGTAATGCGATCGAGCTTTAAGGCTCCCACTGATAAAAGATTTTGTCGATCGCCTACACTCCGCCGCACGACTGCATGAATGCGCGCGACTAATTCTTCGACAAAAAACGGTTTTGCAATGTAATCATCGGCTCCGAGATTTAAGCCTTGTAAGCGATCGTCAAGTTCATTTCGTGCTGTTAGCAAAATTACAGGAACATTGCGCCCTGACTTTCGCAGTTGTTTTAAGATAGCTAATCCATCTTTTCCCGGAACCATGATATCCAGCACAATCACATCATATTCATTGTGAGCGGCTTGAAAATAACCGTCATCGCCATTGTCACAATAGTCCACTACAAAACCTTGTTCTTTTAATCCGGCTCGAACAAAGTTAGCAATTTTGATTTCATCTTCGACAAATAGAACGTTCACGACTTAGAGAGCGATCGAACTCCTTCATTTTAGGATTAGTTGCTCTAATCAAAAATGACAAAACTGTAATTTAGAAGCAGGGCGATTTGTCATCTTAAACGGCTGAATTAGAAGAGTAAACGTTTAGAGGTAGATGATGAGTTTTCGTCGAATCCTGATCGCAACTGCGATTCCTGTTCTAGCTGGTACATTTGGCTGTACGGCTTTTAATTCCGCAAACGCTGCAAATTCAGGGCAACCCGTCGCTCAGACTGCTCAATCGCCCACCGCTCAACCAGATGGACAGCGCCGCCCCCGAATCGATTTCGCCGCCGCTGCGACCAAGCTGAATGTGAGCGAACAACAGCTTAAAGATGCCTTGGGTGTTCCAGCAAATCCCACACCTGGTCAACGCCGACCGCGTCCTGATTTGAAAGCTGCTGCGACTAAATTGAACGTAACGGAACAACAGCTTAAAGATGCTTTGGGCATTCCAGCACGTCCACAAAGCGATCGTTCCGCTCCTGCGCCGAATTCATGAACATCCGTTAACCTTCATCGCCGAGAGTAGCCGCGTTTATGCTCTCGGCAGTCCACCTTTAGAACTAGAAATATGAGCATTCTGAATCGTCTAATTCATCCTCAAGTCAGCCGTCGAACCGCATTAATGTTTCTGCGATCGAGCGCGACTGCTCTTCTCGTCGGTTGTTTACCTAAAAAAATTAGCTCTGCACAGTCTCAATCGATTCCGAATTGTACTGTGAAGCCCCAACAAACCGAAGGACCTTATTTTGTCGATGAAAAGCTCAATCGATCGGATATTCGTTCAGATACAAAAAGCGGTGCAGTAAAAGCTGGTGTTCCACTTCAGTTAAAGCTACGAGTCACTCAAGTCAGCGATCGCAGTTGTACGCCAATCACGGGCGCGATCGTGAATATTTGGCACTGTGATGCAACTGGGGCTTACTCGGATGTGAGCGATCGTCGTTCCGACACTACTGGGCAAAACTTTCTGCGCGGCTATCAAACCACTGATAGCAATGGAAACGTTGAATTTCTCACGATTTATCCAGGTTGGTATCAAGGTCGAACCGTGCATATCCATTTCAAGGTTCGCAATTCTAATCAAGAATTCACGTCGCAACTGTATTTCGATGATGGGCTGACTGATCAGGTTTATGCTCGATCGCCGTACGTCAGTAAAGGAGAGCGAACTACCAAAAACGATCAAGACGGCATCTTTCAAGACGGTGGAAGTCAGTTACTTCTATCACCCACTAAAACAAATCAAGGCTATGCCGCAACCTTTGAGGTTGGTCTACAAACGGCTTAGATTGCAAAACGCTTAATCAATCCGAAGAATTCATGATGAACCGTTTATTTCGTCAATATCATCGCTGGCTAGCAGTCATATGTGCATTGCCTTTACTATTAACAGTAATCACAGGAATGGGATTCCCGATCGCCAAAGCACTAAATCAACGCCAACTCGCAGGCTTTTTGATTCATCTTCATACCTTAGAAACCTTCGGACTCGATGGTTTTTTCCCATTGATCAACGGACTGGGATTGCTTGGATTACTGATTACCGGAACTTACATGACCAGTCTATTTCGAGAACGTCGTTCTGTTAAAACGATCGACTGAGTTATCAGTGCAAATAGATTACAGTTTTGTAATCTATTTGCACTGCGATTTGTTAAGTCAGGGTGGCGTAATTGAAACAGGATTCAAGTTAAAGATGGATGAGTGGACACAGCAAGACGATGAGAAAAGCTTTAATTATCGCTGCCGATTTGGAGTTAGGATCG
>CAXTDB010000043.1:0-21806 GCA_964242045.1 uncultured Leptolyngbya sp. | reverse complement strand
GGGATTGATCGATAAACTGCGATTGGGCTTCACGATTTGGTACGCCTCGAAAGTAAAGAACTGGAAAAAATTAGAAAAGATTCCAGTCACCACTTGGTTGAGAAAGCTATCGGGCGATCGCACTTTTGAAAAAATTTGGTTGCCGTTACTGCGATCGAAGCTCGGTGAGAACTATCAGATTGCTTCGGCAGCATTTATCTGGGCGATTATTGCTCGAATGTATGCGGCACGTCGAACCGGATTGAAAAAAGAAATGTTCGGCTACTTGCCTGGAGGCTATGCGCGATTGTTGTCTCGCTTTGTCGAGGTACTTTCCGAGCACAGCGTCGAGATGAAAACTGGACACCGAGTCAGCCAAGTCAGCCGCAGAAATGGAAAGGTTCAGCTTGAATTTACCAATGGATTGATAGAGAGCTTTGATCAAGTAGTGTTAACGATGGCATCTCCGATCGCGGCGCAAGTTTGTCAAGGACTTTCGCGAATGGAATACGATCAACTCAAAAACATCGAGTATCAAGGCATCATTTGTGCGTCGCTGCTGCTGAAAAAGCCGTTAGCAACGTACTACGTGACCAACATTACTGACTCGTGGATTCCGTTTACGGGCGTGATCGAAATGTCGGCACTCGTCGATAAAGCGGAGTTTGATCAGCGATCGCTCGTCTACCTACCCAAGTATGTGGCTGATACTGATGCGGCGTTTCAACTCACCGACGAGCAGCTAAAAGAAGAATTTCTTCAAACATTGGTATTGATGTATCCGGACTTCGATCGCCGTGATGTTTTATCGTTTCGAGTGTCGCGAGTTCGACAAGTGTTCGCGATTTCGACGTTGAACTATTCGGAAAAACTGCCGCCGATGCACACCTCGATTCCGGGCGTTCACATTATCAATTCGGCTCACATTCCGAATGGAACCTTGAATGTGAACGAAACAGTACTACTAGCTGAGCGATCGGCAGCGGAATTATTAACGCGATCGCGACAGGCGAATCTGAATGCGGTCAATGTTTGAGCGAGGAAGAGAACATGAAAGTCTTGGCGTATTTCTTATACGGTGACGATCGAGAATATCAGCAAGAGCTTGAATTCAGTGTTTTATCTGCTTTGCGGTTCCTTGAAAATCAAGATGATATTGTGATTCGAGTGATCTGTGATTCAGACAGCATCGGTGCGAGTCTGCCGATCGAACGACTTGTGTTTTCTCCGGCTGAGTTTGCAGATTGGACGCGCGATCGTACTTACTTCTTTCGCGCCAAAATTGGTGCATTACTCAAAGCCATTGATCACTATCGATGTCCGGTTGCGCTGCTTGACACGGATACTTTTTTCACCGATCACCCTGCAAGATTGTTCGATCGCATTTCACCAACGCGATCGCTGATGCACCAATATGAATCGACACTCAGCGAATCGCCGGAACCTGGATGGAAGCCGATTCTTAAAAAGATCAAACAGCAGACCACTATCAGCGGAATTTCAATCACTCCTGCATCGCCGATGTATAACTCTGGGGTCATTGGAATTGATCCCGTTCATCGATCGCTGCTTGAGACTGCGCTTGAAGTCCTCGATCAACTGTATGATATTTCACCTGTATTTAATGTTGAACAGTTCGCAGTGGGTGCAGCATTAGGGCAAAAAACAATGCTTTCAGATTGTGCCGATATTGTTCGACATTACTGGGGCGCTCATCAGAAAGACTTTATTCGGGTACAGATCGCCAAAGCGCTAGAGCAAGGTGAAGCAGAAAGGCTCTTAGCTCAGTCTCCGATGTTTCAGAACCTTTATCCGAAAGTGCGGAAGCGCGATCGTATTCTCACCGGACTTTCATTTTTTAAACATCGAAATCATAACTATCGCCGCGCGCAGCTCGCTTATCGGAGTGCCGTGTTTTACGCTGCCAAAGACATCGATTACGCAAACGCTTGGGCAAATAACGCACTAGAAGTATTGAAAATTTCTCATCATCCTTGTGATCAATCAGACTTTCAGCATTTTCGGCAAGAGGCAATTCATACTCTTACTTGGCTACGTCCCAGTATTAAACGAGGTTGGATTAAGTTCTGGCAACAAATGACGTGAAGAGGAAATTAACATGACGATACACCGATCGAACTCTTTGACTCAGCTTCATTTGTTGACCATCGCGATTGTTGCTCTGATCGCGATGGTTCCGATCTTTGCGTATGGCATTTATGATGCTCATGATTTACCCGCCTATCATCTCCGCTGGGCAAAGCAATTTTCTGATCAGTTTTGGGCAGGAGAACTGTATCCTCGCTGGTTGCTGAACTTGAATGCTGGAATGGGAAGCCCGACTTTCTTTTTCTATAGCCCGATACCTTATTATTTCACCAGTTTGATGCGTCCGTTGGTCTGGGTCGCTGATCCGTATGGTTGGCATCAACTCAGCTTTGGCGCAGCTTTGGCGCTGATGGCTTCGGGGATCACCGCTTATCTATGGCTACGATCGATCGTGTCAGCCACGCCCGCGCTGATTGGATCAATTTTTTACATTGTTGCGCCTTATCATTTAGCGATCGATCTTTACGCTCGGTTTGCGTATGCGGAGTTCTGGAGTTTTGTTTGGTTTCCACTGATTTTGTATTTTGTACATAACTTAGTCAAAGGTCGAAAACATGCGGTGATAGGAATTGCGATCGCACAAGCGCTGCTGATCATGACGCATCTTCCGAGCTTTTTGATTTTCTCACTCGTTCCATTTCTTTATGTCTTATGGTTCTCTGATTCAAAGCAGCGGGTGAGGAATGCGATCGCGTGTGGTTTAGCCGTTCTATTAGCAGTTGGACTTGCGGCGGTTTACTGGTTTCCCGCAATGACTACGCAAGATTTTATCATTCTTAAAGCTGACCCAACTCAATATAAGTACTTTCACTACGAAGATAACTTCTTGTTTTCTGGTGTCATTCATGACTCTCTCAAGAACTTTATTGCATTTCTTGAGATTGCTAGCGTTCTCACTATTATACTCGCGATTGTTAGCTTTCTGGTTGGACGATCGACATTTCCACTTCAACGGTTTTGGATTGCGATCGCGCTTGCATCTAGCGTGATGATGTTTCCAATTAGCAATCCAGTCTGGCAACTGTTGAAACCGCTGCAAACGATCGAGCTTCCTTGGCGGTTTAATCTAGTTTTGACGATCGCGCTTACTGCTTTGATCGCGCTCACTGTTTCGACGATAAAACCAATTCAACTCACGCGGAAACTGTTTCTTAGCCTGAGTGCATGTTTGATTTTGGGAGCGATATTAGCACTATTAATCTCATTGCCTGTGCGAAATGCTTGGCTAACTTGGAATTCCACCCATAAAAGCTTATTAACTATTGTGATTGTTGGACTTTCGATCGCGTTTGCATTTGTTCTATCGTTTGTGCGGCTCACCGAGCATAAAATGATTGCGATCGGCGTTTTGCTAACGATCGCAATCATGATATCGAGCGGTCTTGTGATGAAGCGCAGTTTATATCCGGTTCTAGATCTTGATGCTGAGCTTGAAATCCAGCGCGATGCTGTTTTGCATCGTCCTAAGTGGATTCCAGCATCGCTCTACACCACAGAAGCATTGAGGCGATTTACGGTGGAGAAATTCGGGGGTGCATTCACGATCGAAGCTCAAAATCAAGTCACGATTTCGCGCTGGCAACCCCGCAAGCTTACTTTGCGAACGAACTTCAGCACCGAGCAATGGTTAACGCTCAAACAGTTCTACTATCCAGGCTGGACCGCAACGAGCGCACAGGTAACGCTTCCCGTTCAGCCTTCATCCGACGGTTTACTTCAAGTCAAAGCACCTGCGGGTAATTTGGCGATCGCAGTCGAACTAAAACCTTTAGTCCAAGAGCAAATTGGCATCTGGCTCAGTGCGATTTCGAGTAGCTTACTGTTCGTGCTTCTGTTTCTATTTCGACGACGTTCTCAATCTGATAGCTTTGCGAACCGCTCAATCGTTGAATTCCGCTCGTTCACTTCGATCAAGTAATTTGCAATGAAAAGCCTTTCTGATTCCCTTGCTTACGGCGCACCCTGTCGCCCTGATGGAACTGTTCCCCTGACTCTCAGGCGCGTTCGCTGCTGCGTGTGTGATGTGGATGATGCGCGGGCGATCGCAGTCGGCGAAGACTTCGAGTATCGTACCAGTCCCGATACGTTCTTAGCAGTGCAGTGTCATGGCTGTGGATTGGTTTATCTCAATCCGCGCCCGGATATTTGTGAACTCGATCGCATTTACCCGCGCGATTATCATGCGTATGAGTTTTCCGCAGAACGCTTCGGGTTTGTTTACCGAGTGCGCCAACGCCTTGAAGCGAAACGGTTACTGTCTGCCTGTAAAGGTCTTGGTAAAGATGCTCGAATCATTGATGTGGGCTGTGGAGATGGCTTTCATCTCCGACTGCTGCGCGATTTCGGCAACCCGACTTGGCAACTCGAAGGAGTTGAACCGAGTGATCTCGCAGTCAAAGCAGGCATAAACGAAGGTTTAGAAATTCACCAAGGGATTGTTCAAGATTTAGATTTGCCCGAATCTAGCTATGATCTCGCGTTTATGATTGCCACGATCGAGCATGTGGATCATCCCGCCGAAGTTTTAGCCGCAGTGCGATCGCTGCTCAAACCTGGGGGTCGGCTCGTGATCGTCACCGATAACACCGATACGCTCGATTTCAAGCTCTCGAAAGCACGGCACTGGGGTGGCTATCACTTTCCGCGCCATTGGAACTTGTTTAATCCTACCAATCTAAGACTGTTAGCTCAGAAAGCGGATCTCGAAGTCGTGCAGCTTAGTACGATCGTGTCTCCGGTGAACTGGGTGTATTCGATTCGCAATGCCTTGGTAGATTGGAAAGCTCCGCAGTGGTTGATCAATCAATTCAGCTTGCAATCCACACTCTCGCTCGGCGTGTTTACCCTGTTTGACATGCTGCATCAAGCGATCGGACATGGCGCACTGATGCGCGCCGTTCTCAAACGCCCTTTATAAACGCTTATACGCTTCCGAAAGATGAATCACGAATTTAAACCCGTTACGATCGTTGGAGCAGGCTTAGCAGGCTTAACAGCAGCCTGGTCACTCCGACAACAAGGCATTCCGGTCAAGCTCTACGAAGCAGGCAAGCAAATTGCGGGCTTAGCTGGCAGCTTTCATGATCCTGATGGCTTTACTTATGACTTTGGCGCGCACTTTATCACCAATCGATTAGCAGCAGCGATCGGGGTTGGCGCGCTGTGTCGCGATGTTCGATACTATGGCGAATCGGTGATGCTGCGCGGTCGAAACTACACCTACCCGTTTGGTCTGATGCAAGTTCCGCGCTACGTGACCAGCGGGATTGCAAGTCGATTACGCAAGCATAAACCGAAATCTGCGGCGGAGTGGTATCGCGCTCAGTACGGCAATGCTTTAGCAAATGAAGTTGCAATCCCGCTTACCGAGGCATGGTCAGGAGCCGCAGCCGAAGATCTCGCGCCTTCGGTCGGGGATAAGCTTCAAGCTGGGATCGCTCAAACGGTCGTTCACAAACTAATGAGCCGCTTTACTCAGCGTGCAGTGACCAATGGTTACAGCCACGATATGCCCGAAAATCCGCATGTGTGGCATGTCTATCCTAAAGGAGGCTTAGGTTTACTGTGTCGCAAGCTCGCAGAAGATCTCGAAGATTGCATTCAACTAAATTCACCAGTCGAATCGATCGTCGTTGAAAACAATCAAGCTGTTGCAGTGCGCGTGCAAGGTCGAGAACAACCTGCCTCAGCGGTTGTCAGCACGGCTCCTTGTCACATTCTCGCTAAGCTAGTCGAAGGTTCTGCCGCGGTTCAACCTTTATCACAGTTCCGTTATCGTCCGATGGTGTTTGTAAACTTACGCTTTCATGGACGCGGCTTACTCTCAGATACAGTCGTTTGGACACCGGAGCGTGATTTCCTCTTTTTCCGTTTAACAGAAACCCCGTTATCAATGCCTTGGTTAGCGCCAGAAGGAAAAACTTTAATCACCGCAGACATCGGTTGTGAAGTCGGGGATGGAATTTGGCGAATGTCCGATGAGGAATTGGGAGAACGCTGTTTAGAACATATCAGCGAAATTATTCCCGATGCTCGTCGTCGCTACTTCGGCTGTCGAGTGCTGAAAACTCCGATCGCATATCCAGTGTTTCTCAATCAGTACGAAGATCACCGTCAGCGTTTGGCTCATTCCACGGGCATTTCAGGGCTGCACAGCATCGGGCGAAACGGTGAATTCGCTCATTTGCTGATGGAAGACATCTACTGGCGCACGACTGCCAAAATGCGTCACCTTGCTGCAAATCTTAACTAAGGAGTGTTATGAAGCGTAAAAAGCCGATCGCGAGTTTGTCTCTCGATCTTGATAATCAATGGTCATACATGAAAACACATGGTGACGAAGGCTGGGAGTCTTTTCCCTCGTATCTAAATGTTTTGATTCCGCGCGTGCTGGACTTTCTCAAACAGCGCCATCTTAAAATCACATTTTTTATTGTGGGACAAGATGCCGCATTAGAAAAAAACACAGCGGTTTTAAGAGCGATCGCTGATGCTGGACATGAAGTCGGCAACCATTCTTTTCTGCATGAACCTTGGCTGCATCTCTACAGCGAGGAGCAGATTGATACCGAGTTAGCGATCGCAGAAAAACACATTGAAAAAGCGACCGGACAGCACCCCGTGTGTTTTCGAGGTCCAGGATTTAGCTTGTCTCGGACTGTTCTTAGAGTCTTAGCAAGACGCGGCTATCTTTGCGATGCGTCCACGTTTCCGACCTTTTTAGGTCCGCTGGCGCGCGCTTACTACTTTATGACGAGCAAACTCAGCAAAGAAGAACTCAATCAGCGCAAAGAGCTTTTCGGACAGTTCAAAGATGGGTTTCGCCCGCTGAAACCTTATCGACTACGGCTCGATTCTGGCAATCTAGTCGAACTTCCAGTCACCACAATGCCTGTGTTCAAAGTGCCGATTCATGCCAGCTACATTCTCTACCTCGGTGTGTTTTCTCCAGCACTCGCACTGTTATATTTTCGATTTGCGATCGCGCTGTGTCGCCTGTTTCGCGTTCAGCCCTCAATCTTGCTGCATCCGCTAGACTTCATGGGCTGTGATGATCTGCCAGAGCTCTCGTTTTTTCCGGCGATGAACTTACCGAGCTATAAGAAAGTGGCAATGATGAGCAAAATCATTTCAGTCCTGACTGATAACTTTACGGTGCTAACGATCGCTCAGCACGCCGATCAAGTCGCACGAGTGAATAAAATGCCGCTGATGCACCCTAGCGCGATCGCGCTTTAAGTGTTGTTCGGATATCGATGTTTTTGAATGAAGCGACTGTGTTAGACTCAATTTTAGTCTCATCAATGGTTAGTCTCACCAATGATTAGTCTCACCAATTGTTAGTCTCAATGGTGAGTGGAGAAAAAATAGCACTGTTAAAAAGGCTTCACCGTGCTATATCGCTCATGAGTAGATAATTCGTTCTGTTTTCTGTTTCTAGATCAGAAGCCTAAGCTTTTCGGTTTTCTCAATGTTGCTGCGGGTACTCTCTTAGCCAGTTTATTCGCATTGCTTCAACGCTTCTTACACCTTGCTTGCAAGAGTTGGGGTGAGACTGTCTCAGATAGATTGAGCCAGAACTTTAATTCCAGAGTCTGCGCGCCCGATCGCGCGGTTTCAACTAAGCAGCGCTCCACTTGCTGCAGCGCTTTTAGGCTGATGCCGAAAGATTCTCAGACACCGAAAGATACTCGGAAATTATGCAGAATGAAAGTCCCCCAATCCAGCGGGTGATTGGATGTCCCGTCACTGCGCTGCCGTTTGATGATCAAATTTCGTTGATGTTGACTTGGGCAGAGCAGCGTCTTAGTAAAACCGTCTGTGTTGCCAATGTTCACATGCTCGTTGAGGCTTACCGGAATGCAGCGTTTGCCGCTGTGCTACGACAGTCTGATTTAGTGACCCCCGATGGAATGCCCTTAGTCTGGATGCTCCGCTGTTTAGGAGTTGCCGACCAAGATCGAATTGCGGGCATGGATATCTTGATTGCTTTATGCGAACGAGCACCTGTCCAAAATGTCAGCATCTTTTTCCTCGGATCTCAAGATACGATTCTCGATCGGATCAAGCTACGTCTAGCTCAAGAGTTCCCGAATCTGAGAATTGCTGGAATCGAGCCGCTGCCGTTTCGTCCACTTACGCCCGCAGAAGATGATGTGCTAGTACAGCGGATCAATCAAAGCGGTGCAGGTCTTGTGCTAGTCGCGCTTGGCTGTCCGAAGCAGGAAGCTTGGATTGCTCAGCACCGCGATCGCATTCAGGCGGTGATGATCGGGCTAGGTGGAGCTTTTCCAGTGTATGCCGGGGTGTATAAACGTGCGCCGCAAGTCGTGCGATCGGTGGGGTTAGAATGGCTCTATCGATTGATTCAAGAACCTCGCCGATTGTGGGGGCGCTATTTCAATACAATCCCGATCTTTATGTGGCTCGCACTGAAACAACTGATAGCGAATTCGCGCAACATGCCAATGAAAGGTGAAGGGTAATCATGGATTGCTCCAAGATTGCTTCAAACATTCACGTCATTTGCTAGCACCAAAGTATTGCTCTTGATCAATGCTTATGGTAAACATGAAAGGTAAGCGTGAACTTTCTGCACTGCTCCACTGGACAAATTACAAAAACTTGCTTTCGACTCGTTCTACGGTTCGATTCTCCATGGAAGTGCTGATAGACTATGAGCCTTGCCTCCAAAATTAGGTCGATACCAGCGTAATCGAGCAATTCAAAGGTCTTCAGTATCGTCTTAGCGGCGCAAAGTGAGGTCATCCCGTGGGCACAGGCTTAGATATTTTTTGCGATCTTTTAAGGACTTGTTACCTAACTTATGCAACTGCAAACCGAGCATCTATCTTCCCGTCTTGCGCCGCAAACGTGCGTGCTCTGCTCTCAGCCTTTTCAATCTAGTGCCAGAGCCGTGGTCTACATTCACAATAAAGCGCATGGAGAGGGATGTCCGACTTGTTTGGCTCAAGGCGCTTTTGTCCGAACTCGCACCTTCGCTACTGATTCCGTCTGATCCGATTTCCAACCGTGCCGCATAACCCGGTTAGTCGCACATCCAACAATTGCAGCCCGCTTTCCTAACCTTACTTTCCTAATCTTGTATTGTGCTTGCAATCTGTTGAACCGTTGAAAAGAAGAGGCAGTGATGGATTTTCCCAAAGCACCCGAATCACGATCGTTCAGGCTCTCGACCAAGCCTGCCACACATCCTTCAGCTCAATCTTGGCGAAAGCGCAGCATTGATATTGCGGGGAGCCTTGTGGGTTTATTGTTTTTAGCGATCGTCTTCATTCCGATTGTGGTCGCGATCAAGCTTGATAGTCCAGGATCAATCTTTTATGCTCAGACCCGCTGTGGATTGCGCGGTCGAACTTTCCGATTGCGAAAGTTTCGATCAATGATCAATGACGCAGAACGGCTAAAGTCACGGGTCGAAAACGAAGGCAGTGAGCTTTTGTTTAAAAACACGAATGATCCCCGCATTACCAGAGTTGGACAGTTTCTTCGGCGCACTAGCTTAGATGAACTGCCGCAGTTCTGGAACGTGCTGATCGGCGATATGAGCTTAGTCGGAACTCGTCCACCGACCTTAGATGAAGTCGAACATTACAACGATCGACATTGGCAACGCTTAGCCGTTAAGCCTGGTCTCACCGGAGAATGGCAGGTAAACGGACGCTCTCAAATTAAAGATTTTGAGCAAGTCGTAAACCTCGATTTGCGATACCAAGAGCGCTGGACAGTAATTTATGATTTGCTGATCATTCTTAAAACGCTCAAAGTTGTCTTTGATCGACAAGGAGCCTATTGAGATGCAAAAGCCTGTTTTAACCATGTTTTATCAGTTCAATCCTTGGCGAAGCAGCATCGGTGGCATTCAGACGATTATTCGATCGTTTGTGAAATATGCCCCCGATGACTTCGAGATTCGCTTTGTCGGGACGGGCGCTGATTCTTCAGAAACGCCGCTGCACTGGCGATCGTGTGAGTATGCGGGTAAAACAATTCAGTTTATGCCGCTGTTCACGCTCCAAGACGACAATTACCGCAAGCGGGTGCCGATTTCGGTCAGCTACACCGCAGCATTGTTGCGAACTCGCTTAGAATCAGACTTTATGCACTTTCACCGCATCGAGCCAACTTTAGCAACGCGATCGTGGCGCGGTGAGAAAACATTGTTTATTCACAATGACATTCGGCAGCAAATCAGAGAAACGGATAAGCATGTCAGTCCCTGGCGTAGCTTTCCTGCTGCTTACTCGATGTTGGAACGTTATCTTGTGCCGCAGTTTGACCAGATCTTATCTTGTCATACCGGATCGCTCGAATTGCTGCGGGAGCGCTATCCAAATCTCAACGATCGCATTGCTTATATCAATAATTCCTTTGATGATGCGGTATTTTATCCGCTTGCTCAAGTTGAGCGATGCGAGCAACGTCGATCGTTTGCTCGACAGCTTAACTTAACAAACGAAACGCAATTTATCCTGTTTGCTGGACGACTCCAGCCGCAGAAAGATCCGATTTTGCTGATTCGCGCGATCGCGGCGCTTTCCCATCCCGAACCTCACTTACTGATTGCAGGCGATGGAGAACTAGCAACTGAGATCAAAGCCGAAGCAGCACGATTGGGAATTCAAAATCGCGTTACCCTGCTTGGCGCTCAAACTCAATCCGAAATGGCGAACCTGTACCAAATCGCCAGCGTGTTTGTTTTGAGCAGTCGATTTGAAGGTTTGCCTGTTGCGGTGCTCGAAGCACTCGGTTCTGGTACGCCGATCGTCACCACCGACTGCGGCGATACTCCCAGACTGTTAACTTCAGACAGCGGGATTGTTTGTTCGGATCGAAGCCCCACGGAGATCGCAGCTGCCCTCGATCGCGTGTTGTTTCGCCCCGACGATTTTCCATCTGATGTCTGTGTGCGCGTGGCTCAACCTTATACCGCGCGCGTGATTGTCGGTCAAATCTACCGAGAGATGTTCGCTCGATGGACACAGCGATCGCACGAACGAGTTTTATTATCAGAAGCGCGATCGTATACGTAACTTTAGCGGAACTGGCACAGACGCTATTGAGACAATCGGCACCAAGTCACACCAATTTGAACAAAATTTATGTAAAAAAAGCAATATTAAATTTATGGCTTTGTGACAGTTTAAGCCTGCAAACATTGAAAATCTTGAACTGATTTGATATAAGCTACAGGAATAGCCGTCGTGAGAAGCAGAGCCGCGCATTTGATTACGATCGCACAGTTGATACTACAGATGATCAGAAACAGGGTTGTAGATACCATCAAGAAAAGTCTTGAAGCGGTTTAGAAAATGTTTGAAAAGTAGTCGATTGCCTTATTCGCTCCGATTTCAGTCTGGAGCGAGCGAGCAGCGAGAGTGAAAAGACTTTCTATACTTTTCAAGCAGGCTCTTAGATATCTTAGATAATTGTTTAACTTCACCCGATCCCAGCATGAGATCCAAGAACAATAGCGACTCTGGTGCAATGTCCCTCAACACCCTAGAGCAAGTTGATTTTCAAAATTACTGGCTAATTGCAAAACGTCGATGGAAACCGACTGCGGCGCTTTTTGCGCTCTCCCTTTCAGTTTCTAGTTTTGCAGCTTCCACTCAAAAGCCAACTTATATCGCAGACGGTAAGATGCTGCTGCGAGCGAACCGCATTCCTTCACTAACGGGAGTAGGCGGCGAATCCGCAGGGCAAGTGTCCAACCTAAACGTACAGAGCAATCCGGTGCGAACCGAAGCCCAATCCGTTCTCTCGCGTCCGATTTTGCAGAAATCGATCGACGCGCTCAACCTCACAGATGCTTCTGGCAAACCTCTAAATCCAGAGGCACTTGCTCGATCGATCAAAGTGAAAGATGTCGCGGGCACAGATGTGCTTGAAATCACTTATGAAAACAAAGACGGTGCGGTAGCTGCTGCCGTAGTCAATCAGGTAATGAGCGAGTATCTTAACAGCAACATTTTAGAGAACCGCTCTGAAGCCGCTGCCGCCGGAAAGTTCATCGCCGAACAACTTCCCAAAACCGAAGCCACGGTAGGAGAAGCAGAACTTGCCCTAAGACAGTTCAAAGAGCAAAACGGCGTGGCTGACATCAAAGGCGAAGAAGATCGATTAACGCTGACGATCGGTGAACTTGAAAAGCAAGTCGCACAAGCCAGCACCGATCTTGCAGAAACGGATACTCGGTACAACCAGCTTTCTAAGACGCTCAACATGAGCACCGATCGCGCGATCGATGTGAACGCGCTGAGTCAAGATGCGCGAGTGCAGCAAGTTTCGACCCAGCTTCAGCAAATCCAGACTCAGCTAGAACTAGAGCGAACCCGCTACACCGGAAAACATCCCGCGATCGCTGATCTAGAAGAACGAGAAGCCGCCCTGCAAAACTTGCTGCAAGCGCGAATTGCTCAAACCGCTGGCTCTAGCTCGATTTCAGGAAGCGACCTTGCACCCGGAGACATCCGACAAGGCTTGATGAAAGACTTTGTGAATTCGGAAGTTCAGCGATCGAGTTTAGCGAGTCGATTGGAAGCTTTGAGCGCTGCCCGCGATGCTTACCGCAGTCGAATTCGACAAGTCCCGCGCCTCGAACAATCCCAGCGAGAACTCCAGCGCCGTTTAGATGTGGCGCAATCGACGTATGAATCGCTGCTGAAAAAACAGCAAGAAGTTCAACTCACCGAAAAACAAAATGTTGGAACCGCGCGCATTATCGAGCGTGCTGCGATTCCTGATTCGCCTGCGGGATCAAAGTCAAGCTTGATCATGCTGATGGGCGTGGTAGCTGCAACCTTACTCTCACTTGCCGCCGTCACATTCCTCGAACTGCGCGACAAATCGATCAAAACGCTCAAAGAAGCGCGCGATGTGTTCGGTTATACCTGGCTTGGAACCATTCCTTACTTTGGTAAGCCAACGCTGAATCGATCGAAGAAACTCGAATGGTTGATTCCAGAGTTGCCTGTGCGAGATGCACCGCGATCGACGGTGAGCGCTTCGTATCGAATGCTGCAAGCCAACCTCAAGTTCTTGAGCCTGGATGAAAAGCTAAAAAGCATTGTGATTACAAGCTCTGTCCCGCGTGAAGGTAAATCTACGGTTGCCGCAAACTTAGCTGCAACAATGGCAACATTAGGACGTAGAACACTGCTAATCGATGCGGACTTGCATCATCCATCACAGCATCATATTTGGCATCTGACCAACATGGGTGGATTAAGCCACATGATCGTTGAGCAAACAAATGGACGCGATGCGATCGTGCCTGTTCTCGACAATCTCGACGTGCTGACTTGCGGTGTGATTCCACCAAATCCATTAGCACTGCTGGATTCTAAGCGAATGGCGACCCTGATCGAATCGTTCGAGCAGCAGTACGATTTTGTGATCGTAGATGCACCCCCGCTGATCGTGGCGGCCGAAGCCTTGACGCTTGGAAAGATTGTCGATGGTTTGCTACTTGTAGCTCGACCGGGTGTGGTTGATTCTGTTAATGCAACGACCGCTAAGGAACTATTAGAGCAATCCTCGCAGAATGTGCTCGGTATGGTGATCAATGGTGCGATGTTTGAAAATGAGGTGCAAGAGACTTACTACGATCATGATAATTACATTGAAACATCGGTAGCAAGAGCGTCGATTTATCGTCAGAACGGGCTGGGCTGATTTGCCACAGGGAGCAATCATGAGTTTGCGAACAAAAGTAATGCGCGGTAGCGCTTACCTAGTCTTTCGAGAAGGACTAGGAATGTTGATTAGTATCGGAAACGTTTTGTTAGTGACTCGATCGATTGGTCCTACTCAATATGGATTGTTCGCGACAGCGTTTGGATTGAGCCAGTTTATTCAGACATTCGGGCATTTGGGGGTAGGCGTGTATCTGATTCGCCAAGAAGGAGAGCAAAGCCCGAAAGACTATCACCAAGCATTCACACTGCTGCTGATTTTAGGAGCGATCTTTGGCTCGATCGCGTTTCTATGTGTACCTTTTCTACAAGCTTGGTTAAAGATCGAAGGATTTACACCGATTTTTGAACTGTTAGTTTTATTCTCGTTTTTAACCGTGATTGATCAAGCTCCACTAGCAAAATTGGAGCGCAATCTGGAATTTAAGTGCGTTGCCTGGGTTGAACTTCTCGGACAGCTACTTTTGTTTATTGTGTCTCTTAGTCTCGCGTTGAGAGGAGCTGGAGCTTGGGCACCGACGCTTGGATGGTGCGCTCAGCAAGCCCAAACCTGTATTTTGCTGTGGGCAGTGTCGCGCCTACGTCCTAAGCTGTGTTGGGATTGGGAACGGATCAAAGAAATGCTGTTTTATGGATTTGGGGTTTCAGCTTCGGGTTGGGTTTGGTATCTCAAAACCTTGATTAATCCTCTAATTGTAGGGCGGTTTGCAGGTGAAACGGCAGTCGGTCAAATTGCTTTAGCGATTCGGATGTTAGAGGTACTGAGTTTTGCGAAAGCTGCAACGTATCGAATTTCGATCGCGGCACTTGCTCAACTACAAAGCGATAAGCTTCGGTTGAAACAAGCAATCTCCGAAGGCATGGAACTCCAGCTTTTAGCATTAGGACCACTTTTAGTGTTAGCAAGCTGGCTGGGCCCGATCGTGTTTCCGATCTTATTCGGACACGAATGGATTCCTGCGATGTCGATTTTCCCGCTGCTCGGTGTGACTTATCTAACCAATGCAGCCTTTAACTTACATTGTTCTACCCTGTATGTTCTGCGGCGAAATTGGGAAGTGGCTGCTTTTCACGCTTCGTATGTTGCTTCATTCGCAGTGTTCGCTTTTTTGCTAGTTCCGCGATCGGGAATTTTCGGTTACGCTTGGGCAGAAGTTTTATCGATCGTGACTTATCTTGTCGCGCATCTTTATATTCATCGCTTAATTGGCAGTCCGAACTATCAAATTGCTGCGATTTGGTGGGCAGGTTTTACCCTGGCGATGTTTAGCTATCAGTTAGGCTGGTGGGTCGTGGGTGTGTTGGCGATTGTCTGTTTGATGCCAGAGACTCGGAGCCGTCTTGAAACTTACCTAAAGCATTTTCGCGCCTTGAAAACGGGGTAAATCTGATGAATCAACCACTCGTCAGTATCATAATCAATAACTATAACTATGCTGATTATCTTGGGGCCGCGATCGAAAGCGCGATCGCTCAATCTTATCCGCATACCGAAGTGATTGTGGTCGATGATGGCTCAACCGATCACTCTCGATCAGTGATTGCTGACTATGGCGATCGCGTGATCCCCGTTTTGAAGTCGAATGGAGGTCAAGCCTCTGCGTTTAATGCTGGATTTGCAGCGAGTCGAGGCGATTTTATTTGCTTTCTCGATGCGGATGATCTGCTCGTTCCTGATCGAGTTGCGATCGAGCTTCAGGCACTGCTTGATCGCCCAGACGTAGGCTGGTCATATCATCAACTCAGTTTTGTGGATCAAAGCGGATTACCCTTAGCGAACTCTCCAGCCCAACTTCCCGAAGCGATTCACGAATTTGATCTGCGCGGAGAGATGCAGCAAGGATCACTCAATCACATTCCCCTGCCGCTGCCTGGAACCGATGGTTACTTGTATCGTCGATCGCATCTACAGAAAATGCTTCCAATGCCTGAAGGCAAAGGGGTTTCGCTCAACGATTCATATTTACAATACGCGAGTTTTGCATTATCGAAAGGGATCGCGCTCACTGCCCAACTGCATCGTCAACGGATTCATGGGAATAACGCATTTACGCTGAGACGCGATCGCGCCAAAGTTCAACTCACAGCTAGAATTCACCTTTTGACTGCTTACTGGCTCCGATTGAATTTTCCAGAAATTCATCGCTACACCGACAAGCTATTCGCGGTGGGATTGGGACTTTATCAACGCACAGGGGGGATTGAGCCTGAATACTTGGAACTGCGAGAGAAATACACGGATGGAATGAGCTGGCTCGATCGACTAAAAATCCGCACCAGAGCAGTCTACTACTGGCTCAAACACTCAGCTTGATCTCACCGCAAGCGTCTCTTATTTGAGTCGTGCGTTTACTACAGAATCACGTTTTTCCTAGTCCAAGCCATTCCTTGATTACTGCTTATGAATCCTTGGCTCGATCGACTTGAGCGAGGTTATGCCATCCTCGTTCTGTGCTACTTCAGCGGCTGCTTATCCGGTCTGATCGATGGGGCGGTTTTCTTACCTCAAGAATCAACCCCAGAGATTAACCCGATTCAAACTCCTGCCGTTTCTGCCCTACAAAACTTCCTCTTTCTCACTTTATTTGGCTTGATCTGCCTACGCTGGAAGCGGTTCTTACCAATTCTAAGCACGCGAAAAATGATCTGGGTAATCGTATTTCTCGCGATCGGCTCAGGCTTTTGGTCGGAACTCCCCGAACAATCTTTTCGCCGGGGCGCGCTGTTGCTTTGCACCACGCTGACGGCAATCTACTTCGCAACGCGATTCTCGCTGCGCCAACAGCTTCATCTTTTGGCGCAGACCTTCGGAATTCTTGCTGTTGCGAATTTTCTATTTGTGCTGGCTTTTCCAAGTCAGGGAATTGACTCAGTGAGTCATGCTGGGGCATGGATGGGCATTACACTCCACAAAAATGGTTTGGCAGGCTTGATGGTTCTGAGTTCTGTTATTTTCTTTTCGCTGGTTTCAGACAAGCGAGAGCGTAATGCGATGGCGATCGCAGGATTGGGGCTGTCTGTCGCACTCGTCGTACTCTCGACTTCGCGAACTGGGCTTTCTGTGATGATTTTGCTGATGGCGCTAAGCTATTCGTTCAGGCTGCTAAGTTGGCAATCTACGTTTGCCTTACCTGCTTTTCTCGCAGCCTTTTTGACTTTTGCGACGACTATTGTGGTGGTTGTCGATAATTACGAGCGCATTTTGACATCAATGGGCAGAGATGCGACGCTCACTGGGCGAACCACGATTTGGCAAGTTGCTTGGGAACGATGGATCGAGCGCCCTTGGTTCGGCTACGGGTATCAGGCATTTTGGATACCCGGACAAGGCAATTCTTTAGAGGTTCTCTACCGCATGAGTTGGCAGCCTGCTCATGGTCATAATGGTTTTCTGGATCTCTTGGTTGAGCTAGGAGCAGTTGCGTTTGTGGCGTTCGCGCTCAGCTTACTGATGGCGTTCAAGCGGGCGGTCACTTGGTACAAGCTCAGTCCGAATGCAATGGGAACAGTCCCGCTGATTTTGTTCTGCTATCTAATTTTGTACAACTTGACTGAAAGTGCATTACTGTTTACACCGAACGGGCTCAACTGGTTCCTTTATGTGCTAATGACGACATCCGTTCTGGTTCAACCCTTTCCTCGCTCACATTCAGCTTCGCTTAGTCTCAGCGATCGAACTCCTCATCCAAGCAAGACTCGGCTATCAATCACTGACTAGAAAGATTTGCCGTAATTGAGATTAGAACCCGAACAACCTTAGTTTCGCCCTGTATCTGATTGTCAACTTTACGAGAAAGCTAAGAAATATGTTGCAAGATTTTGGAATTATCGTGGCTTGTTGCAATTACGATTACCTGTTTGCAAAAGGCTGTGTTGCTAGCATTCGCCATTTTCTCGGCGATGTTCCGATCGCGTTAATTGTGGATGGCGATGTCTCTACAACGCTTTTAGAGAAAACCTATAGCGTCAAAGTGATTCGCAAAGAAACGGTTGCTTTGAAATCGCTGCGCGATCGCAGTTTCGGTATGGGACTAACTAAAATGGTGGCGTTTTGGGAAAGCCCTTGGGAAAACTTTTTATATCTCGATGCAGATACCGTCATTTGGGGCGATATGCTCAAACACGCTGATTTTGAGAACTTTGATTTTATCAGCGATATCGTGCGCGATCAGCTAACAGATCAACACATTTCGAGCTACTTTTTTGATATCGATCGCATCAATCAATTCTTTCCAACGTTTCGCTGGCAAGATTACCGCAACTACTATTTTTGTACAGGCGCATTTTTCGCGAAAAAGAATGTTTTCTCGATCGAAGAGTACATGGAAATTTTAGATTTAGTCGATCGAGAACCGAATCTCTTTTTTGTCGGCGAACAAGGCTTTCTCAATCTAATGATGTGTCGTGCTGCCGCAGAAGGAAGAATACGGCTTGGGCAAGCATCGCTCGAATTCTTGGTTCCAGATTATTCTACTCAAACCGCAGCGCAGTTGTTCCCCGTCGATCACCCGAATCCAACATATGACAAAGCCGGAATCGTAATCCATTGGTGCGGACACAAAAAGCCGACCTTATTTGCACCGAATGTTTATACAGATCCAATGACCTTTTGCCGCAAGCGCTTCATTCAAGATACCGGAAGCAGCTTAGGCTCAGTAGATGTCACCTTGAGAATGCAGGATTTGCAGTACTATGTGCGGGTGTATCGCAATAAAATCCGTAAAAAATTAGCCCAGGTATTTGCTTAATCGAAAGAGCGAATTCTGCAAAATTTCAGCGAATGGCAAAGATCTGTGATCAAGATCGCAGCATTGGCGGAAAGAGATCGCAAAGTAGAGCGAAAAACATGAGTAAGCTAAAGAAAACGATTCTGCTTGCATCACTGTCTTCGTTCCTATGATTTCGTCACCCCTCTGTGTTGCTCAGGTTACTGATTTGCATCTATTTGCAAACTCAGATCAGTGCCTATTGGGAATGCCTACCTTACGATCGCTCAATGCCCTGATTGAGCAGCTTCAGCGCCTTCGTCCCCAGCCCGATCTATTGCTGCTGACCGGGGACTTATCGCAGGACGGCACGACCGAATCTTATCAGCGGCTACAAACTGCGCTGAGTCCGCTGAAGATCCCGACCTACTGGCTGCCTGGAAATCATGACTGCGTGGAAGCAATGGAGCGATCGCTGACTCGGTTTTACCCAGATAAAGCGTTTGATCGAGGCGGTTGGCGGTTTTTGTTACTGAACTCTCAAGATCCGGGCTGTGTGCATGGGCGATTGTCGAGTAAAAGTCTAGCCTGGCTCGATCGACAACTCTCGCAAAATCCTGACGTTCCTACTGTCGTTTCACTACACCATCCGCCGTTCGGGGTAAATTCGACTTGGCTAGATTCGAGTATCTTGCAGAATAGTACGGAATTGTTAAGCCTTCTCGACCGCTTTGCTCAAGTAAAACTCGTGGTCTTCGGACACATTCATCAAGAGTTTCAGCAGCAACGAGGCAGCGCAACGTTTTTGGGAACGCCTTCGACTTGTATCCAGTTTGCGCGAGAAAGTGACGAATTTGCTTTGGGGCAAGAGCCGCCTGGATTTCGCTTGATTCAGCTTTATCCAGACGGCTCTTGGAAGTCGCAAGTCAAGCGCGTCGAATTTAACTGTGCGCTCGATTTAGCCGCAACGGGATATTAATTTTAGTTCGATGAACTGACTCCGCTTTGCTTGTCCACACCGAAATGAACGGCTTGAATTAGATTGCTTCTGGATTGAACTCGATTAATTCACGAGTCGCATAAGTTCCGATCGGACTCCACACCAAGTAAGGCACAAGCAACAATGCCGCCAGCGCCGAAATCGGAAAGACCACGATCGCCAACACGAATCCTAGCAATGCACCCAGCCCGCCGATCACGGTTCCGATCGCCAAACTACGAAGCCGCAAGGTAACTGGAACGTAAGCCGTCGTCACGATCTCAACCAGCAAATAAAGCCCCATGATCAGCCAGGTTTTAACACTGCCTGGATCTTCGCGCCACACAAGCAGCGCAGAAATCGCACCGCAGGTAAAAATCACCGTCCAAATCACCGGAATGACAGGTTCAACGATCGCTAACCAACGCGGCTGATTCAGCCGTTTCACCCAGCGAATATCTTCTTTGGGTCGAATCAAAAAAGTCCCGAACGAGACTAATACCGTTACGATCGCAATAATCATCCAGGGTTTCAATGGAACCGTCCTAACTCTGCGCTTTGACCATAGCGAACAGGTTGCGATCGCAACCTGTATCCGCAGGCAGAACTACCCGCCGACATGAATGCGCGGGCGCTGATGCGGATTTTTCTCGGCTTTTCGCAACACCTCGCGTGTCAGAATTGCAATATCACCTTCACCGAATAGAATAAATCGCATCAAATATTGGAACGGATTGCCTTCGATCCAACCGAAATAAACATGCGGTAGCCTACCCGTTTCATCACGGATTGCTAACGAAATTGCCGCGATCGCATTTGGAACCGCAGCGCTTCTCGCCCGTAGTATCCGATAGGGTCCAACTTGTGCGCCTCTTACTTGAATCGTATCGGCAAATTGTGACGCATCAGAAATCTGAATCTCTAGAAACAAAATCGTTTCATCCGGCGGAATGTGTGTGTCTTCTCGCACCTCTTGTTCTTTGAGAAAATATTCTCGCTCATCGCCGATATTGATTCGATTTGCAATCAGTCGAATGGCATGATGATTTTCTTGCACCATAAATTGCCGTGCCACTTCATCAAACTCAATCCGTTCGGTTCGCAGTTCTGTCGATCGCCAAACTCGCGAAATCAACGAAGTCAAAATAATCGCTCCGATAAACAGCGATGCAATCCGAATTCCTTCGGGTCGCTCGATGATATTCACGATCGTCGTGTAGATAAACACCAAGGTAATCAAGCCAAATCCGATCGTCGTGCGCTTCGATCCGCGATGTCGCGTCGACAGCGTTACCGCTAACGCGGCTGAACTCATCAAGACTAAAACTCCGGTTGCATAAGCTCCTCCCTGCGCCTCGACATTTGCCTCGAAGATGACTGTGACAATAAACGCGATTGCAGTATAAATTAGTACCAACGGACGAATCATCAACGTCCAACCCGGAGCCATGCCGTACCGGGGTAAATAGCGCGGCACAATATTTAGCAGTCCCGCCATCGCAGACGCGCCCGCAAACCAAAGAATCGCGATCGTGCTTAAATCGTAAACGGTTCCAAATCCATCTCCTAGGTAGAGATGTGCGAGATAAGCAAGCGCGCGCCCGTTCGCTTTTCCACCTGTTTGAAATTCTGCTGCCGGAATCAAGAGCGTTGTTACAAGACTACTGGTGAGCAGAAAAAAGCTCATAATAATTGCAGCCGTCGCTAACAATTTATGAGTATTGCGAACTCTGCCAATCGGAGCGGCTTCCGTATCGGCTTTTCGACCTTTCACCAGCGGCATTACCGCAACTCCTGTCTCAAATCCAGACAGTCCCAAAGCTAATTTTGGAAAGAGTAATGCAGCCACTCCGACAACCAGCAATGGATTCGATTGCTGTCTGAATAATGCGCTTTGCCAATCGGCAACAACCGCTAAATTCTGGAATACGTGGTAAGTACCGACTCCGATCGTAATCAAATTCAAAAACAAATAAGCTCCGACTAAAAACACGGCAATCCCGATCGCTTCTTGAAAGCCTTTGAGAAAAACCGCTCCTAATAGCGCCACTAATAGCAGCGTAAGGATAATGGTTTGCCCGTGTAAAAATTGAGGAACAAAAGGATTTTCAACAATGTGAGCTGTCGCATCAGCGGCAGAAAGAGTAATCGTAATAATAAAATCGGTCGCCACAAACCCAAGCAAACACAGCACAAACAGCTTTCCCTGCCATCCAGGAAGCAGATGTTCGAGCATGGCGATCGAGCCTTCCCCGTGAGGACTAATCGCAGCCACTCGGCGATAAATCGGTAACGCTCCAAACAGCGTTAATAAAA
>CAXTDB010000042.1:0-21840 GCA_964242045.1 uncultured Leptolyngbya sp. | reverse complement strand
CTGCTGCCAATGCTGCTAATACGTCCCAAAACTCCCGGCGTGACACGGGATCAACGCCTGTCGTCGGTTCATCGAGCAGCAAGACTTCGGGCTGTGAAACTAGCGCACAGCAGAGAGCAAGCTTTTGTTTCATTCCTCCAGATAGCTGTCCGGCTAGGCGATCGCCAAATTGATCCAAGCTCATCAACTTGAGATACTTCTGTCGCCGTTGCTGAAACAATTGCTCTGGAACTTCTCGCAAGCCTGCAACATACTCCAAATTCTCATTGATACTCAAATCCAAGTACAACGAAAATTGCTGAGTCAGATAGCCAATCTGCAATCGAGCATCGCGCGCAGGCAAGCCCAAGACTTGAACTTCGCCCGCTGTCGCTTCCATGATGCCGCCGAGAATGTGAAAGGTCGTCGTTTTCCCGGCTCCATCGGGGCCAATCAAGCCAAACAACTCACCCGGAGCAACACTAAAATCAATGCCGCGAACCGCCGCAAGCCGACCATAGTGTTTGTGCAGTTGTTGAACTTGAATCACTGCATCAGTCGTACCACGAGCAACATTCGGAGTAAGTTCGAGTGCTGAAGTCATCACTGCTCCTGTTTAAGACTAATTTCCCCATCCGCAGGCATTCCAGGCTTAGCAAATCCGCCTGGATCATCGATCGCGATTTTCACCCCAAACACTTGTTTTACCCGATCGTCACGAAAATAAATGTTTTCTGGTGTAAACGATGCTTTTGGATCGATCGCAGCAACTCTCGCACTCAGCGGCTTTTTGGGATCAGAGTCGAGGAATACTTTCGCGCGTTGACCGACTCGAATCTTACCGATGTCCCCTTGAGGAATAAAGCCCCGTAGATAAACAGTGTTTAAATCAATCACCGTTAGCAATGTTTTTCCTGTGGCAACGACCGCCCCCGGTTCTAAAGGTCGAGCCGTCACAACTCCATGAATCGGGCTTTTTACTACAAACGAATCTAACCGTCTCTGAATCTGCTCTTGATTAGCGATCGCATTTTTTACTTTCGCTTGTGCTGCAAGTAGTCTCGACTGTGCTTGATCGCGTTGTTGTTCCAATCCTGATAGCTGAGCGCTGCGAATGTCTGGATTTAGTCCAGTTGTTCGCGTTTGCGTTAATCCACCTTGAGCCGCGCTTAATTGTTCGCTTGCAGCATTCGCCGCTTCTTGTCGAGCTTGCAAGGTTGCATTTGCCGTATCAACCGCAGCTTGCGCTGTCTCGACATTGGTTTGGGCTTGATCAAACTGCTGTTTATTAATCGCACCTTGATTAATTAACTGAGCAAAGCGATCGCGATCTTTAATTGCTAGATTCGCTCTCGATCGAGCTTCTTTTAACTGAGCTTTTGCTTCTTGCACATTTGCATTTGCTTGTGCCAACTGTGCCCGCCCTGCCGACACCGTAGAAGAAGCTTGATCAATGCGTCCGCGCGCATCGCCTTGCGACTGTTGCAGATTTAATTGCGCTTCTTGAATTCGACTCTCTGCCACTGCAATATCTAAGCGCGCCTGCTGTTCTTCTTGACGCGCAGATGCCACTTGAGCCGCTGCTGCTCGTAATTGCTCATTCACTTCCTCATCGGTTAACTGAGCTACAACCTGATCTTTCTGCACTTCATCGCCTTCACGGAAATTGATTGCCGTGACTCGCCCCGCCGTTTTCGCCCCAATATCCGTTTCGTCTGCCTCGATCCGACCGCTTAACGGTAAAGTGGTCGCTTCGGGACGCGGCAAAAGCCGCCAGGTCGCAAACCCAATTGCCGCGATCGCAATCACCCCCGGAATGATTAACTTCTTTCTCGATCGTCGAGAGGGTTTCGCAGCAGGCGCACCCGGAATTTGATCCGCAGGTTGAGGAAGTGTCTGAGTCATAAGACTTTGCTAAGTTCTGTTTGCAGAATACGGATCATACTAGACCGTCTAGTATGATTAAACAATTGTTCGTTGAAAAAGTTAACCGATGTCAGTGACGAGTGAGCGGCAAACTGCCAAACGAGAGCAAATTCTAAAAGGTGCAATGGCTGTGTTTTTGCGATCGGGCTATGCAGGAACCAGTATGGATCGCGTTGCAACCGAGGCAGGCGTTTCTAAACAAACTATCTA
The DNA here is from genome assembly GCA_964242045.1 of uncultured Leptolyngbya sp. Lineage (GTDB taxonomy): Bacteria > Cyanobacteriota > Cyanobacteriia > Leptolyngbyales > Leptolyngbyaceae > Leptolyngbya. Next base: position 19,725 of record CAXTDB010000042.1, on the reverse strand, counting down.
TAGTCACTTTCAAGACAAAGAAGGATTGTTTCGATCGCTAATCGAAGGCGAGACGCTGGCGCGATTCGAGGCATTGTTCCAAATTGATCCGCAGCATATTGATCCTGAAACGTTACTTCGACGCTTAGCGCAGATCTATTTCACTCAAGTTGTCGATAGCAGTCACTATGTACCGCTATTGAGAATTGTGATCGGAGAGTCGGAGCGATTTCCAGAGTTAGCAAAGCTTTTTACTGAAACGGTTGCACAACGCGGTAAGAGATTGCTTTGTGAGTATTTTCGATATCATCCAGAATTAAACATTCGTGATCCAGAAGCGATCGCGCAAATCTTCTTCGGTTCAATGGTATCGTGGGTGATTTTACAAAAAATGCTTTACGGTGAAGCGTCATTTGATTTATCGCGCGATCGAATCGTCAATCAATTAGTTGATCTAATTGTGGGTCGTGCAGGAGGTAGATAGACTCTGCCTAGATCAATCTGAGCAGAGTCGAACTGAGATTAGCCGCGTAATTCTGTGCCTGCTTGAGTCAGCAAGCTGGATAGCTGTCGAATTTTCGCAGCAACTTCCTCAGAGGTATCGATCGTTAATTCACTCGACGTATCGCCACCTAAGCTGGTGAGTAAATTGGCGATCGCATCTGCACTTTTTCCCTTACGAAGCGCGTCTTTCAGTTCTCCCAAATCATCCGCGATCGCCAGTCCTCGGAGTTGCTGCTGCCAAGCGTCTAGAACGGTCATCGCTTGTTCGATTGGAATTGTGGTGATTCCTTGTTCTAATGCTGCGATCGTAGTATCAATGTTTGCTTGATCGATGTCTGCCATGACAAATTTAATAATACAACTTGTCAATCGTGCTGAACTTCGAGGGTTTAGATCGTCTCTCTGTAGTTTGAGACTTCTGAAATTAATTTATGGCACTTGCGTTGTTACAAATCAGTTTGAAGGCGCTGCAATTCTTCGATCGAGAATTCTGTAGTCTGCGCGATGACTTCAAGCGGTAATCCTTGAGCTAGAAGCTTGAGCGCAATTTCTTGCTTTATCCTCTGTTCAGTTTCTTGTCTAACCCGCTGTTCAGTTTCTTGTCTAACCCGCTGTTCAGTTTCTTGTCTGACCCGCTGTTCGACCCGTGCTTCGACTCGCGCTTCGACCCGTGCTTCGACTCGTGCTTCGACCCGTGCCTCAGCTTGCTGCTCCCACTGCCGCTCCCATTCCAAAAATGCCTCTGATAATGCCATAACTGCCTCCCGCTCACTAAAGTCCTGAATGTCGCCTAGGTCAATTCTAACTTTCCAACTTGCTAGCAGTCTTAAAATTCCGTTGCGTCGCGGATGGGAATCAGGTAATGCCAAGACTTCTCGAATCGCTCGTTCCTGTGTTGCATCTCGTCCCAAAATTCGCAACCACAGCGTTTCTTCTGTTTCAGGTAGTTGATCAATTGCGACAATTGCCGTCTTGAAGAGCGCTGGAACAAAATAAACTCCAGGCATCCAATCCGCTTTGATCATGCCGCCTGCTTCTTCTAAAAGAGGCTTAGAAGTTGTGGCAGCTAGAATCCAAAGCAGGGGTAACTCATTTTCGGCGATCGCTTCTTGTTGTGTTTTGCGCCGTTCATCCTCTTGAATCCAAACCAGTTTCATAACTGCAACCCTGATTTCAGTTCGAGTCGGAACGTTGCGGTAGGGTTCGAGTAGGCAAGGTTGCTGTACCATTCGCCCCAAGAGTCCTAAGTCTGTCTGAGTGCTGTCGGGATTCGGCACAAACCAAACATCGACGAATTTTGCTTCGCCTAGAATCTCATACTGTCGCTGCACTGTACCCATCGGAGCAAGAAACTCCTCTAGATACTGCTTGGAAAGTTGATCGAAAGCATTCTGAGCCATAAAAGTACGTTGACCTGACTATGATTGGCGATATCGATCGAGCAATTCCGCCAAGTAATCAAATCCATCGACTCCGATTTCGACAATGATCTTCGATCGCTGAGATTGCAGAATCTGATCGAACCGTTCTCCAAGTTGTCCGCGCAGAATGGTCAGTAAACCTGCGGGTGCGCGCCAGTCGTTTGTTCCCATCTGTTCGAGTTTGTACATGGCGATCGTCGATGCAAAGATCGCTTTTTCATTGTCTTGACGTTGATAAAAGGCTTCACCGAAATACGACAAACACAGCGCGTGTAGATAGCGATCGCCCGCGTCCGCTGCTGCGTAGCTCGCTTGCTCTAAGTACTTAAGCGCTTGATCCAGATCATTTAAGGCAACATAAGCACTACCTAAACTGAGTGAACAAAGGGCTTGGCTCTGAAAATCTCCCAGCTTTTCGGAGAGGGCTAACCCTTGTTGTAAGTAACCTATCGCAAGTTCATACGCATCAGGATCAGATTCGAGTAGCTGTGCTTGAAACACTTCTGCATAACCTAAGTTTGCGAGTGCATTCGCTTCACCCATGCGATCGCCGGATTGTCTACTAAAAATCAAGGCGCGCTGGCTAGAACTAATCGCTTCATCGTAGTTCTTCTGACTGATGCTAATGCGGCTTAAATGGTTGAGGTTTGCAATCTCGCATCGACGGTCGCCTGCTTCTTGTGCAATCTGTTTTGCTGTGTTGTGAATCTCTTTCGCCAAATCAAGCGCTCCAAATACTCGCTGCGATGTTCCAATTAACGTGAGAATTCGTGCTTTCTCTTGAGTGCCTTCGGTGTGCTTCAAAGGTTCGCTGAGATAGTTCATCGCATCGCGGAAGTATGCACCTGTGAACGAAGTGTAAATCGTTCCATACAAGGGAAAGTAATCGCGTTGAGCGAAGATCCGCAATATCTGTAAGGTGACTCGAAACGATGCTTCTGAAAACCGCGATCGATTGATCGAATTCAAAAACGACGATCGCGAAAATCCATTCGCTAACTCTGACCAAATTAATGCAAACGTCAGAAAAATTGACACTGCTAATGATGTACCGATTTTAGAACTATAGCTTTGATTTTCTGCCCAACTGACTAAGCCGCGCTGCAAGGTTTGAACCACGATCGAGAGTTCGATCCAATCAGATAACATCACTTCGGGTTGAGATTCTACCCATTGACTTGCAGCCTGATTTTGATCGAGTGCGGTGAAAAGCGACTTGGGAAGTGTGCCGATCGCTTGTTTTGCCCAAAGTTCCCAAGGGCGCGCTCCACGGGATGAATCGCCGAATCCTAATTGTTCAGGATTATAGATCCAACTAATTAGATGCGGTTGTAGAGCGTTCCAAGATTGCAAGCCGCGCAGAATTCCATCGCTCAGTTCTGCGAGTTCTTGTTGAGTTTCGGCATCAGAAATTGGTTGTTGTCGCAGCGTAATTGCTAATTGTTTCAGTTGATCCGCGTTCAAGCTATTCGGATGATTGGGATCACTCAATGTCAGAAAGATTAAAAGTCGATCGCTTTTGTTCGCTTGATTCAATTGCCGAACCGAAGTTGCGATCGCGCTTTTATTTTGATTTTCAGCTTGCCAGCGTTTCCATTCGCCTTCGATCGTTTGCAGCGCCCGCATGGCTCGCATGGCTTTGGCTTGCTTTAGTTCATCACTGTCGTTTGCCTGAGTTTGCGTTTGCGTCAAACGATCGCGAAACTTTACTTCAAAAATCTCGCCGCTATCCGGTTCGATCTCCTGCACTAGCATTTGATAAACTTGTTCTTTCGATCGAATGTTTCCTTTCAGCGTCATTTGAATAATTTGTTCGATCAAATTGGCATAGCGATCGCTTAGTGCAGAATCAGACATAGAACATTCCATGATGGAGGCTTTCTTTATTCTAAAAGTTCTCGCAAAACTGGTTCATTTCCAAATCAGAATTAGAGAAAAAATCAGCGTGTCGCGCTTGAGAATCGGGCAATCTTGGATATGATAAAAAATAATTTAACTGCGTTACTGTGAGGAGTCGATCGATGAAAGTTTTAACGAATTTGTTGAATCAGAAGCTGAGTATCTGTGGAGCCGCAGTCGTTGGAATCTGCACGATTGCAAATCAAGCTCCCGCTTCTGCTCAAGCGGCTTACGGAAGTTACATCGGAATTGGTCCGGCAGTCAGGCTATCGAATGGCGATGGCGGTGGAAGTGCTGTATCTGCCGTGGTTGCTGGACGCTACAAGTTTTTGAGATCGCCAATCTCGCTGCGGGCGCAGGCTTTTATCGGCAGTGGAACCGCGATCGTTCCGACCGTTTCTTACGATTACCCGCTGAACTGGCAGACCGATGTTTACCTCGGTGCGGGCGCTTCGATTCCGCTCGGTGGCAATACTGCGGTCGGAAATCGCACCAGTTTCGCGATTCAGCCTGGAATTGACTATGTATTACCCAATAGCAATCTAGTTGTGTTTGGCAACGCGGTGATTGCATTTGATGGATATCGGAACGGCGGAGCCGCAGCAACGTTGCAAGGTGGGGTCGGATTGCGATTCTGAGTTGACGAAGTGATGCGAAATTCGTAACGATGAAGTAATGTTGCGATCGCATTCATTTCTTATGCCTCTTTTAAGCTGGACAGAACTCGAAGCCCTCACCGATTTTCAAACCGATCCGGTTAACGGTTTGACCAATTCTCAATCTCGATTGCGTTTGTTCGGGCATTCCGAATCGGATGTTCGCGTAACGCTTTATCGGGATTATCACGCTTGGTGTCCGTACTGTCAGAAAATCTGGCTCTGGCTTGAAGAAAAACAAATTCCGTACCGCATCGAGAAGATCACGATGTTCTGCTACGGAGAGAAAGAAAGTTGGTACAAGCGGAAGGTGCCATCGGGAATGCTGCCTGCGATCGAGCTTGATGGACGCATCATCACCGAAAGCGATGACATTCTGATCGCGCTAGAACGAGCGTTTGGCGTTCTGACATTTGGGATGGAAGATCCGCAAGTGAAGCCGCTGCGCTGGTTAGAGCGACTTTTGTTTCGGGCGTGGTGTAACTGGCTTTGCTATCCATCGCGTTCAGCCCGTGAGGAACAAGGTAAGCGTGAGAAGTTTATCGAAGTTGTGGCAAAAGTCGAAGAAGCACTCGGTCAAACGCCCGGAGGTTACTTTTTAGAAGAATTTAGTACGGTTGATGTAATCTTTACGCCGTATATCGAGCGGATGAACGCCAGCCTTTATTATTACAAAGGCTACTCGATGCGTGAAGAAAATCCGCGATTCAAAGCTTGGTTTGATGCGATGGAAACTCGATCGACCTATCGCGGCACTCAGAGCGATTTTCATACTCATGTTCACGATTTGCCGCCTCAAATGGGGGGCTGCTGGGAAAACGGCGAACCGCAGATGTTGATTAACAAAGCGCGAGTCGATCAAGGTGATTGGTTTGGGCTACCCGATGTGAGCTATGCAGAACCGGAAAGCTCACGCACAGAAGCATTGCACCGGGTAATCAAACATCGATCGAACATTATTCGAGTCAACCCCGCAGATGATTCATTGATTGATCAAGCGTTGCGCTGTGCCCTGACTCAGATGATAACGGGTGAAACTTGTACGCCGCCACTGGGTGCAGATGTGGCGTTGCGCTACTTGCGCGATCGGATTAGCGTGCCGCGCGATATGTCGATTTATGCAGCGAAGCGACTCAGAACCGCTTTAGAAGAAACCGCAGCGCTTGTGGGAAACAATCAAGGCGTTCCGATTCCGATCAAGCACCGACGCGATCAAGATCCTGCGAATTTTGCTAAATGCTAAGCTTGATCGCTTGTAAACTGATTTTCGTTTACAAACGATCAATTATCTAGCGATAACCGCTGCCGCCCGCACCGATCGCTAAGACTTGAACCACGATGCTAATGGCGATCGCTGCCGACCACAGAACCATGATGTTTTTGATGTTGTAGCGATCGACGTTTTGCCAACCCCAGATAAATGTGTAGATGCCGCAAATAATGCCGAAAATTCCCCAACCCACTCCCTTATCAGGAAAGAGTTTGAGTAAAACAAGAATCAAACAAACTAGACTCACGAGTGATGCCGCAAGACTAAGTAATCCGAGCAAAGCTCCCATTCACAAATCCTCAAAAAACCTGTAGTTATAAAAGCACATTACATCACCCATTCATAGAGTTCCTTTGTAAAAAAGCACAATCGAATCAGCCAATAAACCAAGAAACTACTGAGAAGCACGATCGTTATTCCAGTCCGCCGCTCAAGTTGATCAACAATCCTCACAAGCTTAATGTGACGAGATTTTGGTAGAACGATCGCCGTAAGAACTAATCCTGCAACTCCAACCGCGATCGGAGCAAACGCATGAATTCTGATCGCGTGATCAAAGTGACCGTGTAGCAGTTCCAAGGTTGCGCGCGACAGTCCACAACCGGGACAAGGAACGCCCAATCCATAGCGAAACGGACACCGCCAGCTTGGTAAACCGAGTGACATTAACCCAAAGTGGAGTGTTGCCGTTGCCGTAAGAATCGAGCAGAGTTGGCGCGATCGCAGCAGTGAGGAAAGCAGCATCGTTTAAACCAGTGACGGAACCACAATATACCCGGATGCTCGATCGCCTAGAACCAAATTCTTTTTGGCTCCCCAGTACCACCAGTACGCAGCAACATAGGCACAAATCAAACTATCCAACTGATCTTCGATCTCCTTAAGTTCGGCTCCTTTGTTTGGGATATCCGGTAGCGTTTCTAAGTTTAATCGCGGTTCGATTTGAGGTAATCGCTCTAGAATTAACTGGCGTAATTTTGCTAATTCCGGTTTGCGTTGTGCGATCGTTCCTTTTTTGTATTTGAGAATCTGATTTAGCTCGAATAAATGAATCATTGCCGGATGCGGAAAAACTTCGATTTGATACCGTCCGGGGCGCTGTGCCTGGATCGTCGGTGCATGTTCAAACCCACGCGCTTCTAAACTCAGTCCCACTGCAATTGTGCGATCGGCAAACGGCAGCCCTAAATTTGCAGGGTAACACCCGGCATGATACCGCCCGAAATGCTTATGAGCTAAACGATCAGGAACTCGCATTCCGGTTTGATTTGGAATAATCGTTGGAGCATCAACCGCCACGATCGCGGCATCTGGAGCTTGCTGATCAACCCAGGAAAAGATGTCATCGATCGAGCTTTCTCGCCGCAAATCCAAAAGCGTTAATGCTCCATTCACAAGCTCTAAACAGCACAACCCGCTGGGATTTGAACTCCAGCCTAAATCAATTCCCAAGCATTTCACGATCCATTCTCTTCGGTTCTCAAGCGTTCTACTTCTGCCCGAATCGCGGCTAACTGTGCGGTTAGCTCTTGTAGTTCAAGTTGAACTTCGGGTGAAGGCGCTGTCACCGGAGTTGCTGTCGTTGTCACCGTGGTTCCAGAATTCATTTCACCGCGACGTTGAGCCACAAACGTATCGACATAGCTTCGGGCTTCTTGCTCAGTCACCTCACCTTTTTCCGCCCATTCGCGCGTGAGTTGATCCAAATCGGTTTTAAGTCTAGTGAGATTTGCTTCTCGCTTTTGAGGATCTTGGAGAATCTCGACGAGCGACGCAGTGGCTCCGAGCGTGACGCGGAAGCTTCTTTGCAACATGCGAACAACAGTATCAGAATTCATATATTCAAACCGTGCAATTCGATGCTTCGATCTTACTGTACGAATTTGAGCGGCGACTTTTTTGCAGGATTATTTGACAGCGAGCAACGATCGCCAATCCGCGATCGCGCTTTCGCCCCAATACCAATTCTGATTCAAGGCACTGATTTGAAACTGCCTCGGTGCTTCTCGCAGCACTTGATCACGCAATACTACTGCTTGCTGTCTAGACTTGTTGCGCTGATTGCCCGTTTGGGATTGTGCAGTTTTATTTGCAACTAGCGCCAGTCCTGCTCGTGCTGTGAGTTCTTCTTGTTTTGCTGATCCGCCAGCGCTTTCAGCCAGTCTCACAGCCTCAACCCAGGTTCGACTCGCGCGATCGAGATTACCCTGAGAATAGTAAACAAACCCCAAAGCATTCAGAAGTTGAGGCGTGCGATTGCCTTGTAGCGAGGTTTCAAAAGCTCCTTGAGCATCAGTGATGCTGTAGTTGCTCTTTCTTGCTTGAACCGACTGCCAAGCAATCCGACCCCGCAAAAAGCTGATGGTTGCATCATCTGTTTTATCAGCCGGAACATTCTGAAGTGCGGTTTCTGCGGCAACGAGGTTGCCATTCTTCAAGAGTTCTTCGACCGCATCTTTCCCCGCTCGGAAATTTCTTTGAGCAAAACTGGTCGTCGCGATCGCCACTAAGTTATTTGCTTTGCTCGAATCCGCACCGGGAGAAGGATTGATCTGGCTAATATTATCGATCAGTTCGCTCGGAGAAGGCGTGGTTGAAGCTCTCCAAGTCGAAAAGCCCCAAACGCCTAAAACCGCAGCGATCGCTGTTCCTAAAATTCCTGCTGCAAGCCAGGGACGACGCGGGCGCGCTGCTCTTCGAGTGCCAAAGATACGATCGGTCACAGGTTCTTCGAGTTTCACTTCCTCAACGTGCAGATAGGGCGTGGTTGGGTGTGCCGCAGACGGCAACGAGTCTGGTTGCGGCGTTGAATTCTGCACCGGAGCGAGATTGTGTGCGGTTTCCAATCGCTGAAGATTGCGGCGTGCATCACTCAGACTAGGTTCATATTGCAGCGCCATTTTGTAAGCCACGATCGCTTCAGTCGGGCTATCTAATTGCTCTAGCGTGCTTCCCATTTCGCTGAATGCTTCTGCACAGTGCGGATCAAGCTCGATCGCGCGACCATAAGCGACAACCGCCCCAGTGAAATCTTGATCTTGCGATCGCAATCGACCGAGGGTTAAGCAGTCTTCTGCTGACTGAAGCTGGGTTTCATCAGTGTTAACGGTAATCGGCTCAAAGAACGGCTCTTCAGCATCCGGTTTTGAGAACGGATTTTCTTCAGGTTCGCGAATTTCTCGCAGCATTTCGAGAATCGCTTGTCGATCGCTGTCTTCGGGATCTTCAAATTCCAGATCGGGAAACAGCGCTTCGGCTTCATCGAGATCGAACGGATCGTTGGTGATCGCGTGAGCATCGATCGCGCCCTGAGCGGCAAGCTGCGGATCTTGTAGTGAGTAAACGGGTTGAGCGGGTGCGGTCGGCTGGAGATAGCCATCAAAATCGGGATGCAGATACAAAATCGGCAACGCCCAATACAACTGATTCGAGCCGTAAGAAGACAGCAAGCCTTGACGCGCTCGACTCAGACTTAAATCGATCGGATAACGCTGCTTCAAGTTGCGATAAAACAAACGGCTCAGCGTTAATGCCACATCATCGGGAATTCGTTCCGCCATCGCCAATACTGCCGGAATCCCACGTTTTAGAAGCGCGTCGGTGAGATTGCTCGACTCGGTTTCATCGGCTGGATCTGCGGTTGCGGTATAGACTCCTCGGCAGGAATTAAACACTGCCATTCGTACCCCGTTATTCACCAGTAAGCCTGCAAGATCATCGCCGCTGAGAACTTCGGTTAAGCCAGTCCGATCGCTGACTAAATACAAATCGCCGCCCGACATGCCTAAATTGCTGTGTCCGGCATAGTGCAACACTTGATAATGCCCTTGTTCTAGGGCTTGGGTCAACTGTTCGCGTCCGGGCTGATCCAGAATCGTCAAATCAATTTCGCCGTTTGCTTGTCCATCGCGTTGCAGTTCATCGCGCAAATGATTCGCTTCGCGTCGCAGTTCCAGCACTTCTTGATCGGTTGGAGCCGCTAACACCATGAGAATTCTCAGCGGTTGACTCGGATCAAGCTCGATCGAGCGATGCGGCTGCAAAATCGTTCCCATCGGCGCAAATGCTGCTTGATAGCGCGAAAACACCACATCGGTTCCGGTCGCCAGCGGTCGCGCTCCCGCATACAGCACTTCCCACGGTAAACGCGGTAAGCGATCGCCTTTTAATCCCAGTCGCAGCCGTAAGCCTTCGCGTCGATTTTGGGCAATTCCTTGAGCGGTCATCCAGCTATCGCGAATCGTGCCTTGAAATAAAGCGTTGTAGAGTTTTTGTCCGAGTTCAACCAAGTTCGGACTCAGCGCATCGCCGCCTGCGGCCGATGGCGAAAGCGATCGCATTCTGCCGCGCAAGATGCCTAAGAGCGGATCGTGCATTAACTGGCGGGCTTGTTCGAGCCATTCTTCGACATGCCAAGTCACGAGTTCTTCTGCCAGCGGAACTCCGGGTGAAACGCGCTCGGTTCTCACCCAATATTCGTCGCCTCGAACTGGCGTAACGGAAATGTAGAACTCCTGATTCACCGGACACCCTCCAACACTCTGACTCGCTCCCCAAACGCCGCCGATCGAACGATCGCTTTTTCTATAACCGCCGACGATCAGCCCCGTTCAGGGAAAATTCGTAACCGATCGCACTCTATAGCATTACAAATTTTTGCCGCGATCGACACTCGAATAGACGTGCATTCGCTTTAAGGCTTCATTTCCAGACGCATCCTTTATCTAAAGGTTACTGAAAGTTCAAGAAAACTTTGCTATAGCTTTAAGTATTCCCGCTCAGAGACTCCGGAAGACCTACAGGATTTTCAGGAAAGAGGACTGGTAGATGCACCCTGATTTATTACCCTTGTTCATGCCTAGTGAACGAGGGTTTTTTATTTGTTCAAGTCCTACACTCGCTTTTGAGATAGAATTTTCACGGTTAAGTTATGTTTCTGCCGAACGCTCGGATTGCAGACATAAGTATAGAGAGGAATTGAACAAATGGCATTCACACAAGCTCCTTTACCTTTTGCAAAAGATGCCCTTGAGTCGTATGGCATGAAGGCGGAAACGTTCGATTATCACTACGGCAAGCACCATGCTGCTTATGTGGCGAACCTGAATAAGCTGGTGGAAGGGACACCGATGGAAAATATGGCGATCGAGGATGTGATCAAACAGTCGTATAACGATACGTCTAAGACGGGCATCTTCAACAATGCGGCACAAGTTTGGAACCACACCTTTTTCTGGAACTCGCTCAAGGCAGGGGGCGGTGGCGCTCCGACGGGCGAACTGGCAGCGAAAATCGATGCGGCTTTCGGCAGCTTTGACAAGTTCAAAGAAGAGTTTAGCAATGCCGCAGCGACTCAGTTTGGTAGCGGTTGGGCATGGCTCGTTGATGACGGCGGGACGCTCAAGGTGACAAAAACCCCGAATGCAGAAAACCCGCTGGTTCATGGTCAGAAGCCTTTGTTAACGTTGGATGTCTGGGAACATGCTTACTATCTTGATTTCCAAAATGCTCGTCCCGCATTTATCAAGAACTATCTGGATAACTTAGTCAACTGGGATTTCGTCGCTCAAAATCTAGCGGCGTAGATTTCAAACCGATCGTCATTCAGTGAGGTGGAAAACTGCCTCACTTTTTTGTGTCCGCTAAATTACAAGCTCGATGTTGGATAGATTACATACTGTTATCAAATTGACAAAAATCTTTGCTCGATCGCGTCACGACGCTCGAAATAACGCAACAATGAAGCTAAACCAAGAACTTTGACTTTCCCCATGAATAGCAATGAACTCGCGCGCTACCTTGAGCAGACCGATAATGTAACAAAGCCTTGGTTACTCACTCAGTTAAGACTGCTGAAACTAAATGAAGCGCGATCGCAGATGTCGCCTGCTGAATACGAGCAGCGATTAGCCGATATTCACCAGGATTTGATGAACTTGGGCGAATGGTGGGTGGGTCGTGAAGATGAGGTGTTCTAATGCGACGACGCAAACCAGCCGCCGTGGAAACCAATCTGAGTGATCCGCAGTATTACTTCAATCGGGAACTCAGTTGGATCGAATTTAACAATCGAGTTCTGCATGAAGCCTTTGATCCGCGCACTCCGTTAGTTGAACGGCTCAAGTTTCTAGCGATCTTTAGCTCGAACTTAGACGAATACTTTATGGTGCGGGTGGCAGCACTGAAAGAACAAGTTGAGGCAAAAGTCAGCAAGCTCAGTGCCGATGGTCGCACTCCTCAAGAACAATTAACGTTAATTAATGAGCGATTGCATCCGTTGGTTGTGAAACAACATCGTCACTTTGAAGAAGCATTGCGTCCTCAGTTGGCATCTCAAGGCGTTTATCTGCTGGACTACATTGATCTAAGTCAAGAACAGCGCGCTTATTTACATGAATATTTTGAATCTCAAGTTTTTCCGGTTCTGACTCCGTTAGCGATCGACCCCGGACATCCGTTTCCTTATATTTCTAATCTCAGTCTAAACTTAGCGGTCGTAATCAAAGACAGCGTAACGGATGAAGAACTATTCGCGCGCGTCAAGGTTCCTAACGTTCTGCCGCGCTTTATTCCGTTACCGATCGAGACTCAAGATCTCCCGACTTCTGTTGCTAAAAGCCGCGCTACGATTTGGGCGGGTGTTCCGCTTGAACAAGTGATCGCCCACAATCTAGAAGCTTTGTTTCCAGGAATGAACATTCAGGAGTATCATCCTTTCCGCATTACTCGTAATGGCGATTTAGATGTAGAAGAAGATGAAGCCGATGATTTGATGTCTGCGATCGAGGAAGAACTGAGAAAGCGCCGCGTCGGCGGGTCTGTGGTGCGAATGGAAATTAACGCATCGATGCCTGATCCGATCCGATCGATGCTGATCGAAGAAATGGAACTCACATCGGCTGATGTTTACGAAACCGATGGTCTTTTGTGTTTGCGAGATTTGTTCACGTTCGTTGGTTTACCGCTACCAGAACTCAAAGATCCGGCTTGGAGTCCGGTGACGCATCCCAAACTAAAGCGAGTCACAGAGGTTCCAGTCATAGAGGCTTTAACGCACGATGAAAACTTCTTTGCGGTGGTGCGTCGTCAAGATCTCTTAGTGCATCATCCGTATCAATCGTTTTCCCGCAGTGTACAGCGGTTTATCGAAGAAGCCGCACACGATCCGAATGTTCTCGCGATTAAAATGACGCTTTATCGGACATCGGGAGATTCTCCGATCGTTCAAGCCTTGATCGCGGCTGCTGAAAACGGAATCCAGGTTGCGGTTTTGGTTGAACTGAAAGCCCGGTTCGATGAAGCAAATAATATTAGCTGGGCGAAAAAGTTAGAAAGTGCAGGGGTTCACGTTGTTTACGGATTGGTTGGGCTGAAGACGCACACCAAACTAGTGTTAGTCGTGCGGCGTGAGGAAGGGCGCATCCGCAGATATGTCCATATCGGCACAGGTAACTACAATCCGAAAACAGCACGGCTTTACACGGATTTAGGCATATTTAGCTGTCGAGAAGACTTAGGAGCCGATTTAACCGACTTGTTTAACTATCTCACCGGATATTCTCGGCAACAGGCTTATCGCAAGTTGTTAGTCGCTCCGGTGAATCTGCGCGATCGCATGTTGAGTTTTATCGATCGAGAAATTCAACATCAGCGCCACGGCGGACAAGGGCGGATTGTTGCCAAGATGAATGCCTTAGTTGATCCGCGATTGATCACAGCGCTATACGAAGCTTCTCAAGCAGGAGTTCAAGTCGATTTGATTGTGCGAGGAATTTGCTGTTTGCGTCCAGGAATGAAGGACGTGAGCGAAAACATTCGGGTAATTAGCATTGTCGGGCGTTTTCTCGAACACGCGAGAATCTTCTACTTCAACAATAATGGAGACGCAGAAGTTTATATTGGCAGTGCGGATTGGATGCCGCGAAACCTCGATCGACGAGTTGAAGCGGTCGTGCTTGTTGAAGATCCGAGCCTTTCTCAAGATCTGCAAGAAATTCTAGGCATCATGCTGGCGGATAATCGCCATGCTTGGGATTTGCAGCCTGACGGCAAGTATGTGCAGCGACAACCTCAAGCAGAGCAGCCAGAGCAGAGTTCTCAGCGCATCTTTATGGAGATGGCGCAGCAACAAGGGTAAAGCAGTTATTGAAACTAAGGAGGTGAGTGTTTCGGCATTCGCCTCTTTTTTTATCAACTCGCTTTCTAAAACGAGATGTCACGACAAACTTGGAGTTTCTGCAAGAACGAATCCTACATAAAGCGATCGCGATCGCATTTCACACCACTTCTTTGGCGCAATCTTCAATTTACTGCGCCGTTTTTTGCATTAAAGGCTACTCTACAAAAGATATAGCGCTGCAATTTGAGTTGAATTGATCAGGTTTTCTTAGCGGTCTACGCGATTTTTCGGATAAACGATCAAGATTTTAAATCTCTTCAAAAAACTACTGCAATTTCCCGGATCTAATCCTTAGAATAAGCTAATCTAAGCATGCAGCTCAGTAGAACTTCTAGCCTGTTATTTCAGCGAAAACCGATTACTATACCGCTTTAGTACTATGTTGTTTCTTCCGTGAGGGTACTGAATTTCAGCGAAAAACCGGACGTATTTCAATTCATAAACTAAGATTCGATAAACCTCATAAAAAACAATCAAAAAACCTCAAATTCGCTGTCATAAATTCAAACATTTCGATTACAGTAAGTTGCAGTTGAAGATGACTTCCTTAAGAAAAGTTGAAGACCCCCAGCGTGATCTAAAAATGGCAACCAAATTACCCACCGACTCTTTTCCGATCGACTCCGTTGTAACTGAAGGCGACATTGATCTTTCCGAACTCGAATCGCTTGAAAACGAAGATCTTTCCCCCGAAGCTTTAGCAAAATCGCTTCGAGGAAAAACTAGCGAATACTTAGGACTGTCAGACGATTCGGTTGGAATGTTTCTGAGGGAAATGGCGAGGTATCCGCTGCTGACTCAAGCTCAAGAAATCGAATTGGCACGAGAAATCGCCAAGGGCGGAGCCGCTGGAGAACGAGCAAAGCGGAGATTAGTCCGAGCAAATTTGCGCTTAGTCGTATCGATCGCCAAAAAATATCTCAATCGCGGTGTTCCTTTCTTAGATTTGATTCAAGAAGGCGCAATGGGCTTAATGAGAGCCGCTGAAAAGTTCGATTACGAACGCGGCTACAAGTTTTCAACTTACGCTTACTGGTGGATTCGTCAAGGGATTACGCGCGCGATCGCTTCTCAGTCGAGAACTGTTCGCTTACCCGTTCACATGGTTGAGAAGCTCAATCAAGTTCGTAAAGTACGGCAAATGCTGTCTCAAGAACTCGGTCGCAAACCGACCAAGCAAGAGTTAGCAGTCGCGCTCGATATGGAAGAAGACAAGCTAGAACAAGTTCTAGACGTGAGCCAGCGTACCTTATCGCTTCATGCTTGGGTCGGACGCGACGAAGACACTGAATTAATGCAGCTGATCGAAGATGCAGATAACGTTGCACCGAACGATAATTTAGACCACAAACTGTTAATTGATCGGCTTAATTCGGTGTTGGATCATTTAAGCGATCGAGAACGCGAAATTATCAAATTGCGGTTTGGTTTAACCGATGGTCAGCACTATACCTTGAGCGAAATTGGTCAGCTTTATGATTTGTCGCGTGAACGAGTGCGACAGATTCAAGCAAAAGCGATGAGAAAACTACGTCATCCTCGTCGTCAAGCATTGCTGAAAGATTGGATGTAATTAAATCTGTCGGTTGCTATCAGCGATTCGTCTTTTGAATAGATGAATCGCTGATTTTTTATTTCCTTTGGTTAATCCTTGCGGTAGAGGACTATCGCATGTTCGCATCGCTACACTTTTAGCACGTTGAGTTGTTTTACCCGTCCTTCCATGCTGTCGAGTGAGTGCAAAGTGTTGCGTGTTTTAATCGTCGATGATCATGAATTAACCCGCTTTAGCCTGAAACTGGCGCTTCAACGCCAAGCAGGAATCGAGTTAGTGGGTCTTGCCAGCAATGGTCAAGAAGCCGTTGAAATGGCAAACCGTCATTGTCCGGACGTAATCGTTTTGGATTTACAGATGCCTGTGATGGATGGGTTGAGTGCATCAACGCAAATTAAAAGCGTTCATCCAAATATCAAAATTTTGGCGTATTCTTCGCTCGAAGATCCGCAGACTGAAGTGATGCTGCAAACGGCGAAAGTCGATGCGTTTTGTAAAAAGGAAACCGCTGTTCAGGATTTGATTGCGATCGTCAATCAACTCGGCGATCAGTCTGATCGCAACCGTCGTTAATCGATCGCGCTTTAGGAAAATTCAGCGGTCTGTCTACGGAATTACCTTGGAGAATTAATCTGACCCGAATGACGGTTTTTCCCCCTTCCTCAGACAGTTTTCCCCCCAAGACAGCTTCGATACGATTTGACATCATAAAAGCATGAGTAAAGGAAACAACTTATGAAGCTTCCATTTTATGACTGGTATCGCAATCTCGTTCGCAACTCCAAATACCGCTGGTTGGTGATCGCTGGAACCCTACTCTATCTGTTTAGCCCGATCGATCTACTGCCCGACATGATTCCGCTGATCGGACAGATTGATGACACCGTGATTTTGGGTCTTCTAGTCGCTGAAGTTTCTTCGATGCTGATGGATCGCTTGAAAGCACAAAAAGAGACGACTACCGCGAGTGTTGATGGCAAGCCTTCTGAAGATGCGGTTGATGTCAAGGCGACCACGGTTGGATAATTTCAATTGAACTGAATAATCTCAATCGAGGTGCGAGCGATCGTGCCTCTTTTGTTTTAGAGGTTGGACTCGACGGCAAAACCGATCAAATCAATCTAGAATGAGGGTCTGAGTTTATTTCTTCTTGTCGCCCATGACTGCTTCTCGCCGCTATCACATCACCACGTTCGGCTGCCAAATGAATAAAGCTGACTCCGAACGCATGGCTGGAATCTTAGAAACAATGGGCTTTGAATGGTCAGAAGAACCGAACGAAGCCGATTTGATTCTCTACAATACCTGCACGATTCGCGACAACGCAGAGCAGAAAGTTTATTCGTATCTGGGACGGCAAGCGCAACGCAAACAGGAAAATCCAGACATTACGATCGTCGTTGCAGGATGTGTGGCACAGCAAGAAGGCGAATCCCTGTTGCGCCGAGTCCCCGAACTGGATTTAGTTATGGGGCCTCAATACGCGAATCAGCTAGAAGATTTGCTAGAACAAGTCTTTAACGGCAATCAAGTGGTTGCAACTGATCCGATTCACATCGTCGAAGATATTACAAAACCTAGACGAGATAGCCAAGTTACGGCTTGGGTGAATGTGATTTACGGCTGTAATGAGCGCTGTACTTACTGTGTGGTTCCGAGTGTGCGTGGAGTCGAACAGTCTCGCACCCCGGAAGCGATTCGAGCAGAAATCGAAGCGTTAGCGGCACAAGGCTACAAGGAAATTACGCTGCTCGGTCAGAACATTGATGCGTATGGGCGGGACTTACCGGGTGCAACTCCCGAAGGTCGGCATCTACATACGTTTACGGATTTGCTGCATTTTGTGCATGATGTTGCGGGAATCGATCGCATTCGTTTCGCGACCAGTCATCCGCGCTACTTCACTGAACGCTTGATTCGCGCCTGTGCAGAGTTGCCTAAAGTGTGTGAACATTTCCACATTCCTTTCCAGTCCGGGGATAATGATGTGCTGAAAGCGATGTCGCGCGGTTATACTCACGAGCGCTATCGTCGCATTATTGATACAATTCGCGAGTACATGCCCGATGCGTCGATTAGCGCCGATGCGATTGTCGGATTTCCCGGTGAAACCGAAGCACAATTCCAAAACACGCTGAAGCTCGTGGAAGATATCGGCTTTGATTTGATCAATACCGCTGCTTATTCTCCACGTCCGGGAACGCCTGCGGCAGTCTGGGACAATCAACTGTCTGAAGAAGTGAAAGCCGATCGATTACAGCGATTAAATCGATTGGTGTCGCAAACGGCTTCAGATCGTTCACAACGCTATGCAGGACGAATCGAGGAAGTGTTAGTTGAAGCGCAAAACCCGAAAGATCCGACACAAGTAATGGGACGGACGCGCGGCAATCGACTGACGTTTTTTGCAGGGTCGATCGATGAATTGCGAGGTCAGTCAGTCAAAGTTAAGATTACCGAAGTGCGATCGTTTAGTTTGACGGGTCAAGCGCTGATCGAAGCTCGGTTATAAATTCAACGGAGAGGGTGGGATTCGAACCCACGGAACCTTTCGGTTCATTCGATTTCAAGTCGAACGCGATCGACCACTCTGCCACCTCTCCAGGCACTTGCATGATTTTACCTTAGTTCGGCTCAGATGCGATCGTCAAATCTCAAGGAAAAGCGGCTTCGGGATCGATCGCAAAAATATAGTCGGAGTCGAATGCGATCGCGTCAGGATGGCGAATCACAGAAAAGCCGAAGTTGCTGATCACTTCAGTGGTGAAGGTTGCGATCGCGAGTTCGATCAGCTTTTTCTCAGAGATTTCGGGCTGTTGAACGTAGTAGTCTCGACGCGCGAAGAATAGCTTTTCATCTTTAGGCACAATGATTTGATTTAAACGATGAGTTTGCTGAATGGGTTTGAGATAAAGCGTGATAAATTCTTCTTGGTTGCGTTGCAATCGGTAAAGTCGCTCGTGGTGCAGCCAACTCATCCGAAATAAGACTTTAATGATTTCAAAGCCGAGAACGTAATTCAAAATATGATTTCTCTCTTCGGTGCTGGCAACAACGCGCAGCGCAGATTCTAAAATTAAGTCGGGCTTTCTTCTCGAATCTTGAGCAGAGTGAACGTAGAACTGGCGAATATAACTTCTTAGAACACTCTCGGTTAGTTCAGTTTTAATCTGAAATCGGTCTAAATTGAGTTTAACTTTCTGTCTAATTTCGTGATTTTCGATTAGTTTAGAAATTAGACCATTTGCGGTGTATTCGTCTAGAAATTCGGCTTGCACATCCGGCGAGGCAGCACAAAGCAAATGACAAAGAGACAGCACGTAGCGGCGCTGATTCCAGGGTAAGCTTTCCGCCCATTGTTTTGCTTCTGGCGGCAACTTTTGCAGAACATTTTCGATCGAGTCAGATTGCAGAGGATGAGTCATTGCACGATCGGGGGGCTAGAACACACTCGTTTAGTGTGCCCAATCTGCTCAATGAAGAAAAATGTGAAGAAAAAAGCAGCGACATGATGCCACTGCTAGAGAGGTGTATACAATTAAGCTGTTTTGATCAGCTTCGGATAGGTTCGCGATTTGGTGGAGAGTTCCAATGCGCTGACTTGCTTTGTTGGTTTCGGTGTCTTTAGTATAAAAAGTCCAGATTGCTGAGGCTTCCCCCGATCGTGTCACCCGATCGAAGGAGAGTAAAGCCGAAACTTTGAGAATTCTCTTGATAAAGGTATAGTCTCGAATCACTCTAATGATGGAACTGATTTAGCAATCGCATTGCTAACTTATAGATACAAGACTGTTGTTAAGGAATTACATCATATGAATCTTATTGCATGGATTATTTTAGGTTTAATTGCAGGTGCGATCGCAAAAGCAATTGATCCTGGTGCTCGTGGTGGTGGCATTCTCGGCACACTGATTTTAGGAGTTGTGGGTGCGTTTGTTGGAGGTAGTCTTTATACCCTACTAACAACGGGTACCTTGGCGTTTACCTCGGCGGGTTTGAGCTTGGGTGGCATCATCGTGGCGGTGCTTGGCGCAATCATCTTCTCGTTTATTTGGAATCGGATTGCTGGACGGGGTGCTGTCTAATCAACCTTTGATTATCTAAGTTGAATAAACTTGTGTGATTGTCCGTAGCTTCTGGATAGAGGTTGCGGACAATTCGCGCGATCGGACTATTAACTAAGTAGACAGGCTTAATGAACATAAAATGCTGGAGCCGCCCTCACCCCAACCCTCTCCCGCAGGAGAGGGAGCAAGAAATCT
>CAXTDB010000041.1:19643-22073 GCA_964242045.1 uncultured Leptolyngbya sp. | reverse complement strand
TCTTGAAAGTGTTCTGGGAAAGCCACGATCCGACTCAAGGAATGCGACAAGGTAACGATGTCGGAACACAATATCGATCGGGCATTTATGTCTATTCCGATGAGCAGCGCAAAGCTGCCGAAGCATCTTTGAAGACCTATCAAGAAGAACTTGCAAAAGCAGGCTACAAACAGATTTCGACCGAAATTTTAGACGCGCCTGAGTTCTACTATGCTGAGGATTACCACCAGCAGTATCTTGCTAAGAATCCGAATGGCTACTGTGGTTTAGGCGGTACGAAAGTCTGCTATCCCGGAGCTTGATCCGCATCTTCACGAGTCGGCCCGATCGCAGTTTGAGCCGACTCAAACGCTGGACAATACCCGTCTGATGTCACTTTGAAATTAAACAACGGAGAGGCTGGATTCCAGCAGCGTTGTCCCCGGTAATGCCGACAGCGAAAACAACAGTCTTTTTCTGCGTTGTCCCAAGCGGGCGATCGCTCATTGTTCTGAGTCATTAACTCGCGCTGAGACAGTCCCCGTAAAATCAAATCTTGACCTTGCCAGCGCGCTTCAACCAGTCCAGTATCGGAGAGCGATCGCCATCTCGAATCATTCGTAATCGCGTCTGGCAGCGTAATCGTGACTACTGTTCCAAACTCTGAAAGCTCCCCTTCGTAAGTCGTTTCGGGCGGTGCAGGCTGAAGAAACGTTTCGCCGATCGGTAACTCGACTAAATTTCCTGATGCTGGAGAATGCAGATGATAGCGATTATGCAGTTCATCTAATCCGGTCAAATCAGAGAGATAGTTCGGATCTCCGTGAACAAAAATTACATGCTGTGGACGCAGATTGTGAATAAACTGCGTCGTACTAGCTCCATCACAGTGTTGAGCTAGCAAGTAGGTTTCGATCGCATATTCCGGCGGCACATCGATCAGACTTTCTTCTAAATGATGCGGCAACAGAATTAACCAGCGTTCCGGCGTGTCTTCACAAAATTCTTGCCAATCGATCGAGAAGTCCGTCAGCACAATACAAGGCGATTCACCGACGAGCGATCGCTGTTCTGGGTGTAATCTCCGGACTCGTGGACGAATGCGATCGTCCCAAAAGAGCGACTGATGTTTGGCGAAGTTCTGCACCGATGCGGGCAAGTGCGGTAACAGGTCTAGATACGCATCACAACCGGATGCTACCGTACCATCGACCCATACATCTAAATCCCGTCCGGTAAACGAATGATGACTTCTCAGCAGCATCAACAATTCTTGTCCGAGTCCGACCATCGGCAACGGTAAAAGAACAGAATGTCGATCGCTCAATGCCTGACTGATTCGTTCTGCAATCTGATTTTCTTGCTGTCGTCGATGTGGAAATCGTGCCGTTCCATACGTTCCTTCGACAATTACTACATCGGGGCGCAGTCCCCGCAGTTCTTCTAGCCGCAAGCCTTCGACTAAGCGAGAATTTGATAAGAAGAAGTCTCCCGTATAGAGAACCGAATACGATCGACCCTCACGCGGCGTATACGTGAGTAAAATTGCCGCTGCTCCAGGGAGATGACCAGCGGGAAAGAGTTCAGCGGTTAATCCATCCTGAAATTCAACGGGCGATCGCCAAGGAAGCGCATGAACAAACTGAGGAATTCGTCCCGGTTCATCGAGCCAATTTAGCTGTAGAAGTTGCGTTGTGGCTTCACTTGCATAGATTGGCAACTGAGGAAAAGCGCGATGCAAACTAAGCAATCCTTGAGCGTGATCCGAGTGAGCGTGACTGCACAACACCACATCTGCGGGAACGCGATCGGAAACTTCTGCGATTTCTGTCGAGCCAATCAGTGCAGAAATATCGGACAAACCGCAGTCTAGCAAAATCCGGTAAGGACCCATCCGAACGAGGAGACAAACCCCTTCGTCGCCATGCCCTGCACCATAGGGAAAACAGTCCAGTTGCGTCACGAATTCACCCTAGGGAAACTCAGAATTCAGAAATCAGAATTCGGAATTCGGAGATAGATTCTGTTATCCCGCCTTCCGTCTTCGATTCGCTCTAATGCGCTGAGCCATTTCCATGATAGTTATCTGTATCATAATAGCCATTGCGCGTCCCGAAGAAGAGGCAAGCAACCGTGAACACACCAGAAAGCACTAGTAAGACGAGCTTTACATCCATATTGCTTACAATCCTTAACCTTTTTTATCAAGTATACAAGAATGAGAATCTTGGACAATCCTAGAGCCAGATTAATCATGGCTTCAGAAACCACAGATTGATCTTAGATTCTCCCGAAGGATAGAAGTTCTGCTGCTTTATTTCATCGATCGTGGAATCAAACTAAAAACTTTGCGATCGTAGGAGTGATTCTATGAAAAAGAGTTTGGTACTGACAACCGGACTGTTGATGACAGCAGCCACGGTGATGATTTATCAACCCACGCAAGCACAG
>CAXTDB010000041.1:0-19633 GCA_964242045.1 uncultured Leptolyngbya sp. | reverse complement strand
AAGCTGCATTCCTCTGAGGGAGATTACGACCAAACAGCGCGCGGTTCGGAAGTTGATTGCGCTCAACAACTCGAATGCAAATACAGATTTTGCCGTACCGACAGGAAGACGATTTAGTAGCTATGTTGTTCAAGTGACTCCGGAGAATAATGCGCGGTACAACATCGAAGTGAATCTCAAGTACAACGACGAATCATCCTCCAAAGTTATTTCGAGAGCGATCAATGCGAGACGATTTTATCGTTACGATCAGCCCTTCCAAACCCCCACAGCTAGACAACCGTTTCAAATCAACACTCGAATCACAGGAAGTCGCAACGACGCTTATCAAGTCTCTGTTTTTGCGTGTCAATAAGACTTAAAAAAGGTGCATCTACTCCCTCCTAAAGAGAGAGGAGACGACTCTAGAAAAGCGATTCATTGAAAGTAGATTCGACGAATCAATTTACGACACTGGAGGACTGTCACAATGGCGATCGTAAGATTTGATCCATTTAGAGAAATGGAATCGATGCAGCGACAAATGAATCGATTATTCGATGAAATGATGACGTATGGAACACCAAGCGGATCTGAGTTGAGTCGTGCAGAAGGTTTTAGCTTCGTGCCTGCTGCCGAAATTCAGGAAACGCCCGAAGAAATCAAGCTGAAAATGGAACTGCCGGGAATTGAACCGAAGGATCTCGATGTCAAAGTGACAGCGGAAGCGGTGGCGATTCGGGGAGAGCGCAAATCTGAAAGCAAGCAAAACGATAAAGGCATTCATCGCTCTGAGTTTCGCTACGGTAGCTTTCAGCGCGTGATTCCTTTACCGACGCGGGTACAAAACGATCGCGTTCAAGCTGAGTTTCAGCATGGCGTGTTGTGTTTAACGTTGCCCAAAGCGGAAGAAGAGAAAAATCGCGTCGTGACTGTGAATCTGATGAATGGACAATCACAGTCGAACGGTCAAGGCTCTCAATTTGAGATTCCTCAAGGACAAGAATCACAAGCGCCACAAGCTTCCTAGTTTTTAGAATCCAGGTGTTTTGATGCCTGGATTCTGAATTATCGAACGATTAGTGATGATCGTGCGGTCTGCCGTGCTGCTGAGATGAACCAGGGGACGACTGAACCGCACCTTGGGGATAGCCGCGATCGTCGTTTTCAAACGATTGGGTCTGGAACGCGACATACACCCCTGTCCAGGTCTGGGTTTTCGGGAAATAAATAAACAGCGCACCATCTTCGCCGCGACCATTCTCATCGTCGTGGTTTCCCGGTGCATTTCCTTGATTCATGTGAATATTGTGAATCCCATCATCCGGCGAGAACCCCCAGCAAGCATTTTTGGGACCTGTTTTGTCGTAGCGATGCCCAAAGGCAAACAAGACAGTATCAGGTTCTGCGATTACTTCAGCAACTAATTGTTTAATGGTGGGTTCACCTTGATCTTCGATCGGAGCAGAGCGATCAAACAACGGTAGAAGCTGCATTTCGTCTTTACTGACTAAGCGATCGCTTACATAGTCGATGCCATGCAGTCCTTCTGCGGGCAAATCATACATTCCATCAGCGAGTTGAAGCAGCGCATCGGCTTGCGGCGGTGTGATGTTTTGCTTAATCGCATAAAGGACGCGCACATCTTCTCCGAGTGCTGAGGATGCGATGTTAATGGCGACATCGAACTGCTGGTCATCAGTCTTCACAAGCAGGTGATAGTGTGGGCGTTGGTTCGGATTTTGCGAGAAGAGTTTGGCATCGATCGGTGAGCCTTTTAGAATCGTATTCGTTAAGCTAGACATAATACTATTTTTCTCGTTCGATGATACTGCGATTAATAGATACATCAATGCGTCTGAGAGTTCCTGAAAATCAGATAAGCAAGGTTTTGCGAATAAAGAATTTCTACTAGAAAATCAATTTCTTTACGCTTAGAGATATCTGATAAACGATTCCAGCATATTCAAGCCGAAAGCGTGTGTATTGTAAAACACACAGCTAAAAACACATTTGCGAACACAATAGAACAATCGTTATTTGAGCGAAACGATGAAACAGGTTTTTGTTTGGATGCTGTGTTTTAGCTTGAGTTGGATCGGGTTGATGTGTCCGGGACTTGCAGCCAATCAAACTGAAATCGGAGCAGGAAACGCGATCGCAGTGCAACTGAGTCAAAAATCCGCGATCGTGCAATCTGCGCTTTCACTGCTCACGGCACAAACTCAGAAAGTCCAAGATCGATCTTTGCGAAACATCACGCTAAGTGCTATCAACGATCCAAAATTCTGCATTCAGCATCGTGCAGGAGTGACCGAACAAACCCAAACAAGAATTTTGCAAACGCTTCTAAAGTCTGGATTAGTCGATCCGAAAGATGATGCGACCTTTCCAGGCGGACTAAAAGCAGGCATTTTCCCGCCAGTTCTGCAAGATGGAAAACAATGCCCGCAATCACCGCAGCCTTTTTCCTCGGCTCCAGGCAGTGCTTTTGGTGGACATCATTCTTATCCGGGTGGACTGGTGCTACATGAGTTGTTCAACGATCTGAGCAGTCAATCGTTTGCGAATCTTTATCGGCAGCTTTATGGACAGTTAGATCGTCGTAGATTAGCGATCGCAAAACTTTCCCCGGAAGCCACTGATTTGATCATCAACAACGATGCGACGATCGCGGCTCCACTTTGGCATGATTGGGCAAAGTCGATCATCTTTCAGTGGAACGCAGATGGAACAGAATTCGCGGAGCTAAGTTTTGGCGGCAATGGTGCAACTGATAACTATGGTCAGTCAGGCAACTCGAAAACAGGGGCGCATCACATTCTCGGTTTAGCAGAATCGATCAAGCGAAAACTTCCGCCCGATTTTGTGATTACGCAAGCTTCGGCGCACGCGGCTCCGACATTAGGAAACGAACATAAAGTCGTGAATTGGATTCGGACGGCGGCAATTTTGGCACAAGTTGACCCGATCGCAGCAAACTATCTCGCGCGCGATGCTCAAAATCATTTGCGGCTTCCTCCGCTCTACAAGTTAGGAGAACTCAATCTGCAAACGAATCTACTGGCAGAATACGCGATTCACAATCTTTCAGATGCCGATTATGTGTTTAGCATTCCAGTCGTTCCGATCGCTGAAGAAATGCTAAAAGCGATCGCGCCTGAATTCGGTTACAGATTTCAAGATAGCGCTTCATTTAACACAAAATTCAGAAATTCCATATTTGCCTCAATTCCACCAGAACGAATGGTAATTCTCTACGCGCATCAAGGTTTAAATGCGGTGCGTTCTGAGATCCGAAAACTGGATTTGAAGCGCTGATCACTGCGGCTTAATCAATTGTCCGCGATCGGTAAATCGCACCGATTTAATTTTCAAGGTCGGATTTTGGGTGAGCGTCCGCCTTACACTGCCAAACAGGGCTAACTGTTCACAATTTGCCAGAGTCGTCAACGATCGACGCGCATTCGGAATCGGACGAAAATCGATCGTTGCTACGCCAGATTTAACTTTGACGCGATAACCTGATACATCCAAGCTTTCACTATTCGCCTTTTCGAGCGTTTTCGCGATCGCTTGCGTCACAGGTTGATTTGCCGCGATCGCTGCTTTTGTCGTGATGAACTTGTTGCACTGAGTATCTAATTGAAAAATATCAACGGCGATCGTCTTCCCGGTTAGTTTTGGAGACGGTTTTGGAGTTGATGCGGTCGGGGACGGTGAAACTGCGATCGACGGAGGTTCTGACGATCGACAGCCGCTTAGTATAAAAAATACCAGATTAAAAAGTAGAAACCCTCGAATCATTTGTGTGGCAACTTATCCTGTTTTTGAATCTGTACATAGAAAGAGGAACTATACCAACTAGGGTAGACCATCGATCGCGTCACCTTGCAACCAGAGACGGGAATTCGTCCTCCGTGTTCTCGGAGAGATTGTGAAATTGCGACTTCAGGGTTAGCATGAACGCAGCGATGCCTACTCAGGGTATTGATGTCGAATTCTTAGAAGTTCATGGACGAAGTCCATTTATCCAGCACAGCACACATTTCCTAGCCTGGTCGCCCTTGGTCTTCCAGCGCGAGGAAGATTGAGGAGGAAAGTTAAATGCTGACTCAAGACAGTCGAGCAACGCTCGCAGGTATCTCGGATCTCAACCGCCTAAAGCTAGAACTGAATGAACTGCCTGCGATCGACGTAGGCGATTATATTACCGGACTCGAACCCGAACAGCAGGCAATCACTTTTCGATTGCTGAACAAAACGCAAGCAACCGATGTCTTCGAGTATTTACCGCCCGAAGTCAGAGAATCGCTGCTTGGTTCGTTGCATAATCTTCAAGTGTGTCAGATTGTCGAATCGATGCGCCCGGACGATCGAGCAGAACTGTTCGATGAATTGCCTGCCGGAATCGTCAAGCGCTTAGTTCAACAACTCAGCCCCGAAGAACGACAAGCAACCGCGACGATTTTAGGATATGCCGAAGGAACCGCTGGTCGAGTCATGACGACCGAGTATGTTCGCCTGCGGCAAGGTTTAACCGTCGGTGAAGCATTAAGCAAGATTCGACTGGCTGACCGCGATAAAGAAACGGTTTACTACGCTTATGTGACTGATAATAACCGCAAGCTCAAGCAGGTTGTGTCTTTGCGGCAATTAGTCTTTTCAATCCCCGATGCCAAGATTGAAGATATCGCTAGCGATCGTGTGATCAAAGCGCGTACTGAAATGCAGCAAGAAGAAGTGGCGCAATTGATGAAGCGCTATGACTTACTCGCGGTTCCGGTCGTCGATCGCGAAGATCGCCTAGTTGGAATTATCACCGTCGATGATGTCGTCGATATTCTCGAACAAGAAGCGACCGAAGACATTCAAAAACTAGCGGGGGGCGGTGGAGATGAATCCTCGCTTTCAACCCCGATCGAGAAACTCCGAAATCGTTTGCCTTGGCTGCTCGGAATTATGGCGCTTTATATCGGAGCCTCTAGCGCGATTTCACCGTTTCAATCGACGATTGCAGCCGTTCCCGTACTGGCGGTGATCATGCCATTGTTCTCCAACACGGGTGGAACCGTGGGAATTCAATCGTTGACGGTGACCATTCGATCGCTCGGCATCGGAGAAGTTACGTCCCAAGACACGATGAAGATTCTGAAAAAAGAACTTCTAGCAGGACTCGGAACCGCGCTGGCATTAGGACTGACGATGTTTATTTTATCGCTGATTTGGACAAAGCCAGAGGAACGATGGGTTGGAGTCGTTGCTGGACTGGTGATGGCATCAAATAGCATTGTTGCGGTTACACTGGGAACCTTGCTGCCGATGGGTTTGAAGCGATTAAAGCTCGATCCGGCACTGATTAGCGGACCTTTAGTTACAACGTTATTGGACACGATCGGCTTTATTACCTTCCTGACGCTAATCACGATTAGTTTAAATCTGCTCAAGCTTCCAACCTAATCGCGAATTGGCTCTAGGATTAAGAGTAGTTCACATGCTCTCTTATGCTAGATCTGACGAAGCTTGCTCAACAAATGCAGGGAATCAGCCAGCAGTTAACCCTAGAGGCGACTGCAACCCGACAGCGACTCGATCGAGCCAGATTGCTGATGGCACAAGCGCACGATCGCCAAACCGAACTCGTTGAGATGCAGGAATTGTGGCGCGATCGTCTCAGTTTCACGGCAGCAGTTCCGCTCGAACCTTTAGACACTCGGATTGAAATTGATGCGGCTCCCGTTGCTCATACCGTGATCGCAACCGATGGATCTCAAATTGCGCCGAGCCATCACGAGATTGCCTACTGCTATTTGATCAATGTCGGTCGAATCATCTTGCACTACGGACAAAGCAAGTTACCGATGCTGGATAGCTTGCCGGAAGTGTTTTATCGTCCTGAAGACCTGTATGTTTCGCGGCAGTGGGGCATTCGGACTGAGGAATGGATGGGCTATCAGCGAACGGCATTAGAAGTTCAGATGCTTGCAGAACTAGCGCAAGCGTTGAGCGATGAAATGAGCGCGCCGACAATTTCGCTCGTGGATGGGTCGCTAATCTATTGGTTTCTAGAACAATTGCCGACTGAAGCGCGCGATCGCATTCTCACTCCGATTCTTGCGGCTTGGGATCAATTAAGAGCGATCGGGGTTCCGTTAGTCGGCTATATCAGCGCATCGAGAAGCGGAGAAGCGATGAATTTCTTACGGCTTCAGAGCTGTGCTTATCTTGCTCCGGATTGTGCGACCCATTGTAGTGAAGTTGCTGACCGCGCGCCTTGTCAAGTCTTAGATCCGCTCAAAGATGCAGCGATTTGGGGAATGTTGTTGCAGCCCGGTGAGCGCAGTCCGCTTTGGCGAAGTTCGGCTCGAATTCAAGAGTTTTACGGTGATCATGCGATTCATTTTTGCTATGTGAATGTAGGCAGTGAAGTCGCGCGCGTTGAGGTTCCCGCTTGGGTTGCGAAGAATTCAGTAATGTTAAATTCTGCATTGAGTCTAGTGTTAGCTCAGGTGCAGAAAGGATATGGTTATCCGGTCGCGTTGGCAGAAGCGCATAATCAGGCAGTCGTGAGAGGCGGCGATCGCGCTCGGTTCTTTGCGCTGCTCGAACAACAGATGATCAAAGCAGGCTTACGAAATGTGGGAACCTCTTACAAGGAAGCTCGAAAACGTGGCAGCATTGCATAGAATTAAGGAAATCACAACGCTGAGAGGTTTAGATGAATACAGAATTGTATGAATCGGACTACTATTTATGGATTCAGGACACAGTTGAAAAATTAAAGGTTCAGGATTACGACCAAGTTGATTGGACAAATCTACTTGATGAAATTGAGGCGTTAGGCAGAGGGGAGCGACGCATTTTAAGAGCTAATTTAGTCGCGATTCTATTATTCAAATTAAGGTGGCAATATCAGCCCGATCAACGATTAAACAGTTGGAAAGCTACTGTTTCAGAGCGCCGTAGACAAATCAGGGAATTACTAGAGGATTCACCGAGTCTCAAGCAGCATCTTCAAGAAGTTTTTCAACAGTGCTATCAAAATGCAGTTGAGCAAGCAAGCGCCGTCACAGGCATATCAGTTAGGGGCTTTCATAGTAAATGTCCCTACTCGCTCCCTGAAGTTTTAGAGCAAGATTTATTAGATTGCGATCGTTAAAATTACAGCCAAGAACTTAGATTGCTGGAGGTTCACATGAATACGGAACTGAAGATCAGCCAACTAGATTTATATGAAGTTGATTACTATTTATGGATTCAAGAAACCCTTGAACAGTTAAAGCATCAAAACTATAGCCAAGTAGATTGGGTAAATCTGCTTGACGAGATTGAAGATATGGGAAAACGGGAGCGACTCAGTTTAGAGAGTAATTTAGTGGTTGTTCTATTACACCTTCTGAAATGGAAGCACCAGCCTCAAAATCGTTCTGGCAGTTGGAAGGGAAGCATTCGAGAACACCGTAGACGCATCAGCAAAGCAATCAAAGTATCACCCAGTCTTAAATCCTATCCTGGTGAGATTTTAGCTGAGTGCTATCAAGAAGCAGTTTTACAAGCAAGTGACGAAACGGGATTACCGATCGACGAGTTTCCTAAGCAATGTCCTTACTCGACCGCTGAAGTGTTAGAAGCGAATTTATCTAGTTTTGAATGAAGCTAACCTCTCGTAAAATTTTCATTTCTAGCCACTAGATTCAAGATTTTTTTTCATCTCTAAACCAATAGTACGAGCAGCCAGATCTGAGCTTTGCAGTAATGACTCTGATACAATCTGCTGATCAGTTCGACTACGATTTTGGCTTAGTTTATACTTCCCTTCCAAGCGCGTTACCGCCATTTCAAATCCTATAATTCCATTCATCATGCCTTCGCGAAATTCATCAGGAACACCTTCTACGACCGAAATTAACGTAGCAAAGCTATTTGCTTTCATGAAAGCAACGAGTTTAGTAGCATCATCTTCCTGGTAAGCAGTAGGTCTGTACATAAAAATTTGAACTTTACGACTTCTATATACTAAAATTCTGACTCATCCATTAGCGTTTCAATTAATAAATCAACCTGTCGCTGTCGCTCTGCTAAGAACGATTCACACTGCCGTAAATATTCAACCGCAGCAGAAAACTCCTCAAACACATCGGCTAATTCCAATTCGCCCGATTCGATCCGCGTCAAAATTCCCTCAACTCTCGCTACCGTTTCTTCGTAGTTCCAAGATTCAGCAGCAAGACGAGTGAGTTTTTCGGGGTTCGCTTTAGAGGAGTGATTCATCGGCAAAGTTCGATCGCTAATTTCTTTAGTTATAGTGTCTAATTCTCAGTCTGGGCTGATACGTCCGATACGTCAGTCACGGTAACGCGGATTTGCCCTTGTGCAAGATGGATTGTTAAGTTTTCGCCCACAGTTACATCGGTCGTCGATCGAACAATTCCCGATTCTGAGCGTACTACTGCATAGCCCCGCTGCAAAACGGCTTGCGGATCGAGCGTCGTCAGTTTTTCCTGAAGCATTTGACAGTGCTGTGTCGCGGTCTGGAAGCGTCTTTGCGTTGATTGAATTAACCGCTGACGCAGCCAAGAAACAACTTGAGCCTCTTGTTTCAAAGCACGATCGAGCTTCAATCGAGACATGCGATCGCGCAATCCACTCAAGCGATCGTGTTCAACCGTCATATATTGCAATACTGCTAAATTCAGCGCTTGGAGGCGATCTGCATGAAGTTCGTATAAATCCGCCAAACATGGAACCGCCTGTTCTGCCGCTGCGGTCGGAGTATGCGCGACCACATCCGCCGCCAAATCAGAAAGCGACTCGTCCCGCTGATGTCCAATCCCGGCAATAATCGGAATCGAGCAATTCGCGATCGCCCTCACGACAATTTCATCATTAAAACAGACCATATCTTCGATCGCGCCTCCTCCACGTGATAGAATTAGTACATCTGCTCTGCCATCCCGCTCGACTCGTTCGATCGCCGACACGATCGAATGCGGTGCTTGATCACCCTGCACTAATGCAGGCGAAAACAGCACCCGTAAACCCGGATAACGTCGCTTTAGCGTTCTTTGAATGTCTCCCCAAGCGGCGGCTTGCGGTGAAGTCACAACCGCCACGGTTTGCGGATGAGTGGGAATTGGGCGCTTGCGATCCGGGTCAAACAGTCCCTCGGCTTCGAGGCGATCTTTTAACTGACGCGATCGCAGTGCGCGTAAGCCTTCCCCCGCTGGAAGCGCTTGCCAGACAATCAACTGATAGCTGCCCCGATGCGGCTGGACATGCACACGACCGAGCAAAATCAACTGTTCACCTGGAGCGGGTAACGTCGTTAACTTATGCAACTGACTATTCCAGACCACACATTGAATCGTCGCTTTGGCATCCGGATCTTGCAGCGTGAAAAACAAACCGCTGCGATACCGCGTCGCACTCGATACTTCTCCAGTGAGCCAGACTTGGCGCAGTTGATCATCCTGCTCGATCAGCGACTGAATGTAAGCCGTAAGACCCGCCACCGTCAGGGCGGTATCCGGCACTAACAAATTCGGCAGTTTCGAGGTCATTCTCGTTACCCTAGAAGAAGAAATACAACCGATGCTGAGAGTCTGATCCTCTCCATGCTACAAAGATCGGCAATAAGGTGTTAGGTTCGATCGCACCTCGGCTACAATGCCGTTCAGATCGAGCATCCGTTCTGCCCCCACTCTCTTTTTTACACAACTTTCTGAGGCGCTAATGGCAACTAAAACAACAGAAACGACTGATAAGCAAAAAGCCCTAAATCTCGTCCTGACTCAGATCGAGCGCAACTTCGGGAAAGGCAGCATCATGCGCCTGGGCGATGCCACCCGAATGAAGGTCGAGACGATTCCGACGGGAGCCTTGACGCTGGATTTGGCGCTGGGTGGCGGTTTGCCGAAAGGTCGAGTAATCGAGATTTATGGTCCTGAGAGTTCGGGTAAGACGACGCTGGCGCTTCATGCGGTCGCAGAAGTGCAAAAGGCTGGCGGAATCGCGGCATACGTGGACGCGGAACACGCACTTGATCCGAGCTATTCGGCGGCTTTGGGTGTAGACATTGCGAATCTGCTGATCTCGCAGCCGGACACTGGAGAATCGGCACTCGAAATCGTCGATCAACTGGTGCGATCGACAGCGGTTGATGTGGTGGTAGTGGACTCAGTTGCGGCACTGGTTCCTCGTGCTGAAATCGAAGGCGAAATGGGTGACTCTCATATGGGTCTGCAAGCGCGATTAATGAGCCAAGCGCTGCGAAAAATCACAGGCAACATTGGTAAATCAGGCTGTACGGTGATCTTCATCAACCAGTTGCGGCAAAAGATTGGTGTCACTTACGGTAGCCCAGAAACGACTACAGGCGGTCAAGCGTTGAAGTACTACGCTTCAGTACGTCTTGACATTCGCCGGATTCAAACGCTGAAGAAGGGAACCGAGGAGTTTGGAACTCGTGCCAAGGTGAAGGTCGCGAAGAACAAAGTCGCGCCTCCGTTCCGAATCGCAGAATTTGACATCATCTTCGGCAAGGGCATTTCGACCTTGGGCTGTCTAGTTGACCTCGCGGAAGAAACGAGCGTGCTTGTGCGTAAGGGTGCGTGGTACAGCTACAAGGGCGAGAATATCAGCCAGGGTCGTGACAATGCGATCAAGTACATCGAAGAGCGTCCAGAAATTGCGAAGGAGCTTGAGCTTCTGGTGCGCGAGAAGTTAGAAATGGGCGCACAGGTGTCAGCGAATTCGGTCGGTCAGGTCGATGAGCATGACAGTGAAGAGGAGCTGTTGGACGAAGAATAAGAAGTGAGCGATCGCCCTTCTTATCTGGGTAGGCATTTGCCTACCTTTTTTATTGCTTCTGGATTGAAAGCGCGTCGTGGTGTCGATTGCTTGAATACAATAGAGAAGTTCGAGCAGAGCGAGGTTAGGGATGTCGCAATCTAGAATTGAAGATAGAGTCGCAGCGTTAGAGCGAGAAGTCGAAAGGCTTAAAGCTGAACTTCCAGAGAAACCGCTTCAAACATTACCGTGGTGGAAGAAAGTTGCTGGAACGTTTGCAGAAAGCGAGGGTTTTGAAGAAGCGATGCGGCTCGGACGAGAATATCGAGAGTCTTTGCGTCCTGCGAATCAAGCTCAGATCGATCAAGATTGAGATGTATCTTTTAGACACGGATCATCTCAGCATTTTGACTCGTGGTGGGTTAGCGGCTCAACCATTACTTGCAAGACTTTCTAGGATTGAGACATTTGAGATTGCAACGACGATCGTGACCTATGAGGAACAAACTCGCGGTTGGCTGAGTTATGCCGCTAGAGCAAATTCTACTGATGCTCAGTTTGTCGCCTATCAAGATTTACAGCAGCACTTAGAAAACTTTTGCTCAATCTCAATTCTTCAATTCGATCGGCTTGCTATCTTAGAATACCAGCGCTTACGGCGTATTTATTCTCGTTTGGGTACGATGGACCTCAAAATTGCTGCGATCGCGGTTGTGAATCAAGCAATTCTGTTAACTCGAAACCTTTCTGACTTCGGACAAATTGTGGAGTTGCACTCTGAGGACTGGACAACCCAATTGGAATTCTAATTTTCATCTAAACTATTAGCACTGAATCGATTAAAGCGCTCTCACCGCTGAGTTGAGCGATCGCGGAATTCCTTAATCCTCTATGCCTGCTTTTTCATTAGCTGGTCTTTGAAACTTGGATGTAGCATAGTTCAACCGGGTTCTGATATCAGTGAGTAGCGACGATGAGTGGTCCTAAATTTGTTCGATTCTTCTCACCAGTTCTGCAAGCCCTAAAAGAGCTAGGCGGATCGGGTCGCCCTTCAGAAGTCCGCGATTTTATTGCGAAACAACTTGACCTTTCTGAAGTGGAAAGAACCGAACTATTGGAAGGCGGCGCACCTCGATTCGATAATCAGGTCGCATGGGCACGATTTTATCTAGTTAAAGCAGGGCTGGTTGATTCATCTAAGCGAGGCGTATGGAGTTTAAGCGATCAAGGACGAGAGATTGAATCGCTTACCCCTGAGAAATCGCTACTTTTGTTCAAGCAGATTCACGCAGAATTTGAGAGCGATCGAGCTTTAACAAGTACTGTTGACGAAGCGGAGACTGAAGAAGAAAGTATTGCTCCAAACGATACTGAGGTGAGTGATGATTCCTCATATCGCAAAAAGCTTTTGGAAATGATGCTATCACTTCCACCTGCTGGATTCGAGCGCTTGTGTCAGCGGTTGTTGAGAGAATCAGGCTTTGAGCAAGTTACCGTCACAGGACGATCCGGCGATGGCGGGATTGATGGTCACGGAATTTTACAGGTCAATCCGTTCGTTAGTTTCAAAGTTCTATTTCAGTGCAAGCGTTACTCTGGTTCAGTGTCTTCTTCACAAGTGCGGGATTTTCGAGGGGCAATGATGGGTCGAGCAGATAAAGGAATCATTCTGACGACTGGAACATTTACGCCTGATGCTCAGAAAGAGGCGGTAAGAGATGGCGTTCCGCCGCTTGAGCTTGTTCATGGAGAAAAGCTTTTAGATATGTTTGAGAGCTTAGAGTTAGGCTTAATTCCACGTAAGACGTATGATGTTGATTCGCACTTCTTCAAGGAATTTCAGTCCTGATAAACACCCAAATGCCAACGAAGATTTAGCGTCATGCAAGCCAAGCTTCAAGAGCAACTGACCTCAGAGGATGCCGAAGTCGTTTTAGGACGATTGCCTGAACGAATTCGTATTGCTCTAATTGCTCGTGCGGCTGAAATCGAATACCCGATCGAAGTCATCACTAGCTTTCTAGACACTGAAGTATTTGGGGTTGTCGATTGCAACCCAGAGTAGAGTATCGTTTGGCAAGTCTTGCTATAATGCGGGCACAACTCTAGTTTCTGTGCATTCCTATGACTTCTCAGCAACTTGAAGAACGCTCTCAACAACTCGAAGCGCGAGTTGCAGCTTTAAAGGCAGAACTTGCACAGATAAAGCAACTTCTATCGAGCGGAACCCAGGAAAAAAAACCTTGGTGGGAACAGATTGCAGGCAGCTTTGAGAACGATCCGAACTTCGATGAAGCGGTTCGCCTTGGGCAAGAATGGCGGCGTTCTGCGGAATAAATCGTAAACGGCAAGATGTACATTCTTGATACTGATCATCTCAGCTTAATCCAGCGCAACGGACAAGAAGGAAAACGGATTTTGGGAAGGCTTGCAGCCGTTCAAGCAAGCGAAGTTGCCGTGACTGTAATCACTTATGAAGAGCAAGTGCGAGGGCGGCTTAGTGTGATCTCTAGAGCGAAATCTCCGGATGAGCAAGCTTTAGCATATCAAGGGTTACACCAATTAGCGATCGACCATCAATCGATCGTGATTCTGCCATTTAATCTGACTGCCGCTCTAGAACATCAACGCTTACGAAAAGCTTATTCTCGTTTAGGAAAAATGGATTTGAAGATTGCTGCGGTTTGTTTAACCAGTGATGCAATCTTGCTGACTCGTAATTTAGCAGATTTTGGACAAATCGCAGTCTTGCAGACAGAGGACTGGACAACGGCTTAGGTCATGACAGGCAATCTACCAAATTCGAGTTAGAAATGAGGGAAGAG
Organism: uncultured Leptolyngbya sp.; assembly: GCA_964242045.1. GTDB lineage: Bacteria > Cyanobacteriota > Cyanobacteriia > Leptolyngbyales > Leptolyngbyaceae > Leptolyngbya. The sequence goes on along the minus strand of CAXTDB010000041.1, from coordinate 6,041 downwards.
TAGAAACTAGGCAGGATCAATTTGTGAGCAAACCGAATCGCTTTCTTATAAGTTTAGGCGTTTTGTTGATCGCTTACCTTTCCGCCTGTCTGCTGTTGTTTATCTATCAACGTCAGTTGATTTATCGACCCAGTTCTCAGATAGCAATGTTGCCGAGTGCATCTGAGTTTAAGATGCCTTATCAAGAGGTTTGGGTTTCGGTTGGACGCGATCGCATCTACGGCTGGTGGATTCCAGCACCTTCAAATCAAGAGCGATTTACGCCGATCGCCAATGAGCCAACTCGCATTCTGAAGTCTCCCAAAGTCATGCTTTATCTTTGCGGAGTCGGGCGAAATATCGGAGATTACAACTATCTCGCTCGGATGCAAGCATTTCGACAATTGGGATTTTCGGTTTTGGTGTTTGATTACCGGGGTTATGGTCGGAGTACAGGAAAGTTTCCGACCGAAAGCCAGGTTTATCAGGATACTGAAGCGGTGTGGAATTATTTACGGCAGAGAGTTCCAGCAGATCAGATTGTAATTTATGGCGAATCGTTGGGAGGTGCAATCGCGCTTAATTTAGCAACTAAACATTCCGATGCGAAAGGTTTAATTTTACAAAGTTCATTTACTTCAATGGCTGAGGTTACGGAACAGCGAGGTTTCTTTGGTCTGTTTCCGATCGATGTTCTATTGACTGAGCGGTTTAACTCATTGGAAAAGATACGATCGCTCAAAGTTCCAGTCTTGTTGTTACACGGTACTGAGGATTCGATTGTACCAATGCAAATGAGTCAAGTTTTGTACAATGCTGCACCTGAACCGAAGCAGCTATTTCTAATTCCTGGTGCTGATCATGTGAGAATCTATCAGCCCGGAAACGGATCTTATCTGAAGGCAATTACAGGATTTGTAGATTCGCTATAGCGTCCGAGATTTGGGTGATCGCATACAATACCAATACCCACTAAGCTCCTGTCCTCATGTCTCAAGCCACTAATCGAGTCTATTGGACGACCGAAGATCTCAAGCTTCTGCCTGAGAGCAGCAATCGCTACGAAATTATTGACGGACATTTGCTCATGACCCGCGCTCCGCATTGGAAACACCAGAAAGCGACTGGACAAGCTTATCAAGTGCTAAATGTCTGGTCAGAAAGATCCGAATTAGGGCAAGCCGTTCCAACTCCGGGCGTGATCTTTGATGATGCAGACAATGTGATTCCAGATGTCGCTTGGATTAGCCATGAGCGATTAGCGGCGGGAGTGGATGAAGAAGGGCATTTTACGATCGCGCCAGAACTAATCGTCGAGGTGCTGTCGCCGGGAACGCAGAATGAACGTCGCGATCGGGAAACTAAACTCAAGTTATATGCAGAACGTGGAGTACAAGAGTATTGGATTCTGGACTGGCGAACCCAGCAACTCGAAGTTTATCGTCGTCAGGATGCTTTGCTCAGACTTGTTTTAACGCTGTTTCCCCAAGATAGGCTGACTTCTGCACTGCTCCCAGGATTTGATTGTGCCGTTGCTGAATTCTTCCGCTGAACATTCTGAAAAGAACTCTCGTGAAACTCTTTAATCGCCAGAAGCTAGAAAAACACCGATCGTAAGTTGAACCGGAAACGAACTTGCACAAAGAGCCTGAAGGTTACGTTCATTGAATTTATGTGAGACGAGCAATCAACAAATCTGGTTTTCGCAATCATTTTTTCGGAGGGCGATCGCGGATAATGAAATGAATCTCAGGAGAGCAACATTGTGACGATCGCAACCCATCGCCTCACCTTTGAAGAGTATCTGCGCTACAGTGACGGCACAGATACAAAGTATGAACTGGTCAATGGAGAACTAATTCCCATGAGCTTGGGCAGTGGCATTCATGGGGCGATCATTAAGTTTTTAGAGAAGTGCTTTGATGCTGAGAATGAGCGACTTGGGCGAGAATGGAGCGCGCTTCAAGCGTTGGTGGGTGTGCGTTCTCCCCGCGCAGGAAGATGGGATACTTGTCGCATTCCAGATATTACGGTAGTCAGCGGTGAGCAGTGGCGAGCATTTGGCGATCGAGAAGCGGTAATTGAACTCAGTGAGCCGCGCCCGTTTCTGGTTGTGGAAGTAGTGAGCGAATCGACTAAAACAACAGACTATCGGGCTAAACGCTCCGAATACGCAGTGCTCGATATTGCTGAATACTGGATTGTTGATCCGCTGGTTCAGAAAGTGACAGTTTGTACGCTGATTGATGGACTGTATGAATCAGAGGTATTTGAAGGAAGGGATACGATCGTGTCGGTTACGTTTCCCGATCTCAACTTGAGCGCAGAACAAATCTTGCGTGGCTCCTTCTAGTTAATCGACTGATTTCTACTCATTCCAAAAAATCTCATTCAAAATTGCATCTACATTTTGATTAAATTGCCATTCGTCGGGAAATTCGACTTTGCGATATTCCGATCGCACGATTTCTAGTGCATCTTGATAAATCTCTGCAAAACAAGCGCTTAGGTGGGTTTTCAAACTGGGTGAGTCTTTCAAAAGCCGCTTAATCCGACGACGTTGCTCCTGAATCGTCAGCATCCAGCCTCGATTATCGTGTGCACTATCGATATCGGTGCGCTTCAGAATGTGGGTGAGGAGAACTTCTAGACGATTTTCTAACTCGCGCTTGTTTGAGCGAACCAAGGCTTCTATTTCTCCTACCAAATTCTCAACGTCAATCTGTTCAAACTTTCTAGTCTTGAGCTTCGCGATGGTGTCCTCAGCCCATAACGCAAAATCTTGCTCGTAGAGAGATGCGGGAAGCAATTCTTGGGGTGTCGTCATTGCCCTTTCTCCTGAGCGCGGGGGTGAATTTCATCCTAGCCGCTGCGTGATTTGCACTCAACAGTTTCATTACGATCGACAACCCCTGATAATGCAAAAGGCGTTGCAATCTCTCGATCGATATGACTCCAATCTTGACTTATGCTGTTGGCACATTTATCGCACTGTTTCCGATCGCGAATCCGGTCGGAGCCGTACCTGTTTTTTATAGTTTGACTGGATCAGATAGTCGTAGCGATCGACGGCAACAAGCGAGACGAACCGCGCTGAATGTAGTGCTGATTTTGGCAGTGTTTTTGATTGCTGGGCGAACAGTGCTTCATTTTTTTGGCATCTCGCTCGATGTATTACGCATTGCTGGAGGGTTGCTAGTAGCTCATGCGGCTTGGGAGATGGTGACGAGTAAACATCGATTGACGGATTCGGAACATCAGGCGGGCATGGAAAAAGAGGATGTGTCGTTTACGCCGATGGCGATTCCATTGATTGCAGGACCCGGATCGATCGGGGTGGTGATCGGCTTGGCAACGAAAATGACGCAATGGAGCGATTATCTTGGCGGTTTCATTGGGATTGCTTTGTTTGGGAGTTTGCTTTATCTTTGTTTGGCGCTGGGAGAGAAGTTGCTTTCGCTGCTCGGTCAGAATGGGTTTGGAGCGTTGAATCGGGTGTTTGGGTTTTTCATTTTAGCGATCGCAGTTCAGCTAATTGCTGATGGTGTGATCTCGCTATTTCAGACCGCAGCCCCGAATTTATTCAAGTAAGCGAGGAGTGTTGTGTTAGCTGCTTTACTCTACGGACAAGAAGATCTGCGATTAGAAACGATCGATGATCCCACCCCTGAAACCGGAGAAGTCGTGATCGAAGTCAGAGCCGCAACGACTTGTGGAACGGATTTAAAGGTATGGCGACGAGGCGGACACGCGAAAATGTTGAAGCTTCCGACTTTATTCGGACATGAAGCAGCAGGGCGAATTGTCGCGATCGATAAGTCCATTAAAAATTGGAGAATTGGCGATCGCGTGGTCGCTAATAATTCCGCTCCCTGTCTGAATTGCTTCTTCTGCAAACGTCAGGAATTCTCACTCTGTACAGATTTGAGCTTTAATAACGGTACATTTGCACAGTATTTAAGAATTCCGAGCGCGATCGTTCAACACAATCTTTTATCGATTCCAGAGCATGTTCCAGACGCGATCGCAGCGATGACGGAACCATTAGCGTGTGTATTACATGGTGTGGCGCGATCGAATTACAAATCGAACGATCGGATTGTTCTACTCGGTGATGGTGCGATCGGGTTAATGTTCGTGGCTGCGATGGCTCCGAGAACAGAATTCTATGTATTTGGCGGAAATGACGATCGACTAGAGATTGCAAAAAAATTCGGAGCCGCGAAAACGTTTAACTATCGGCAAGTCTCGGATGTTCCGGAGTTGGTGAAAGAACTCACGGACGGATGGGGCGCGGATATTGTGATCGAAGCGACAGGAGTTCCGAGCGCTTGGGAAAGCGCGATTGCCTGCGCTCGTCCAGGGGCAACGGTGAATCTATTCGGGGGATGTCCGCGCGATACAACAATTTCTGTCAATACCGAACAACTCCACTACAATGAACTGACTCTAAAAGGGGTGTTTCACAATACGCCAGAGTTTGTGCGATCGGCGCTCGATCTTCTAGCAAGTGGAACGATTCCGTTTGAGTTGTTGATTAGCGATCGACAACCGCTGCAAAACTTAGAACAAGTCTTTCAGGATATGAAACAGCGCAAAGTGATCAAAGTTTCGATCGAGCCGTGAATGCTAAGCCTGTCTTCTTTGGAGTAACGCAATGAAAAAGATTGGCTTGATCATGGGTGGATTGATGCTAATGGCAACTCCCGCACAGGCGATCCCCGGACAAACGATCGACGAAGCGGCGGTCTGGATGCAGTCAAATTCCACAATTCGTCCTAGCGCAAATGAAAAGTTTTTAGTGCGAAGAGTCAACACAGCGGCACAACAGCTTACATTTAATGCGTCGATGATGCCTCCTGGAAAGTTAGTTCGACTTGCACCCGGAGGACGTATCATTCGCAGTGAAACGCTCTCTTTGTTTGATATGCGAAACGGAGTGACATTAGCTCGACTGCGAGAATCGGTGCGATCGATCTACGGATTGGATATTGCACAGGATTTCGCTCAAAGCGCGATCGTCAAATCCTATCCAACCGAGGCGCGAATCGAAGAAGCGGTGACCGAGCAAAATGCTCAAATCGCCTCACAGCAGGGAGAACTGCGACAGGGAGAACGCTTTGCCTATTGGCTTGAGATCGCTCAAACCGAGAACGGTAAAGCCTATTCGGGACAGTTGACGGTGTTTCTACTCGATGACTTAGAAAAACTGCGATCGGAGTTAGCAAATCGATGAACTGGCGGCACTTCATTCCGTTTTTTGACACAACTGCAATGGATTGGGCAGCGACTCCCCGATTATTGCGCTGGCTCACCTTTGTTTGGTTGTTTGTCGGATTGGCGGTGATGTACAGTGCCTCGTATGCAGTCGGAGATGCGGTCGGCGATGGGTTGTACTACTTTAAGCGGCAACTGATCGCGATCGCGCTTGGCATGATTTTGTTCAATGTCTTGATCCACGCACCGTTGCGCTATATCCAAGGCATTTCGAGTTTCGGATTTATCGCGCTGCTCGGTGGGATTTTGCTGACCACGATGATCGGGCGTGAGGTGAATGGTGGTCAGCGCTGGTTTGAAGCAGGACCATTTTTGATTCAGCCTTCTGAGTTGATTAAGCCGTTTCTGGTGTTGCAGAGCGCGCGGATTTTTGGGCAGTGGGAGCGGCTGACTTGGCGGGGTCGGCTAACCTGGATCGGGCTATTTTGTTTGATGCTAATCGGGATCTTGCTTCAGCCGAATTTGAGTACTACTGCGCTGTGTGGCATGACCTTGTGGCTGGTGGCACTTGCGGCAGGATTGCCCTACATCTACTTGGGTGGAACGGCAGCGGGCGGTTTGCTTTTGGCGACTTTGAGTATTAGTATTCGCGAATATCAGCGGCGGCGGGTCATGTCGTTTCTGAATCCGTGGGCTGACCCGCTTCAGGATGGTTATCAGTTGATTCAGAGCTTATTAGCGATCGGTTCTGGCGGGTTTACCGGAGCGGGATTTGGTTTATCGCAACAAAAGCTGTTTTATTTGCCGATTCAGTACACCGATTTTATTTTTGCCGTGTTTGCTGA
>CAXTDB010000040.1:7385-22080 GCA_964242045.1 uncultured Leptolyngbya sp. | reverse complement strand
CCGGCAACGAAAGGCGGAAAATGGACGGAGCGCGATTATAAAGGAGTGAAAGTTCGAGAATCTCAAGATTCACCGACTCAGAGTGCTTCGATCGCGGTTTTAGATACGACTCAAGTGATCGTCGCAAACAATCCCACCGCGATCGAACGCGCGATCGATACTGTAAAAGGTGGGACATCACTGGCGCAAACACCAGGATACGGAGAGGCACTGACGCAGATTAAATCCGATGAAGCGATCGCGCGTCTCTATGTCAATATTCCTGCGGCTGCAAATACATCTGCTTCAAATTCAAATCGAGCAGTGCCACCGCAAACACTTGCACAACTGCAACAGAATCAGGGATTAGCAGCAACAGCAACACTCGCGAATGAAGGAATTCAATTCAAAAGTATCTCTTGGCTCAAACCGGATAGTCAACGCAAGTTTGATACGAATAACAACGCGAAGATGATGCCCACTCGATTGCCCGGAGATACATTAATAATGGCATCGGGTGGAAATTTACAGCGATTCTGGCAAGACTATACGCAAGGAGTTTCGGCAAATCCGATTCAGTTTGTCAATCCAGAAGCATTAAAGCAAGGAATTAGAACAACCGTTGGACTTGATTTAGACAAAGACTTGCTCGACTGGATGAAAGGTGAATATTCGTTAGCTTTGCTGCCCGCACCTCAAGGTTCACCCGCAAATCTGCCTGCAAGTTTGGTACTAATGGTACAAGCAAGCGATCGACGAGCCGCAGAAGCAACCTTGAAGAAACTCGATGACGTGATGGCAAATAAATACGCCTTCAAAGTCGAAGAGTCGAAGATCGAGGGTCAATCGGTGGTGAATTGGTCACTGCCCGCTGCAAGTGTGAATATTACGCGCGGTTGGCTCGATGGCGATGTCGCGTTTCTCTCACTCGGTGCGCCGATCGCCAACTCATTTTTACCGAAGCCGCCGACGACACTAGCAGAAAATGAACTGTTCCGCAAAAGTACCGAATCGGAACTGGGTGCAAATAATGGTCATTTCTATATTGATATGGATCGAGTGCTGAAACTTCAGAATTTCCCGCTGCTTCAGATTCCAGCGACGAATCGAGCCGTATTGGAAGCGATTCGATCGATTGGTGTTACGGCTGCAATCACGAGCGATCGTACTTCTCGCTATGATCTATTCGTTTCGTTGCAGAAAGGCAATAAGCCGGGAGCTTTACCCTAAACGAGTTTGACCGTAGGGACAAAGAGAAAAAACTACGCAGCGATCGCAGTTTGGATTCCGGTAGAAACAACAGCGCTGACCGTGGAGCATCAAAACTTCGTGGTTGTCGTAAACCTGTTGGGCTGTCCAGTCGGCTGGCAGTTGTGCCTCTAATAAGTCGTGTGCTGGCGCAACCGCTGTCGTTTCAGGAATTAAACCGAGTCGAATCGCTACACGATGATGGTGACTATCGACCGGTAAAGCACGTCGTCGGAGGTTGCTAAATGCAAGAACGGCAGCACTGGTTTTTCGTCCGATTCCGGGAAAGGATTCCAACCAGTTTCGGGCATCTTCGACGCTTAAATCCGCGAGGAATTCAAGCGATAATTCGCCGCGCTGAGCGGTGATTTGCTGCAAAATTTGTTTGAGTCGCAGCGCTTTTTGATCTGCCCAAGTGCAAGACGCGATCGCGCCTTCAATTTCTTTTTCCGAACTATCGCGAACCGCTTCCCAGGTTGAAAATTTAGCTTTGAGCTGTTTGAAAGCGCGATCGGAGTCTGCGTTTTTTGTTCGATGCGATAACAATGCAGAAACCAATTCGCTCATCGGATCGAGGCTATGAAAGTAGGGAATCGGACAGCCGTATTCTTGACATAACCGATCGTGAATTTGGATTAGTTTTTGCTGAAGTTCCGGAGTGACTGAGGGTTTTCGCGATCGCATAAAAAAAGGGATGAAAGCTTACATTTAGCAGGTCATCCCTTCTCTTGAACTCCTCTTCGTGAGAGATTTAGAACGGAGAGAGACTGATTGATTTCACTCGTTTCGCGTCTTTAGGCGGTGTGAATTGGAACGCATTCGCTGGAATCGTCGGATTCACAGTTCGCTGCTGAATCGTCTCAATCATGACTAAATCGAATCCCTTTGCATTTCCACTCAGCCGAATTTGTTTGATCAAGGCATCGATCGGATTAATTGCCATGCCGTAGGTGAAACCGCGTTGACGATCAGGATAATCGTACACCACTAATTCTCCGGTGTTCGTTTGCTCAGTTCGACTCTTTACTTCTGCGGGAATCATCGCGCTTAGCTGTTTTTGCACGCTTTGATCATTCAGCCCGCCCAGAACATTTGAGCCTTTCAGTTCTGGCTGCACCAAAAGATACAACATCGATGACATTCCAATAATGAAATTATCATCTCGTCGATCGAACTCTGCATAGCTCATGGTCGTAAACTGCTTCAGATCTGAACGATAAACCGATACGGTACGTCCATCTGAAACAAGAATAAATCTTGGCTTCGTTTCGTTCCCAACTCTCACTTCTGAGCGAAACCGATTTGGAGATTGCACGATCGTTTGAGTTTGAAACTGAAGTTTTGCCGCGACTCCGCTTTGTGAGCCATTGATTTCGGTAACAGAATTCGTTTGAAACGCAGAAACATTCAGCGCTTTCTCAGCCGCTTTGAAAAGAAGAGAGAGATCCGATCGATTGGTCGATCGAGTTTGAGCAGGAGTTTGTGACGAAGCTGGAGATAAATTTGCAAGGGGCGCACTGATCAGAACGCTCATTGCTAAAGCAAACGTCCCCAATCGAGAAATACAACGCATAAAGAAGCTCTTTTGATAGTCTGAGATAGCTCAATCGTAAGCGTGAGCGACTCAATCTACCAAACGAAAAGCTTCGAGTTCATCAATCTTTTACTGCATTCGATCGATCGTTCGATACTGAACTGCTTCTGCCACATGATGCGCTTGTAAATTCTCATCGCCTGCTAAATCTGCGATCGTTCTTGCAACTTTGAGAATGCGATCGCTGGCTCTGACTGATAATCCTAAGCGTCGAATGGCGTTTTCTAACAGCGATCGTGTCGCATCGTCGAGTTTGCACCATTGGCGTAAATGAGCGCTTTGCATTTCGGCATTGCAGCGTAAAGCGGTATCTTTGAATCGGATGGCGGCTCGATCGCGTGCTTGCTGCACTCTGAGGCGCACGGTTTCCGAATCTTCTCCGGTCGGTTGTTGTGTCACTTCTTCAGGTTTGAGCCGATTCACTCCCACTTGCAAATCAATTCGATCCATCAACGGACCTGACAACCTCGCCCAGTATTGCTCTCGCGCTCTCGGTGAACAAGTGCAAGGCTGTACGGTATCCGCATAAAATCCACACGGACAAGGATTAGTACTTGCAACTAAAGTGAACTGTGCTGGAAATGAAATCGATTGTCGGGTTCGAGAAATAGTCACTGTTCCATCTTCTAAGGGCTGTCTCAGAAACTCTAAAACATCGCGCCGAAATTCTGTTAATTCATCAAGAAATAAAATACCTCTATGGGCAAGCGAGATTTCGCCAGGACGCGGAAAGCTGCCACCACCGACCAGCGCTGCACCTGAAGCCGAATGATGCGGACTCCGAAACGGACGAACTCCGATTAGCGATCCTTTATCTTTGAGCAATCCAGCCACCGAGTGAACTTGCGTGACTTCTAATGCTTCTTGAAACTCCAGAGGCGGCATAATTCCAGGTAATCGGCGCGCTAGCATCGTTTTACCGCTCCCTGGAGGTCCAACGAAAATTAAATTATGTCCGCCAGCGGCAGCAATTTCTAGGGCACGACGGGCATGAGCTTGCCCTTTCACATCGCGCAAGTCGGGTGTAGAAATCTGCATTTCAGCGAGTTCAACGCCATCGATTCGAGCCGGAACGTAACCGCTGGGATCGTTGAGAAATGTGCCGACTTCGGATAAGTGCTTAAAGCCGTAAACGTTCAAATCTTTTACAACAGCGGCTTCTCGAACATTATCAGCGGGAACAACTAAGTTAGAAATACCGAGAGATTTTGCAGCGGCAGCGATCGCTAAAACTCCCGCTACCGGACGCAAACTTCCATCGAGCGAAACTTCTCCTAAAAACAGATAGTTATCCAATCCTTCTGTCTGAACCTGTTCTGCCGCCGCCAGAATGCCAACGCTAATCGGCAAATCAAAGCTCGGTCCTTCTTTTCGCAAATCTGCTGGCGCAAGATTAATCACGATGCGTCGTAGCGGAAACGCAAATCCAGAATTCTTAATTGCAGTTTTGACTCGTTCTTTCGATTCTTGGACTTCTGTTCCAGGCAATCCAACCACGACAATTCCTGGCAATCCCGCCGCGACATCGACTTCAACGCCGACCTTCACTGCATCGATTCCAACGAGTGCCGCGCTCCAAACCCTTGCCAGCATTCTTTTTCCTCAGTCATTCTTCTCGGTAGAGTGCCCAGAATCAACACCAGCGACGCAGAAACGCTAGAAGCGAGAGAACGCCGTTCCGTTTACAAAAAATGTTATTCAGGTTCGATCGTCAATGCTGACCTACAATAAGCAGCGAACTGTTTTGATGCTGCGGTATGAGCGACTCGAACGACACGATTTTTGGCAAGATTATCCGCAAGGAAATTCCCGCCGATATTGTTTATGAAGATAATCTGGCTGTAGCGTTTCGCGATGTTAATCCCCAAGCCCCCGTTCACATTCTGGTGATTCCCAAACAGCCGATCGCGAAACTTGCCGATGCCGAATCGAACGATCACGCCCTTATGGGACATTTGCTACTCACCGTCAAACGAGTCGCAGAACAAGAAGGACTCACCAATGGCTATCGCGTGGTAATTAATACCGGAGAAGATGGTGGTCAAACCGTGTATCATTTGCATTTGCATCTGTTGGGAGGTCGATCGATGAGTTGGCCCCCCGGATAGAGGCGGTTTGCGCTACGATCGTACTACCGAATCGGAGGAAGGACAACGGTTTACACACGCCCCTTAGCTCGATTGATCGAGCAATTGCAGCACCTCCCTGGTGTTGGACCCAAATCGGCTCAACGGTTAGCTCTGCACTTGATCAAACGCCCCGAAGAAGAAGTGAAAGCTTTGGCAATGGCGCTGATGGAAGCAAAGCTACAGGTTGGGTACTGTTCTGTGTGCGGTCATTTGTCAGCGGAACCTGTTTGCGATATTTGCCGATCGCCCCAGCGCGATGTGAAAACGATTTGCATTGTGGCAGATTCGCGCGATGTGATTGCCCTAGAGAAAACGCGGGAGTATCGCGGTAAGTATCACGTATTAGGGGGACTGATTTCTCCGATCGATGGTATCGGACCAGAACAACTCAACATTAAACAACTGGTTCGACGAGTGAGCCAGCAAAAAGTTGAAGAAGCGATTCTAGCAATCAGTCCCAGCGTCGAAGGTGAAACGACGACGCTGTATGTCGGAAGTTTGCTCAAGCCTTTTACTCGTGTGACTCGAATTGCGTTCGGGCTGCCGATGGGAGGCGATTTGGAATATGCCGACGAGGTGACTTTGGCGCGGGCACTCGAAGGCAGACGCGAATTAGAGTAGTGCTATGGAGATCTACTTTACGGGCTAACTCAACTGTGTGAAGTTTTCGTATAAAAACCGAATAAAGACCGGACGCTGCCCGTTCTCTCAGTAGGATTGCGAGTAGCGTTTTTTCTATTTGCAGCTCCGTAGAGCTTGCGATCGTGCGCTGCATCAGATTGCGAATCGAACAATCATTCATCTTTGGAGCGTAACTCAATGAGATTGTCTGAAAAATTGATCACGCGAAGTTTGTTGTTTGCAGCCCCGATTGTATTAGGTAGCACGATCGCGATTGCACCGAGCCGCGCTGCCAGCGTTGCGTCTTCTACCGGAACCCTACTTCTTGAGAATTTTAGCCAGACAGGAAACAATCCCACAACGAATACTGATACGTTTGGTGATGCGATCGCGATTGCTCCTGATTCGACCGCCTCTGGAACTTCAACCGCTGATGCTGTAGCAGTCTCAGAGCCAGCACTGATTCAACAACAGACCAGCGCAAATGCAGAAGGCTCTGGACGGAACTATTTTGCAAGCGGGCGAGGTCTTTCGCAAACCGGGATTTCGTTTAATACCACGGGCGGCAAATTCCGCTTCGACTTCCGAGCAACACTCGACGCGATCGCACAGTTAACGAATCCGATTCCGAGCGAAAGAGCCTCAGCGAGTTCATTTGTCGGGTTCGGCGTTTTCGACAGCAAGAATAACCTGCTCGATTTCTTTGGAGCAAGCCTATCGGCTGGCAGTCCCTTTAATCTTGTTCGCAGCAGTTCAGCGATTCAGTTCACGTCGCTGCCTAATCTAAATCAACCGCTCGAAAGTGCGCTAGTGGATGGCTATTACGCACAGTATTTCGATCAAGGAACTGAATTGACGGTGCGTGGTGTAACTCGAAGTGAAGCAGTAGCAACCGTTCCGGAGCCACCTATGTTCGCAGCATTGGTGATCTTGCCGGGGTTGATGTGGTTGAAGCGTCGAAGAGCAAAGGCTGTTCCGCAAGAAGTGCTTAGTTCTCCCGATCGCCGATTTGAGTAGAGGTTCGATCGCCAAAAATCGCTTCTGGATGGGCGTAGTATTTGTACTCCATCAAATTGCCAAACGGATCGACTAAGAAAAAAGTGCGGTGTTCAAGCGAAGTGCCGAGAAAGCGCTGTTTCGGTTGTTGGTAGAACGAAAGTTGTTTTTGTTCGGCTCGATCGAGCAAGGCTTTCCAGTCGGCTTCGTCGGTGAAGACTAGCCCAAAATGACGCGGATAAATGCCTTTTTGCGGTGCGATCGTATCGGGCGTAACGTGCGCGACGAGTTGATGACCATACAAATTCAAGATCGCAGATTGGTCGTTTTCTCGCCCCAAACCACAGCCTAAACCGTCTACATAGTAGGTTTTCGTCGTCGGAATATCGCGAACTGGAAACGCTAAATGAAACAGAACTGAGCACATGATCGCACCGTAGAAGATGTCACAATCAATTATGGCGAATTTTTTCTTGTGAATCATGCCTCTAATTTCTTCAGACTGGCTGATTGCGATCGCGGTGAATACCGTTTTGCTTGGAGTCGCTGCGATCGTGCCGAAAAAACTTTTGACTCCGGGCGGATTGGCAAACGCTTGGATTTTGGGCGTGATTGTGTGGGGGTGTCTTGGCTGGCAGGGCTATTTATTGGTGATGTTCTACTTTCTCGTGGGGTCGGGTGTGACTTTTGTAGGGAAAGCCCAGAAAGAAGAATTGGGAATTGCAGAAGCGCGATCGGGAGCCAGAGGAGCGGGAAACGTTTGGGGATCGGCGCTTGTGGGTGCGATCTGCGCGATTTTAGTGTTCGTTTTATTGACTCAGAATTTAGCGATCGATATTATTCCAATATCATTCAGCCTGATCGCGTTGCTAAAACTAGGATTTGTTGCAAGCTTTTGTACAAAGTTATCTGATACTTGCGGAACGGAAATTGGAAAAGCTTACGGGCAGAGAACTTTTTTGATTACTACTTTGAAACCTGTGCCGCGTGGAACAGAAGGCGCAGTGAGTTTAGAAGGCACGATCGCGGGTGTAGTGGGATCAATCGCGATCGCAATTGTCGGCTGGTTGCTCGGATTAATTAGTCCGATTGGAATTCTAACCTGCGCGATCGCAGCATTTGTGGCAACCACGATCGAGAGTTTGATCGGAGCAACGATCGAAGATAAAGTTCCGTTTCTCACTCACGATGTTGTGAATATTTTGAATACGCTGATTGGCGCGATTGTGGCAATTGTGATCGGACTTGCGATCTAAAGCGAAAAATTTTCTTCGTCGTCAATTTGTACATCTAAGCTAGCGGACAAAACTTCAGCGACCATTGCTTCGAGTTCAGCGGCATTGATTCCGCGCTCGGCTTGGTCTTGAAGCGGATTCGTTAAGGGAATTAATCGTAATCGTCGATCGTCTTGAATTAAATCAAATCGCGAACCATCTTCGGTTTTGCTTAGTTGGAGATAATCAAAGCTGTAGACATTAAGATAGAGTGCATGATTTGCCACCATCGTCGCACGCTGCGGATCGGCAAAGACTTCAAGAATACAACCTTCACCTTCGCTAGTCGTTCTGCCATCGTGCGTATGAACGTAGCGAACCCGATTGAGGTCAGTCAATACGCGCTGCATATCCTGTTTGTCGATGATTGTGCCATCGTCAATAATGCAGGGGGCAGGAATTCGAGCATTGCGAGAGAATGAATCGTGGCTCATAACGCAAACAAGATCAAGGGGCAGAATCGGAGATGCGGAAACGAGATCGAGCATAACTCAATCTCTAACTCAAGTTGGATGCTTCCTATCGCAATTATGGCTGTAAATCGGCAATGCGATCCTTACCGAGGGTATTAGAAGTTTACGTTATGTTAATCAGTCCGGCGCAATGATTATCCAAGTTCTGAATCAATGCCTTGCAGCGCTTACGTTTTACACTTGTTTGCCGATTCCCACTTCAGCAACTCTAGAATTTCGCGGGATCGCTCGATTTGCACCGATCGTTGGATTGATTATCGGCGGATTAGTCGGCGGGTTAGATTTGGGCTTGTCGTATGCCAGAATTCCTATTTTGACTCGAAGCGCGATCGATGTAGCAGTTTGGGTGGCGATCACGGGCGGATTGCATCTCGACGGTGCGATGGACACAGCAGACGGATTAGCGGTGATGAATCCCGATCGACGTTTAGAAGTGATGTCAGATAGCGCGACCGGGGCATTCGGGGCGATGAGCGCTGTGATTTTGCTGCTGTTGAAAACAGTGGCGCTGAGCGAAATTTCAACGAATCGGCTCTGGGTTTTGATCGGTGTGGCGGGTTGGGGGGGTTGGGGGCAACTGGCAGCGATCGCGAAATATCCCTATCTCAAGCCCACAGGAAAAGGGGCGTTTCATAAAGAATCGATTCGATCGCTTTGGGAAGCGGTTCCGACATTCGTAATTTTGGTGGGGTTGAGTTGGATCGTGCATCCGATGATGATCGGCGGAAGTGCGATCGCCATTCTTGTGGCAGCTTGGTTGAATTGGAAATTGGGCGGGCAGACGGGCGATACGTATGGCGCGATCGTGGAATGGACTGAAGCGTTACTGCTCTGTTTGCTGACTGCGATTTAAACAAGTCCCGCAATTTTTGCAAAACTGGGCATCTGAATCGTGAAACGCTAAACCACAAGTTGAGCAAATGATTTGAATTTGATCGGCAGTTTTCACCAAGCGTTTAATCAGATCTCCGAGTTGCCAAGGAATCAGTACGATCCCAGTTAGTACCATGAGAATTGTGAGAAATCGCCCCATTTCAGAAATAGGCGTAATGTCTCCGAGTCCTGCGGTAGAAATCGTGGAAACCGAGAAATACACGGCATCTAAGAAGGTTCCAAATTTTGGATTAACGGTGTGTTCAACTTGATAAATTAGACCTGAAAAAACAAAAATAATCGAGAAAACGGTAAAGATAATTCGCGTAAAGATAGCGCTATCTTCGCTGCTGACATAACCGAAAATTGTTTTACCTTGAACGAATCGGATGAGTCTTAGAATCCGAAACCAGCGAAAGATTCTTAAGTAGCCTGCGTTTGTACCAATCAGAAAGGGTGCGATCGACAATAAATCCACGATCGAATACAAGCTGAAAATGAATTCTAATTTTCGATCAGCGCACCAAACTCTTAAGCCATATTCAACGACAAAGATAGCGAGAATAACATCCTCGATCGCGTCTAAAATTTCTCTTACTTCGATTGGGATTTGGTACGTTTCAGCGATAAAAATTCCAGAGGAAACAAGAACTAATCCAGTAATAAAAAGATTAATTCCTTTTCCTAAAGGTGTATCAATATCTTCAAGATAAAAGGCAACCTTTTCGCGCAATGGCAACATACAGATTAAAAATGCTGGATTTGAGCCATTTTGACGCAAAATCCAGCATTCTTCACGTTAGATTCAGGTTGCAACTTTGGTATCGACGTTGAGCAATTCGGCGATCGCTTGATGCTCTGCTGCGGGATGGGTTGGCACTTCATGGCGCGTATCGGTGATCAGCCAGTCAAGCGAGGCGGCTTGAACATCGATCGTCGCTCCAGTTTTATCTACGCAGAACCGACCGAACACTAACTTGTCGACCAATCGCACTCCAGGACTTAAGCGCGACCATTCAAAAATCACGCTGTTATCGACCGTTGCCCCGCTGCAAATCCAGCAGTTGTGACCAATCATCGCAGGACCGACAATTTTCGCGCCATCTTCGATCTGAGTCATACTGCCAATATAAACTGGACCTTGAATATCTACTTTGTCCCAATTCACCGACACATTCAGCCCGGTATAAATGCCCGGAGCAACTTCGCGCCCAGGAATCGGCACATTTTTAATCTCGCCAGTCAGCACTCCGCGAACCGCCTGCCAATAATCCGGAACTTTTCCAATATCCACCCACTCAAAGTCCATCGGCAACCCGTAAAACGGCGCACCTATTTCTACCAGTTTCGGAAACAATTGACTACCGATATCAAACTCAACGCCCGATGGAATGTAGTTGAGAACTTCGGGTTCAAAAATGTAGATCCCAGTATTGATATTTGTACTTAAGGCTTCCTCGATCGACGGTTTTTCCTGAAAGGCTTTGATTCTGCCGTCTTCATCGGTCACAACCACGCCATAGCTTGAGACTTCTGAGCGATCGACGGTTTTCATAATCACGGTCGCGATCGAGCCTTTCTCGCGATGCCACTTTACTGCTGCGGTGAGATCCAAATCAATCAGCGCATCGCCGCACAGCACCACAAACGTATCATCGAAAAATGGCGAGAAATCCTGAATTCGCTTCATGCCGCCTGCTGAACCGACCGCTTCACCGACGAGATGACCGTTGACAATCCGACCCTCAAACGAATAGCCAATCTGAACCCCGAAGCGTTGCCCATCTTTGAAGTAGCTTTCGATTTCATTCGCCAAGTGGCTGACGTTGACCATGATCTCGTCAAAGCCGTGTTGGCGCAGCAACTCTAGCAAAAACTCCATCACAGGTTTTTGCAGGATCGGAATCATCGGCTTGGGAATGACATACGTAATCGGTCGAACCCGCGTTCCTTTCCCCGCCGCCAGAATCATGGCTTTCATAAATCGTTTCTCCAACCCTACGCCATCAATTTTCATGCGATCGCTCGATCAACTGGACGATTTCGCGCCAAACTTAGCCCAAATCATTCCAAGGCAATCTAGAGCACGATCGGACTCTAGAAGCCTATGAGCTTTTGTCAACCCTAACGTACCCAGGTTCATCTTGAATTCATCTGAAAGTGCAGTTTCTTCAAGATGATATGAAAGCGCGACTGGATTGATAAACCCTCTTGCATTATCGCTGATAGCTTCCGTGTTCTATCAGTACAGATGATTCGGTTTTTTTGCAGGAGCAGTCGGTTTTTTACTTTGCTTGGGCAGAATGGGTCAATCTCAAATTTGGCACAAGTGCTGATGGCTCAGTACTTCTACGGTTTAGCCTTTCGGAAAATACCTGTTCGTATTAACACGGGAGGGGAACTTTAAGATTGTGCGAAGTCGATGCGAAGTTTCCGCAAAGGTGCGGAGTCGTGTGAGCGATTGGTTTCCCTGTCGGTGTCTTAGGTTTTGGTGTTTTTTGGCTGGTGTTTTTATCAAGTGAGAAAGTATCCCGTTTCAGAAATGGAATCAGTCCCCGCTGTAGGAATAATTGAGACTTAAAATTCACGCAGACAATCGGTGAATTGAAGATCTGACCGTGGACATATTCATTTATGGCACTTGGACAGAAAACATTTGATGAGCGAGTCGTTAACTTTAGTTCATAGACATGGTGAGGATGGCATGAACGCTCGTACTTTTCTAGACAGCAACCCCTTGAATCAACCGAATGCGAATCTAGGTCGCGTTACGATGGCAAGTCGCCGTCGCTCTCCGAAAGTCGATCGCTCAGCCGCAAAGAAAATTTCACGACCACAAATTTCTCAACCCCAAACGGTCTGGCTTGATCCGATTGCTCAAGATCGCTTATTGCGCCAACAATCCCTCTCCGATGCCAAACAAGGTCATTACCTCGAAGCAATCGCAGGCTTGACGATTTTGATCGATCGCAATCCTGAAAACGCGACCGACTACAACAATCGCGGGTTAGTGCATTATCAGTGCGGGCATTTAGAAGCAGCGATCGAAGACTATAACGAAGCGATTCGACTCAATCCCAAGCTTGCAAGCGCTTACAACAATCGCGCCAACTACTATGCGGCTCAAGGGCTTTTGCTCGAAGCGATCGCAGATTATGAAATGGCGATCGATCTTGATCCGACAAATATTCGCGCTTGGTTGAATCAAGGCATTACCTTTCGCGATTTGGAAATGTATTCGCAAGCGATCGAAAACTTTGAACACGCGCTGCAAATTAAAGAGCTGTTATCTGCCAACTTAGATGACAACTTAGTATTAGAAGCTCATATCTATGGAGCGCGAGGCAGAGCGCATCATTTAGCAGGCGACTGGAATTATGCGATCGCTGATTATCGTCGGACATTAGAGCGCGTTCCAGAATCTGAGATTTCAGGAAAAAGACTGCGATCGCAAGTCGGCAAATGGATGCAGGAATTAACCAATTAGATGTGGCTGAACAGCGACACCATCAATCCGAGTGAAATTAAGACGATCGCGGCTCCGACCCAATCTGTTTTTCGCTCAGATAGCCGAAAAGCAGGCTGTAACCAAAATTTCAGCAATTTCGTGATTTGCGGCATCACTGCCCAAGTAAGCAGCGAAGACGTAATGAAATTGTTCAGCAGCATCACCGCAGCAGGCGACCAAGAATGCAGCCAGCCAAAGGTAGAGAACAGCTTGGACTGAATCATCACCAGCGGATAAAGTCCTAAAACGACCGCCATGACTTGCTTCCAAGGTGGCAGACCTAAACTCGATCGCTCTTGTCCTGCCTCAGTCGAAAACCAGCCTTCTAACCCAGTGGTGAACGACTTGAATTTATAGTTCTCAAAGATCTCGCGTCCCGATTCGACTAGCTGTTGGCGATCGCCGGAATTCAGCCAGTTGTTTAAGTGATTCGGCGTATCGAAGTGCACGATCGAATACCATTTGAACACGCCATCCACGCATTGCAGCGGTGGACAGAGATCGGTTCTGACAAATCCCTGATGTTGTTCAGCGGTGCGTATTAGAGCGCTGTGCCATTTTAGGAAAGCGGCTTTATTTTCATTCGGAACAATGTGTTCTAAAACAACCGTAGAGTAGAAAACGCGATCGTCAATATCAGAATTTGGCATTCGTTTATCTGCAAAAACTTTATTTGAGTTGATTATCAGCCTTGAGATCGTTCTTAGCGAACAGACGAATTTATCCGGCTTAGTCTATGGATCAAGGTGGACTCTACTTCTTGAGCAATGAGCCTTCTCACCAGTGCCGCAGATGTAACGATCGAACAAGATTTAAAGCAGTTTTTGATTATTTTACTGGTGGCACTGAGTGCGGCGAGCTTGCCGAAGATTTTTGCACCGTTGCGACAAGTTCCTTACACGCTGCTATTACTGATTGTAGGGTTAGGATTAGCGCTGGTCGATGTGCGGTTGATGCACCTTTCTCCGGGACTGATTTTGATGGTGTTTTTGCCGCCGTTGCTGTTTGAGGCAGCTTGGAATATGCGCTGGTCGGCATTAAAACGAGAACTGTTGCCGAGCGGATTATATGCAATTGGCGGGGTGATGATTTCGATCGCGGGAATTGCTTTCGCGCTACACACGATTATGGCTGTTCCGTGGACAACTGCTTTACTGGTCGGAGCTTGTCTTTCAGCAACCGATTCGGCATCGGTGTTGGGCATTTTTCGGGAAGTAGGAGCAGGAGAGCGGTTGACGACACTGCTAGAGGGAGAAAGTTTATTGAACGATGGGGCGGCGGTTGTTGCTTTTGGGGTGTTAGTTGATCTCGCCACTGATCCAAAACCGTTCCAGCTTTCATCAACAATGCTTGAGTTTTTCGTGGTGACTGGGATTGGACTGAGCATTGGGGCGCTAATCGGCATTTGTGTTGCAGTTTTGACTCAGCGATATGAGTTGTCTTGGGTGGAACAAGCGTTGACGTTAGTAACCGCTTATGGAACTTATATCTTTGTTGAAGAATTGGGCGGATCAGGGGTGATCGGCGTTGTTACAGCAGGCTTGGTGATTGGTAACTTTAGTTTGCAGCCTGGTATTGAACTGGTGAAACGATCGACCGTTACCGAGTTTTGGGAGTTCATTGTTTTTCTAGTGAATTCGCTTTTATTTTTGCTGCTCGGCGATCAAATTCATCTGTCGAAATTGATTGCTCACTTACCGACAACGACGATCGCGGTTTTAGCCGTGATTGCATCGAGAGCGACCGCGATTTTCGGACTCAGCGCCTTGAGTAATTGGATCGGTAAAACCGAGATTTCCTGGCGCAATCAAACAGTACTCTGGTGGACAGGTTTGAGAGGTGCGGTGTCGATCGCGTTGGCAATCGGACTTCCGGCGACGATCGCTGGACGACAAGAGATTATTTCGGCTTCGTTTGGTGCGGTGTGGTTTACGCTATTGGTGCAAGGATTAATGACGAAGTTGTGGCTTGAAAAGCTCGATTTGCTAGAAGATCAATCG
>CAXTDB010000040.1:0-7375 GCA_964242045.1 uncultured Leptolyngbya sp. | reverse complement strand
CTGAAACAGCAGTATTTAGAGTTAATCGCGCGGCGGGATGCACTGCAACAAGTCACAAAGTATTTAATGCAAACCGGATCACAATTGTTGATTAGTCCAAGTTCGCATCAAGCCCAATTAGAAACGGTGCAGAAACAGCTTCAGCATGTTCAAACTGAAATTGAAGCAATGCAAGCACAGTCTGAAATTCAAGCGTTTAGCCTGGAGCGATATCAAGCACAACTTCAAGCGATCGAGTTGCAAACCTATGCAAAATTTGTGCAAGCGGGATTATTAAAGCGGTCATTGCCGCCAATGCTGGAAACAACGATCGGTTTACATGCAGTAGAATTGTCGAGCAGTGAAATTAATTCTCGTGAATCGGCAAGATAATACATTTATTTGGCAATCTCTCTATAGGTATATTTATTGTTCAGAATTTAGGCATAGCCTGATAAAGCATTGGAATTGTGCTTAAAAACCGTCCAATTCTATAGTTCTGAGTAAGAAAATCAGGGTTGATCGCTGCAAAATGATATGAGTTTTTATGGTTCATTGGCTGTAGTGCACGTTTTATTGATGTTGCCTTTTATGATTCAGTGACGCTTTGCATGAGTGACGCTTTTTCGATTCAATCTTTTGATCATTTAGAACTTTATGTCGGCAATGCAAAACAAGCAGCGATGTTTTACGATCGCGCTTTTGCTTTTCAGTCGATCGCATACCGAGGACTCGATACCGGAACGCGCGATGTTGCTTCTTACGTGATGCAGCAGGGCGAAATTCGCTTAGTTCTTAGTTCTGCACTTGATCCGAATCATCCGATCGCGCTAAAAACCGCAAAGCATGGAGATCACGTGGCGATTATTGCGTTAACCGTGGCGGATGTCGATCGAGCTTTTGCAATCAGCACGTCGCGCGGCGCTTTAGAAGCCACTTCACCCACCGAAGAAAGCGACGAAACTGGAACTTATCGTTACGCTACGATCTACGGATATGGCAATACTTTAATTAAATTTGTGCAACGCGATCGCTATCACGGCGTTTTTGCTCCAGGATTCGTGCCCCGTTCTACTCAGCCTCATACGGATGCAGGATTAATCAAAATTGATCATGTCGTCGGAAACGTCGAAAAAGGACAAATGAATCGCTGGGTGCAATTTTTTGAGAATGTCTTGGGATTAGATTTATTAGTGCAGTTTGACGATCGAGCAATCGCGACCGATTATTCTGCGCTGACATCATCGGTGATGCAAAATGCAACGGGAACGATCAAACTTCCGATTAACGAACCTGCGATCGGAAAAGGAAAATCTCAGATTCAAGAATTTCTAGAATACAATCACGCTGCAGGTGTTCAGCACGTCGCTTATTTGACTCATAACATTATTGATACTGTAACCAAGCTGAAATACTTAGGAATTGAGTTCCTCAGTGTGCCGGGTTCATATTATGCAGAGTTGGAAGCGCGAATTGGCAGGATTGATCAGTCGATCGAGCAGTTAGCCGAACTGGGAATTTTAGTTGATCGCGATCGTGAAGGTTATCTACTGCAAATTTTCACTCGTCCCGTTCAAGATCGCCCGACTTTGTTTTTTGAAATTATCGAGCGCCACGGCTCGCAGGGATTCGGCGAAGGAAACTTTAAATCTTTGTTTGCAGCGATCGAGCGAGAACAAGCTTTGAGAGGAAATCTTTGAACAAAGTCGCGATCACCTGTGTTATTACAGATTTAGAAAATTCCTGTTTTTCGTATGGCTAGTCTAACTCAAGATCAACTCGATCAAATCGTTGCAGAAGTCGATCGCTTATCGCAGCAGGACGATACCGAACTCGACGACGAGCGAGTAAAGCAGATTCTACAAAACCTTAACTTACCGAATGACTTGCTTGAAGACGCGATCGCTCGATTACATCAGCGTCAATTCGTAGCACAACGGCAACAGCGACATAGAATTGTCATTTCAACGATCGCGATCATGATTGTGGGACTAATCACTACGATCGCAGTGGTTTATCAGAAACAGCAAAATAAAATTGCTCGAATTGAAGCCATTCAAGACAGCGTTACTCTACAGGATTTAGCAAAACCTGTCGCGCAGTTCGATCGACAAAAAGATGCAAAAATCTTATACCGTGTCACTCTAAAAAACGCTCCGATCAACGATCAACTGATGATTAGCTGTCGCTGGAATGATCCAACAAGTCAAACTGTATATCAGAGCCGTTACCAGACTCAAAGCATTGATCGATCGCCTTGGACAACGTTTTGCAATGCTCCACTTACACCGCAGTCTCAGCCTGGAGCCTGGAACGTGAAAATGAGTGTAGAAGAGCGACCGATCAGCGATCGAACCTTTATTGTGAAATGATTGCTCGATCGAATTTACTATAAGGACAATCCGCATGACCGACACTACACTTCCCTACAATGTAGAACAAGCTGTTCGAGAGCGCTATGAAGCAGGCGCACAACAGCCACAAGCCTCGCTTTGCTGTCCAACCGATGGGTACGATCAAAGCTATCTAGAGGTCTTACCGCAAGAAATCATCGAAAAAGACTATGGCTGTGGCGATCCCACTCGCTATGTGAACTCTGGTGAAACCGTTGTCGATCTCGGTTCTGGAGCCGGAAAGAACTGCTATATTCTGGCTCAAAAAGTGGGCGCTGCCGGAAAAATCATCGGGGTCGATATGAACGATGAAATGCTGGGCTTGTCGCGTAAATATCTTGCTTCGATCAGCGAAAAGCTTGGCTACGAGAATGTTGCATTTGTGAAAGGCAAAATTCAAGACCTCGCGCTGAACTTAGACTTGGTGCAACAGTGGCTAGAACACCATCCGATTCACTCAGTCGCTGAAATTGCAGCACTTGAGGCAGAATGCGATCGCTTACGTCAAACTCAGCCTTTGATTGCGACCGATAGCGTTGATGTTGTGATTTCCAATTGTGTTCTCAATCTCGTTCGTCCTCAAGATAAAAAACAATTATTTCAAGAGATCTTTCGTGTTTTTAAACGTGGTGGACGAGCGGTGATCTCTGATATTGTCTGTGACGAAGCTCCGACTGATAAAATTCTCAATGATCCTGAACTCTGGAGCGGTTGTATTGCCGGAGCGTTTCGCGAAAATGAATTTCTTGAGATGTTCGAGCAGGCAGGATTTTATGGAATCGAGATCCTGGCGCGTCAGACCGAACCCTGGCAAGTAATTGATGGAGTGGAATTTCGATCGCTAACCGTTCAAGCGTTCAAAGGCAAGCAAGGCGAATGCTGGGACCGCAATCAAGCGGTGATTTATCGCGGCCCTTGGAAGTCGGTGCAAGATGACGATGGACACACGCTCTATCGCGGTGAGCGCATGGCAGTATGCGATAAAACGTTCCAAATTTACACTAATCCGAATGGTGCTTATCATTCTGATGTCATTCCGGTTCCTCCGCGTGATTCAGTTCCATTCGATTCTGCAATCCCGTTCGATTGCTCAAGTGATTTATTTCGCGATCCGCGTGTAACAAAAGGGAGCGATTATCGCGACACGATCGAGCAACAAAACAACAATTGTTCTAGCTCTCAAAGCTGTTGCTAAATTCTCAGTTAGAGCGTGGTAGGCTTCACCACGCTTTTTTTTAAAGTAAGCTTAAGAAAGCGTTAAAGCCAAGTAAACAGAAGGTTATTAACTGGATGATTTAAAGCAATCATTCCAGGGAAATCATGTATATTGCTCTTCTCTTTCTCGCAACTCTATTTTTGGCGTACTCGAATGGCGCAAACGACAACTTCAAAGGTGTCGCAACCCTATTTGGTAGCCAAACAACCAGCTATAAAACCGCGATCGTTTGGGCAACTATCACTACATTCGCTGGCTCAATTTGCTCGGTATTCTTAGCTTCTGAACTGATCAAAAGCTTTTCAGGTAAAGGACTCGTTCCAGACGCGATCGCGGTATTAATGGCGATCGCGTCTGGCTGAATGCTCGACGAGTCGCAGAAACGATGAGCAAGCGAATCACTGCAATGAATGCAGGACAAGGATTTACCGCAAATTTGATCACCGGAATCTTAGTGATCGCAGCGAGTCGGTTCGGATTGCCTGTTTCAACGACTCATGTTTCGGTCGGTTCAATTTTTGGAGTTGGGCTGATTTCTCGTCAAGCGAATGCCCGCGTTTTCACTCAAATCCTGCTGTCCTGGATTTTGACACTCCCGATCGCGGCAATTCTCAGCGCTTTCTTTTACTGAATTTTGCATCGATAGTCTTCGCTATGATTAAGTTCGATCGCTCTTTTGAGGCTGAGGAACCGGAATTTCAACTTTGGACGGTTCTTGAGATTGCACCGCTTTTATGGGTGGCTCTGGTTCGAGAGACGGTTGAATCTGTGGAATGGGTTTAATTTCGGGCTTCGGCTGTTTGATCGCGCTCAAAGGACGATTCACTGATGTCTCGTCTTGTGGTCTCCATAAAGAACGAGTCGAAGGCGTGATTCTCTCAGGTTTTGGCAGGGTGAATTCGCTCGATGTGGCAGGCTTGCTCGGTTCAACTGGGTTTCTCAGTTTCCAATCTCGAAATTCTCGATCGCTTTGAATCTGCTGCATCAGCGAATTGTACTGCTCGATCGCCCAATACTGATTGTCTAGCTTCTGTAATTCCTTCGCCGTTTCAAACGCCTGATGCCACTCGCGATTTTCCTTCTGAGCTAGAGCCGTTTTCATTAGCGATTCGCCTTTTTCCCAGAGTGATTTCCACGATCGTACTTTCGCATCTTGAGCGAGAGGTCGCACAATAGAAATTCCCTGGTCTAAATTTCCGGCTTGCACTTCGGCTTCGGCTTTCGCTAACAAATCATTCGACCAGCGTTGAACAAGTTCGGTACTTTGCTGATGATAGGGATCGTCTATTGGAACGCTTTCGAGCATTGCGATCGCGGCTGCTAAACTTTCTGGAGTGTCTCGCTCTGCCCGTCGCTGGGCGCAATAGAGCCGGATGGAAACAGGAGCCTCGCGAATCGAATCACAGGCGATCGTCGGTGGATTGCTGAGAATTGCGAGTGCGATCGCGCTAATTCCGATTGGTAAAGCAAACAATCCGATGAGGCATCTTTTTTCTAACCGATTCATGCGATCCGCTCCTGAAACGCTTGCTTTCAGAGTTGGCAAGTTCAGAAGCAGAGTATTCACGTAGGATAGAAAATTCATCCTGACTTTATCAGCAAAAATTAAAATGATCCTCAGCGGATAAAACCCGATAAGATTGCTTGAAAAGCTCGCTTTGCTTACAGATAATGACTGTAAATTCATAAGCACGATCACAGTTGATTCAGTCGGGGAGGCTCAAACAAATGACAGAAGCATTACTCATCGGAATGGGTCAGTATGATGACACCAGTTTTCCAGCCCTCTCTGCATCCGCTCAAGATGTTGAAGCCCTGCAAGAACTCCTTCGTCGCCCAGACATCGGTGCAAGCCGTAGCGATGCTGTTATGGTGCTACAGCATCCCACACTAAAGCAAATCAGAGAAACGATCGAAACTTTCTGCACCCTGCGCGACCCCGATGAAACTGCCCTGATCTATCTCTCCGGTCACGCCATTCTGAACAATCAAGGGCAGCTATTCTTCCCCTGCCGCGACACTGGACGATCGCATTTAGAGCTTACAGCCTACCCCTTGAGTGAACTCAAAGCCGAACTCGAAGCTTGTCGATCGCAACAGCATGTCGTGATACTCGACTGTTGTTTTAGTGGCACGTTTGCAAAAGACATGATTGCACCTCAAGACTTTGAGACGATCGCACAAGATTTTAGTAGCACTCGACGCGCTTTGCTGACTTCTCCAACTTCGATCGACTATTCCACACAGCACAAATCAAAAGCACGATCGACCTATACTCAATTTCTGCTTGATGCGTTAGAAACCGGAATGGCAGATGGTAGCATCAACCGCCCTTTAGACGGCACAGTTGATGTAACTGAACTTCATGCCTACATCAAAACGCATTTACAAGAAACACTGCCTGCACTTTCTCCCACGCTTCATACACAGGGAGACGGTTACAACATGGTGATTGTTTATGCCCCTTATCTTGAATTTCGCAAACAGGTTGTTAGCTTAGCAAGCCAGGGCGAGATCTCGATCGTGGGTCATAACATTCTGCAAGAGCAACAAATCAAAGAAGGCATTCCACAAGACATTGCCAATGCGATTCGAGAAGATGCCATGCTGCCTCATCGCCAACAAGCCGAAAAGCAGCGACAGTACGATCGCATTCGCGAGGAAATCAGTCGGCGCGAATCTCCACTCAGCGACAACACTCAAGCCGAGCTAATGCAGCTACGTCAAGTGTTAGGACTGCCTCCAAATTCCTTTGCTGGTGAACCCCTTCCAACCTTTGTGCATGAACCTGTGCGAGATATGACTGCCCCTCCGATCGAGGTAGCTGCAACTCCTGTCGAAACTCCAGTCGAGAGCGATACTCCCCTAGAAACTTCTGGTAATCGACTCACCGAGTTTCTCAGAAACCGTCGATTGTTACGATCGCCCGATGAACCCGTTGAACCTGCTAACGATCGCGCGTCTCAATATCTACAAGAACGCAACATTTCCCCGGAATTAGTCAGGCTTGGACTCGCAAGCTTAGCGGTTTTAGCATTGTTTGGTGCAGTCCTTTGGGCATTGTTCCAACCGTTCCCAGGATCAAGACCTGAGATTGCGAGTGCTGAAGGTTGGTTTAATGAAGGAACTCGTAAAGCGCAAGCAGGAAATAGCAATGCTGCGATCGAGGCTTACACTCAAGCCATTAACCTCAGTCCCACCCCTGCAAATCGAGCCGCAAATCTCTACTACAATCGCGGCATCGAATACGCGAACAATGGCAATGTTGATCAAGCCTTTTCCGACTATAACGAAGCGATTCGACTTGATTCAGCGCTTGCCGATGCGTATTTCAATCGTGCTAATCTTGCAGCAAGACGCGGCGATCGTTCATCTGCAATTAAAGATTACCAGGTAGCGGCTCGACTGTATCAGCAACAAAACAATAAAGAGGCACAGATTGCCGCTCAAAATGCAATTCGCTCGCTGCAACAGGTCAATCAGTAAGGTTCGCTTGAATCGATTGGGCGAATCGATATGCTGGGGAAGTACACTAATACTGTCTGAGACCTAAGTATAGCCATCGCCACTAGGGCTACAAATCGTGCTTGACCGAACGCAATGGAAGGGACATAACCTAATGATGGTCAGCTTCGTGTATCAAAATCGAGCCATTCCGTTGTACTGGACGTAGCTCGACAAACAAGGGCAGAGTTCATTCCAGTACCAACAGGAGGTGGTAAAACCTGTGTTGCGACTGTTGAAACAGAATCGCCTTGTGCTGCTCGGAAGCCGAGAATTTCATCGT
>CAXTDB010000039.1:0-22459 GCA_964242045.1 uncultured Leptolyngbya sp. | reverse complement strand
CTCCGAAGGAACTGGTGCAAGGAGTGCCCCCGCGAAGAACCAAAGCCACGCATTCCGACGTGTGGTTTACGCACAGTAAGTACAGAAGATGCCAAAAAGGAAGAAGGCTAAACTAGTATTTGCAGGACTAGTGTAGAAATTCAGATGATTTGAGATCTCAAACCATTTTGATCCATAAATTTTCCGATTCTTACACCGCTTGATGTCTAGAAATCTGTCTTTTCCAACTTCCTCCTTGAAAAATCGCTGTATTGATTGTCTGATAGGGAATTCGCGTGATTAGATCGAAATGGATTGAGATCTCAATCCAGTTGCACATTGATACACTTAACTCTCTGAGTTCTGGTGGTGGGTTAAATTCTATCTGAGCGAGGGTTTCACAGATTTATGCTAGAGATCGATTATCTGAATTGAGATCTCAAATCATCTGAATTACTACATGCTGTTTTGAATCGGGTGCTTAATCTCTGATGCTTAGGCGCTTTGCGCCATGTAAGCAGGCAATTGATCTAAATGGTTTGAGATCTCAAATCAAACAAATTTCTACAGTTATCTTTTTCTCTCAACAGGCTCTTAATCTTATCACTTTTTGCAACACAACCCTAGGTTTAGCATTGCCTTGCTTTCCTCATGATTACCTAGTTACAGCAATCGCTAATGTCATGTTGTGCCTTTTAAGATCCGATCGCTCCTAATGCCAAAAGCGTTGTCTGTTGGGCTGCGGTTAATCCTTGAGCACCCCGAATGTTCATCCCTTCGTACAGGCGATCGGCTCTCAGCGTTCTGATGCAGCCTCCTGTTTCCACATCCCAAAGCTTAATCGTTTCATCTTGACTACCGCTGATCAAAAGTTGTCCATCTGCACTAAAGCTGACCGATGATACCCACCCCGTATGACCTTGCAGTTTCTTGATGCACTGACCCGTCTGAACATCCCACAACCGAACCGTTTGATCCTCACTACCACTGGCGAACCACTGACCCTTTTCCTCTGAGATTCCTGCGCCAACGGGACTGAATGCAACAGACCACACCCAACCTGTGTGACCTTGCAATGTTTTCAAACAGTTGCCTGTCTGAACATCCCAAAGGCGTATTGCTTGATCGTCACCGCCACTGATCAAGAATCGACCATCGGGACTGAAGGCGATCGCTCGCACACCGCTGGTATGTCCCTGTAAAACGTTGAGACAGCTTCCATCCTGAACATTCCACAATCGAATCGACAAATCATTACTGCAACTGCCTAGAATCGTGCCATCGGGACTAAAGGTGATCGACCAAACCCAATCTGTATGACCATACAAAACGTTGAAACAAATCCCGTTGTGAATGTCCCATAAACGGATAGAGGCATCAAAGCTACTGCTTGCCAAGACATATCTTCCTTCTCCTTCAGGAAGCGGGCTGAAGCTAAGCGATCGCACGCCACTGGTATGTCCCTGCAACACTTTGAGGCAGATGCCTTTATCAACGTCCCACAAGCGAATTTGAGTATCGTTACTACTACTTGCCAAAATTTGACCATTGGGACTAAACGCGACTGAGCGAACCCAGTTGTTATGTCCAGGCAATACTCTCAGGCAAGTTTCATGCTGCCAATCCCACACGCGCACGAATCCATCATGACTGCCGCTTGCCAGAGTCTGACCATCGGGGCTAAACGTGACTGACCAGATTCCGCCCGGATGCCCCTGTAGTACGTTGAGACGGCTACCGTCCCGTCCATTCCAAAGCCGCATCGAGAAATCTAAGCTGACGCTGACAAGCAGCAGGTTATCGGTTAGGACAGGGCTAAAGGCTACGGAACGAACTGCGCCGGTGTGTCCTTGTAGGATACTAATACAGGTGCCATCTGCAATATTCCACAAGCGGATTGAGCCATCATTGCTGCTGCTCGCTAAAGTTTGTCTATCCGGGCTGAAACTGACAGACCAGATCCAGTCGGTATGCCCTTTAAAGACGCTGAGGCATACTTTTTCCTGGACATCCCACAGCCGCACCAAACCATCGTTGCCACCACTAGCGAGAAGTTGACCATCGGGGCTAAATCCAACCGCCCAGACACCACCAGAATCATCCTGTAGAACAATATCGCAAGTACCGTCCCAAACGTTCCATAATCGAATCGTTTGATCATGACTTCCACTGGCTAAGGTACAGCCATCAGGGCTGAAACTAACTGAATGAACTGCACCGCTGTGCCCTTGCAGGACGCGAAGGCAATTTCCGTTTTGTACATCCCAGAGTCGAACCGTCTGATCTTCACTGCCTGTAGCGAGAAGTTGGCTACGCTCTAGTGACTGGTCAGCCAGATCGCAAAAGGCAACAGACCAAACTGCATCGGTATGACCCTGCAATGTATTCAGATAGCGACCATCCTGGACATTCCACAACCGTATTAAACCATCACTACTGCCGCTGCATAGGAGTTGATTATCCAAGCTAAAAGCCAATGACCACGCCCACCCGGCATGACCTTGCAGCGTCAGAAGCGGTTGACCATTCGCCATCCACAGCCGAATTTCGCCATCAACATCTCCAGTTGCGAGTAAACGACCATTGAAGCTGAAGGCGAGGGATACTAGGCTTTTGAGGTTTTCAGCAAATACAGACTTTGCCGAATTAGCGTTGCAAAAATTGACTCTAGACAGATTCACTTGCCGGAGGTCGGCTTGCAATACCGTTAGATTTGAGAAGTCCCATCCCTGTAAATCGGCTTGCAGATGCACTAGCAGGTTGAGAAGATTGCCTGTGATATAGTTGGATTGTGTGGTATTGTTTCGCAGATGCCGTAAGGGTCGCTGCTGTTCTAGCATTGCTTTCAACTGCTGCTCAATCACTTGAGTATTTTCCAGTTGCATGAGTAATTGTTCGGCGATCGCTTCAACGATCAATCGCTCTTGCATCACTCGAACATAATCTTTTGCCTGTGCTTTCATGATTGCATGCGTTTTCAGCCGCGTTGGTGTTTGGGTAGCAATTTCCTCAGAAACGAACTGCACAAACTGTTCAGTTACATACTCCAGCACCACAGGTTGGAGAAAGAAGCACCCCTCTTCCCTTGCAATTAACGTAGGCTCTGCTTTCTCAATTAGAGATCGCCGCAACAATGATTGAATTGCGTCTGGTAATTTGCGCTTGGAGATAGGTGTAACTAAATCTTCACTTAATTCAGATAGCGAGATAGGTTCCCGGTTAATTGCGAGCCAGAAAAGCATTTCCTGCTCAATCTCAGATAGGCGCTCGAACTGTCGCTGGAGTAAATCCCGAATGTCATCAAAAACCGCTAATCCCTGCTGCACATAGTTCAATACCTCAGCAATTCTGCCGTTAAACAGTTCTTGAGTTGCTGCCGCCACCATCTTCAACGCCAAAGGATTGCCGCTGTAGTGGGTCACTAATGTTTCCCACTCCGATTGCGTTCCTGCAAAAGTTCCTGTATACCGAAATAATTCTTGCCCAGCTTCTGGGTTGAGTCCTTTGAGTCGTAATGTTCGTACCGATCGCTCCGTACCTTCCAACGGCACTACCTCTCTAGGCTTTTCCCGGCTAGTCAGCAGCAAACAGCTCTGATGCGATGTCTCCCCAATTTCCTTAAACAGTTGACCATAGGCTTCGTAACCTACTCGGTACTGTCCGGCTTGTCCTGCACTTAAAATTGTCTCGACATTATCCAGAATTAGCAAGCAGCGGCAAGAGCGCAGTCCTTCCATCAACTTCAGCAGCTTTCCATCCAGGCTACTCGGTAGAGCGATGTCCTCTCCCTGTGCCCGTAGCAAAATAGTCAACACCTCTTCTAACCACTCCTCAAACGGCAGTGCATTTTGCAGCGATCGCCATACAATGACTTCAAACTGGGCTTGACTCTGCTGCACTAATTTGGCAGCTAAAGTACTTTTGCCAATCCCACCAATTCCCAACAGCAGAATGAGGCGGCACTGTTCTGTCGATATCCATTGTGTGAGACACGCCAGTTCTTCATCTCGTCCACAAAAGGTAGAGGTATCAATCGTGGTTCCCCAACCTGACTGCATCGGTTGGGTGACTGTTTCTATTTCCTCGATTGCTGCCCTAGGTCGAGCAAAGTCGTTCTTACCCAACTCCAAACCAAAGGCGCGAAATGCCCACTGCAACGATTGCTTATCGACGGGTTCTAAGCGTCCTAGCACTTTGGTAATCGTGTTGAATGACAAAGCCATCCGCTCACTCAGTTCTTCCAACGTAAAGCAATCGCCCGCCTTCTCGTTGAACTCAGCCTGATTTTTGGCAGCTTGCAGTCTGCCCCAGCCCTGAGCCGTGAGGACAACCCCTCGGTAGCGTTTAGTCTTTTGCAAGGGCATCAAGTCACCTAGAACGAGGATTGAGCCTAGACAAATTATAGAAGCTCTCTTAAAGAATAAACAGATTTGAGCCTGGGATCTGTGCTTTATAAAGCTTAAGTTGAGCTTAAGTTAAAACCTATCTTGAGAAACTTGCTTTGCCTAATTCAAGCGAAGACCTGAGAATAGGGACAATTCAAGCTCGGCAGCTAAACCCCATTCGCGTTAACAAAAACTGAAAGGAGCAATGATATCTGAAAAGGGAACGCCAAGAACAGAACAAAAACAGTAACCATTGATGAGACCTGAGCCGCAAGATTCTTTAGTCAATCTATTGCTGTATAAAACAGACTCTAGTGTAGTCCATTTTCTGGATTGTCTTAATTTTTCAGCGGCTTGACGATCGCTATAATTAGCACTATGGCTTATGTCCTAATACCGGGAGCGAGTTGCATGATTGCTCTAGCCGGAGTCGCGATCCACAGCAAGATCTATGAGAGTTCGGCATCGCTCGTGTATCGGGGCAGGCGCGTGCAAGACCATCGAGCAATCGTGGTTAAGCAGCTTAAACAAGATTACCCTTCTTCTCAAGAATTAACGCGCTACCGACAGGAGTATGAAATCACTCGTTCGCTTAAGCTTGAAGGGGTCATCAAAGCCTATAGTCAGCAGGACTATCAGCGCACCCTAATTATTCTTTTGGAAGACTTTGGCGGAGAGTCTTTAGAGTACTGGATGCGGAATCGTCCAGAGACCTTCCGCCCGATGCCCTTAACTCCGTTTCTTCAGCTTGCGATCGACCTCACCGACATTCTCGGCAGAATCCATGCTGCCAATATCATTCACAGAGATATCAACCCTGGAAATATTGTTCTGAATCCCGATATGGGCGTGGTGAAAATCATTGACTTTGGCATTGCCACTCAGTTTAATCGCACAAATCCCACGTTTAAAAGTCCGCATGGGTTAGAAGGAACCCTTGCCTATTTGTCTCCAGAGCAAACGGGGCGAATGAATCGATCGCTCGATTACCGCAGCGATTTCTATTCGCTTGGTGTCACGTTCTACGAACTTCTGACTGGACAGTTGCCATTTGAAACAACCGATATTCTAGAGTTAGTTCATTGTCACATTGCCAAACCGCCTGTTCCCCTTTGTGAACATAATGCCGCAATTCCCAAAGCCGTTTCAGATCTCGTACTGAAACTGATGGCAAAAAATGCGGAGGATCGCTATCAAAGTGCTTGGGGCATCAAAGCAGATTTAGAAGCCTGTCTTCGCCAAATTGCAGAAACTGATCGAATTGATGCGATTCAATTGGGTCTGCAAGACATTTCGGATCACTTTCAAATTCCGCAGAAATTGTACGGACGTGAAGCAGAGATTGCAGCATTATTGGCTACATTTGATCGGATACTGGGGGAAGAAAGTAGCTGGTTTGATGAATTTCGAGCTAGCGATCGCGAGTTCATGTTAGTCTCTGGTTACGCTGGCATTGGTAAATCAGCATTAGTGCAGGAACTCTACAAACCGATTACGGCTCATCGCGGCTATTTTGTCTGGGGTAAGTTTGATCAATTTCAGCGGAATATTCCCTACAGCGCGATCGCGTCTGCTTTGCAAAAATTGGTGCAACAGTTGCTCGGTGAACCGGATGAGCAGGTGAAACAGTGGCGATCGCGGTTGCTTAGGGCGCTGGGGAACAACGGACAAATTATGATTGATGTCATCCCTGAAGTTGAATTGATGATTGGCAAGCAACCGCCCGTACCAGAAGTGGGCCCAACAGAAGCTCAAAATCGCTTCGATCGAGTCTTTCAGCAGTTCATTCGGGTGTTTTGTTCAGCGGAACATCCCTTAGTCATCTTTCTAGATGATCTGCAATGGGTCGATTCAGCGACCCTTCGGCTCATCGAGTTAATGATGACGGATGCAGAGACACAGTACTTGTTCTTAATTGGAGCCTATCGAGACAACGAGGTTAACCCAGCGCATCCGTTGATGATCACCCTGGAGAGCCTGAAGCAACAAGTCACGCTCAGTCAAATTATTTTGACACCTCTGGAACTGAACGCGATCTCTCAACTGATTGCAGACACCTTACACAGCGATATTGTTACGGTCAGCCCACTTGCAGAACTCGTACTCCGGAAAACGGGCGGCAATCCTTTCTTCGTCAATGTGTTTCTGAAAACGTTATATGCAGAAAGCCTGCTCAAGTTTGACCTTGAGCAATTGAGATGGCAATGGGACATCGCTCATATTGAAAGCAAAGATATTACCGATAATGTAGTGGAGTTGATGCTGGGCAGACTGCAAACACTCCCGATCGCAACCCAGCAGGTTTTACAGTTAGCAGCTTGTGTAGGGGCGGATTTTGACTTAAGTACGCTCTCGATCATCTGTGAGCGCTCACCGAGCGAAATATTCCCGGAGCTTGTAACAGCAGTTCAGTCTGGTTTAGTTGTTCCAATCTCTGAGCTAGATGAACATCTGTTGGTTCAGGAGTATCGTTTCCTGCACGATCGTATCCAGCAAGCTGCCTATGCCTTAATTGATCAGTCGCAGAAACAAACCGTTCATCTCCAAATCGGTCGCAGTCTTCTGGAAAAAACACGACTAGAGCAGAGACCAGAACAGCTATTTGAAATCGTTGATCATCTGAATCACGGGATTGAGCTTGTGAGCGATTTAGCAGAGCGAAATACAATTGCTCGATTAAATTTAAGGGCAGGTCAGAAAGCAAAGACAGCGATCGCCTATAGTGCAGCGAAAAAATATTTAGCGACAGGTCGAGCATTACTAGAAGAGTCCAGTTGGCAAACAAACTATGATTTGGCCTTAGCGCTCTATTCAGAAACCACAGAAGTTGCGTTCCTGTGTGGCGATTTTGAAGCAGTAGCGCCTTGGGTTGAAATTGTTCTACAGAATGCTAAAACAGTGCTTGATAGCGTCAAAGTTTACGAAGTCAAAATTCAAACCAATATTGCTCAGAGCCAACTATCAGAAGCGATCCAGACTGCATTACAAATTTTGCAGCAATTGGGAATCCATTTTCCTCAAGCGCCAAGCCAAACAGAAATTCACTTGGAACTCGATACAATCACCAAGCTGTTCAGCGAGAAGTCGAGCAGGCAAGCCTGTGCCAAAGGCATCGATGACTTGATTCATTTGCCAGAAATGACCGATACGAATCAATTGGCGGCATTGCGAATTCTGTCGAGTATTACGATCGCTGCTTATCTTGCATCTCCTAATTTGATGCCCCTGCTCGTGGCTAAACAGGTCAATTTATCGATTCAGTATGGCAATGCGTTCTTGTCCTGCTTCGCCTATGCCAATTTTGGCATGATTCTGTGTGGCGTAGCTGGAAATATTGCAACTGGCTACCAATTTGGACAGCTTGCCTTAAGGCTATTGTCTCATCCACATACTGATTCACTCAGAGCTAGGACGTTGTTCATTGTGTATAACTGTATCGTTCACTGGAAAGAACATTTCAGAGTACTGATGCCACCTTTACTTGAAGTTTACCGAATCGGCTTAGAAACTGGAGACTTAGAGTTTGCCGCTTATGGTGCTTTGGCTTACTGCTTTCAGTCTTATACGATCGGCAAGGAACTCGTGGCACTGGAAAGCGAGATGAAGATCTACGGTGAGGCAATTCGCCAAATAAAGCAGGAAACTGTACTGGCTTGGAACCGAATTCATCGTCAAGTGATGGCGAATTTAATCGGTCGCTCAGACAATCCTTGCCGTTTAGTCGGTGAATTTTACAGTGAGAAGGCTGAATTGCCACACAATATCGCAACGAACAATGGAATGGCAATTTTCAACGTATATTATCATAAACTTGTCCTATCCTATCTATTCTCCGAACATTCTCAGGCAATTGAAAACGCTGCCCTAGCAGAAAACTACTTGATGAGTATTGTAGGGTGCCCGCTTGAGCCTTTGTACTACTTCTATGATGCTTTAGCCAGACTTGCAGCCTGCCCGATTGATTCTCCACAGCAAGAAGTTCTAGAAAGGGTTGCAGTTGACCAAGAAAAAATGCAGCAATGGGCAAATCATGCGCCGATGAATCATTTGCATAAATACCATTTGGTACAAGCAGAGAAAGCGCGGGTTTTGGGTCAGTGGTTTGAGGCAGAAGAGTTTTACGAACAAGCCATTCAAGGCGCGAAAGACAGTGAGTATTTGCAAGAAGAAGCCTTAGCTTATGAATTAGCTGCCAAATTTTACCTCGATCGCAATCGAGCCAAGTTTGCTCAAACCTACACGAAAGAAGCACACTACTGCTATGCGCGTTGGGGAGCAACGGCAGGTTCCTTGATGCAGATACTCATCGAGAATGCTGGCGCACAAACCGGATTTCTTATTTTGAAAAATGCAGAAGAATGGGTGATTGAAGCATCTTGTGAACTCGATGATGGTAAAGCCGTCTGTGTTCCGCAGGTGCTGCAATCTCGTTCGGTAGCGAACCTTCCCGAATCAATCATTCATCGTGTGATTCGGACTCATGAATCTGTTCTCCTAAACAACGCAACTCGCGAAGGAGATTTCATCAATGAATCCTATATTCAGCAGAATCAGACGCAATCGATCTTTTGTTTGCCGCTGCTGAAACAAAGTAAGCTGGTGGGTGTGTTGTATTTAGAAAATCAAATCGCTGCTGAAGCATTTACACCAGAACGATCGCAAATTCTGCATCTATTGTCGTCCCAAGCTGCGATCGCAATCGAAAATGCCAGCCTCTACTCAAAGCTACGCGAAGGCGAAAGTCGAATGACTCAATTTCTCGAAGCGATCCCAATTGGAATTTCAGTGGTCGATGCAACAGGTCGCCCTTACTACGCTAATCAATGGGCAATTCAGCTAACGGGCAAAGCTGACCCTTCGATAACAGCAGATCAATTTGCAGAGATTTACCAAATTTATTCGGCAGGAACAGATCAACCCTATCCAACTCAGCAAATGCCAATTGTTCGGGCATTGAGCGGCGAACGTACCAAGGTTGACGATGTAGAGATTCGCCAAAACAACGTCACTATCCCAGTTGAGTCATCGGGAACACCAGTCTTTGATGAGCAGGGCAATGTAATTTATGCGATCGCAGCATTTCAAGACATAACTGAGCGCAAACAAGCCGAGCGACTGTTGGCGGATTACAACCAGACCCTAGAACAACAGGTTGCCCAACGCACAGCAGCTTTACAGGCAAGTGAAGCCGAACTGCGGGGTGTCTACGACGAGCTTCGCTTACGCGAACAACAATTACGACTGATTACCGACGCGCTCCCGGTTTGTATTTTTTACACCGATCGCCATCAATACTATCGGTTTGTCAACCAAACCTGTGAGATCTGGTTTAACTGTAGTCGAGATGAAATTATTGGTAAACGGAATCGTGACTTTCTCGGTGAAACCGCTTATCAACGGGTTGATCCGTATATTCAGCAAGCACTAGCAGGACAAATCACAACCTATGAGGCAGAACTTTCCTATCCATCTGGCAAAAAATATATCAGTGCTATTTATATCCCCGATTTCGATGGCAATGAGCAAGTGAGAGGATACTATGGATTGATCACAGATGTTAGCGAACAGCGAAATGCTGCACTCCGTGAACGTCAACGCTCTGAAGAAGCATTACTATTAGAGGAGCGTAACCGCATGGCGCGAGAAATTCATGATACCTTGGCTCAAGCTTTTACGAGCATTATTGTTCACATCGATGCAGTCTCTCAGCGCCTCACGCTTGATCCACCTGCTGCTCAGTCCCAATTAAAAACGGCGCGAACACTGGCGCGTTTCGGACTGGCTGATGCGCGACGATCGGTAGAAGCACTCCGCCCACAAATTTTAGAAGAAGGGAATTTGCATAGCGCCCTTGATCGTTTTGCGACTCAGATATTTTCTCATACGCTCGTTCAGGTTGTCTGTGAAGCGATCGGTGAACCCGATGCTTATACCGAAAGAGGTCGAAACAAATTTGCTTCGCATCGGGCAAGAGGCGTTAACCAATGCCTTCAAGTACGCGAATGCGAGCGAGGTTCATGTTGAATTGCGGTATGAAGAATCGCAGTGCGTTTTGCGGATCAAAGACAATGGGCAAGGATTTGAAAGTAGTAGTCTAACTGTTGGTCGGGGCTTTGGGCTACTCGGCATGACCGAACGGGCTGAACGAATTGGCGCAGAACTATCGATCGTGAGTCACCCTGGACAAGGAACAGAGATCATTGTGAGGGTACAAACGCCATGACACAACTTATCCGGGTCTTGATTAGCGATGATCATCCATTTATGCGACAAGGGATAGCCGCTGTCATTGGCTATGAACCGGGTGTAACCGTGATCGGGCAAGCTTGCAACGGGCACGAAGCGATCGCATTATTTCGCCAACATCAACCGGATGTTACCTTGATGGATTTACGAATGCCCCAATTGAGCGGTGTTGAAGCGATCGCGGCAATCTGTGCTGAATTTACCCACGCTCGAATCATTGTTCTCACGACTTACGATCGAGACGAAGATATTTATCGAGGGCTACGAGCAGGCGCAAAGGGTTATGTTTTGAAGGACGCAGAGCCAGATGAATTACTCACGGCAATTCGAGTGGTTCACAACGGTCAACAGTATATTCCGCCTGCGGTCGGCGCAAAGCTAGCAGAGCGGATGGGAAATCCAGAACTGAGCGATCGCGAATTAGAAGTACTGCGCCTGATGGCAACGGGTAAGAGTAACTTAGACATTAGCACTGAGTTGTCGATCGCTGAAGGAACAGTCAAGTTTCACGTCAAAAATATTTTGAGTAAGCTGGACGTGAGCGATCGGACTCAGGCAATGATTGTTGCTCTGAAACGCGGCTTTATCACGCTTTGAAGCTCAATAATTCTGTTTGTAGTCATGACCTGCTCTTAAGGATAGGTATTTCCTTACTCTGAGAGACAGTTGTTCGCTACTCCTTAGTTAAGTGCAAAGACTTCTCGCTAGGGATGCGACAAAGAAAGAGCAATTCTCGTATCTTAAGAATCAAGAAACGACTTCAATAGACCGTGTACAGAACGATGAGTCAGTTCAGCGATCGTAACAAGTTGCTTACACCCATTTCAGAACATGATCACATTCAAGGAGGAACGGATGCGTCAGTCGTGTTAGTTGAATATGGTAACTATCAATGTCTCTCCTGTGGTGAGGTACATCGGATGATTCAAGCCATTCAGCAACAGATTCAATTGTGCTTTGTGTTCCGCCACTCCCCGCGCCCACACCATGGTTATCTTCTCCAGTATGCCAGCGATCTTCAACTT
Source organism: uncultured Leptolyngbya sp. (assembly GCA_964242045.1). GTDB lineage: Bacteria > Cyanobacteriota > Cyanobacteriia > Leptolyngbyales > Leptolyngbyaceae > Leptolyngbya. The sequence continues at coordinate 10,824 of CAXTDB010000039.1, read as the reverse complement.
GACATTGATCGATTCCTACAAGGGATGACAAATCATGTTCATGCAGAGCTGATTTCTCAAAGCATTCAAGGTGGAATCCAAAGTGGTGTGAGGAGTACACCAGCTTTATTCATTAACGGCGATCGCTATCAACATGCCTGGGATATCGAAAGCCTGCTTGCCATTATCAATCTCCGAATTCAACCTTGAGCTAGCTCATAGAAGCGAGTTTACGAGTAATGCAGAATGAAACCAGATCAAATGAGGAAGGTGACTTATGGAAAGTAACGAATTAACGACGACTGCCCAAGAAGCGGCAACCGATACGATCGTAGAGATTGATCTCAAAGTTCAAGCGGAGAAGAGTCCAGATTTGCGAAAAGACCATCCGAAAAGCCACGGTTTGCTTAGGGGAGAATTCAAAGTTGAGGACAATCTGCCTGAAGCATTAAGAGTGGGCATCTTTGCACAGCCCAAGACCTACCCGATTTGGATGCGGCTCTCAAATGCGGGTTCAGTCGAGAAGCGCGGTCATCTCAAATCGGATCTCGATCCCGATGTTCGAGCAATGGCAATCAAGCTCCTACAGGTCGAGGGTGAAAAAGTCCTGGATGACGAGCAGGAAACTCAAGACTTTTTGTTGATCAATCATCCGAGCTTTTTTGTGCAGGATGCTCAAGGGTTTGCCAATCTGATGAAAGCAAGTGTAGGGCAAGCAACTGAGGAAGAACTGCGATCGCTCGCCCCCACGTTTGAAGTTCTCAAAACCATCACCAGCAAAGAAGTTGCGAATCCGCTGCTAATCCAATATTGGAGTACAACGCCTTATCAGCTTGGCTCTCAAGCGATTAAGTTCTCCGTCAAACCTCACACCTTAGATACTCCCAGTTCAACCCCCACCTCCGAAACTTATCTGCGTGAAGCCGTAGTTCAGCACCTATCGGAAAAAGACGCGACCTTTGATTTTTTGGTGCAGCTTTACGTGAATGAGGAAAAAACGCCGATCGAAGACCCGATGCAAGAGTGGAAAGAAGCAGACTCGCCATTTATCAAACTGGCGACCATCCGAATCCCGTCCCAGAAATTTGACTTTGCGGAGCGCAAGCGGTTGGATGAAGGACTGTCATTTATGGCTTGGCATACGCTTCATGAACATGCGCCGCTCGGAAGTGTCAATCTAGCCCGCAAGAAAGTGTATCAGGAGATTGTTAAGGCTCGACGCAACACCTTGCACCATCGCCTTGTGGAGCCACAGGCATACAATGCTGTTTTAGACGATCCTGAGTAAGCTTCACCTTTAACAAAGGAGATCAATCATGAAGACAATGACTTACACCAATGCTCAACTGCGTAGCATCCTCAATGGATTAGGGTATGCGAACCCAGATGAGACTGCTAAGTTCCCGCTATCAACTGACGATAGTTCATTAACTGACACACGTTCTGTGCAAGCAATTCAGAAGTTTCAGATCGATCACCAGCTTGAAGTCAGTGGAGTAGTCGATTCATCCACACTTTCAGCGATCGAGCAGGTGATGCAAAACCTAATCAGTGAGCTAAACCGAGTGAATCCTACAGCGATTCCTCTCGATCAACCTGTGTATGATGCAGCTACGATCGCCGCTGTCAAACTTGTTCAACAACGAATTCCTGCCAATGGCATTGCATCCCATTCGCTGCAAGATGCACTTGCGAAACAGCAAGATTCACAACTCGTTCCTTACCCATCTTACAGTCTCGCGCAGGCAATCTTTTATCACCACGGCGATTATGACTGGTAAGGCTTCATTAAATTGACCTTTGAATTTACAAGCTGTCATGAATCACTATGATTACGTTGTGATTGGCGCAGGTTCGGCTGGCTGTGTCCTTGCCAATCGCTTGACCGAAGATTCTAACACAACTGTTTTGCTACTCGAAGCAGGCAATCCAGCAACGAAACCAGAGATCCAAATTCCACTAGACTGCCCGCTTTTAATCGGTTCTGAGGTCGATTGGGGCTACCTCTCTGAACCAGAACCCTACCTTAACGATCGACAGATTCTCTGTTCCCGCGGCAAAGTTCTGGGAGGAAGCAGTTCGATTAATTTCATGTACTATGTCCGAGGCAATCCGCGCAATTACGATCGCTGGCAAGCCCTCGGCAATCCGGGTTGGAGCTATCAGGATGTCTTACCCTACTTCAAGAAATCTGAACACCAGCAACGGGGTGCTAACGCTTATCATGGCGTAGATGGAGAGTTGAGCGTCACCGATGTCGTTGCGCCGACCTCAATTTCTCAACGGTTTGTAGAAGCAGCGATCGCATTAGGGTATGACTACAACCCTGATTTCAACGCGGCGCAGCAAGAAGGAACAGGCTCATATCAATTTACAATCAAAGATGGAAAACGGCATAGTGCGGCGGCAGCTTTTCTTGTGCCGATTCTCCAACGCCCTAATTTGACTGTTACAACCGGAGCCTTAGTGACTCGATTGTTGTTTGAAGGAACCCGCGCCGTTGGAGTGGAATATCGGCACGAAGGGATACTGCACCAAGCTAGAGTCAATCGAGAAGTAATTCTAAGTGCAGGCACGTTTGATTCACCTAAGTTGCTGATGCACTCTGGAATTGGAGATGCTGAGCAGTTACAAGCGTTGGGAATTGATATCGTCGCTCATCTGCCAGGTGTCGGTCAAAACTTGCTAGACCACGTTCTTGTTACTGTTGCATACGAGGCAACTCAGAATTTGCATCCTGTTAGTACCAATAGTGTCGGGGAAACTGGACTATTTTTGCACAGCGAAGAAAGCGTAAATGACGCACCCGATTTACAGTTCTTTTTCTGTCCGATCGCGCTTCCGCTCCCTGGCTATACCCAACCTGAATGGACATTCACGGGTGTTATCTGTTTGACTCATCCGCACAACAAAGGTCGTGTCAGTTTGCGGTCTGCTCATGCCGAAGATGCACCTTTAATTCAGATGAACTATCTGCAAGAGGAAGCTGACGCGCGAAAGTTAGTAACTGGAATTAAAGTTGTTCGCAATCTGTTTCATTCGACTGCCCTAGATGAGTTTCGAGGGGAAGAGATTGGTCCAGGGATTGAGGTTCAGACCGATGAAGCACTCATTGCTTACATTCGGAACACTGCAAACACCGTATGGCATCCAGTCGGCACTTGCAAGATGGGAACTGATCCAATGGCAGTCGTAGACTCTGAACTGCGAGTGCATGGGGTTGAGGGATTGCGGGTGGTTGATGCCTCGATTATGCCCACGATCACGACTGGAAATACAAACGCACCGACCATCATGATTGGCGAGAAAGCGGCTGATTTGATTAAAGCCGCAGCTTACCAGCAAGTTGCTTCAGTTCTGTCCGTTTAAGCACGATTTTCGTCTCCGCTACAGACGACTCAGCTTATTCAGAATAAATCATTTCTTACACCACGAGGGTTCAACAATGAAGATGAAATGGAATTTACTTTGGATTTTTGCAACCGTTCTGTTGATGGTGTTTGTTTTTTCACCTCCAGCCTCTGCGACAGCAACTCAATGCGGAGTTCACAACAAAGGCAGTGAATGGCGATGTGCAAAAGATAATTTCCAAGCTGATGCCGTTAGGATCGGCAACGAGTCAAATCGGCGTGCGACCTTCAAGGTGAGTACTTGGACAAGCACTTGCGGCAAAAAAGGCGCTCTCGTCTCTGATGAAAGCTTTTCTTTGGAGCCAAAATCTTCTTTTAACTATTCGCTAATTGGAGCTAATGCAAATCAGTGCGTAGAAATGTTTGTTTATGATTGCTCACCAGACAAATGCACAAATATCCTTTCTGCTCATCAAGCTTAGCGAAGTTCTAGAATCTATCTACAAGCACTCAATCTACGATCGTCGTTTGTCGATAAATTCGCCATCACTCAGGAGGATCATGACTAAAACGAATCAAGAGACTGTTTTGGGACTCTATAAAGCGTTTGCACAAGGCGATCTTCAGAGCATTGCAGCAAAGATGGCTCCAGAGTTCGTTGCAAGCCAAACTACAGCCCTTCCGTGGGGCGGTAGATATACGGGACTGAAAGAATATCAAACGTTTGTTGGAAAGTTGCGTGAGTACGTTGATTCCCAGGTCGCCCTTGAAGAAACGTTTGAAGCAGGCGATCGAGTGGTTGCGATCGCCAGAACCAAAGGTCAAGTCATTCAGACAGGCGAACCCTTCGATGTTCGAGTTGTCCATCTGTGGACATTAGGTGAAGGACTTGTCACCCGATTCGAGGCATACATTGATACACCCGCAATGCTGCAATTGTTAGAGCCACAAACGGCTCTAAGTATGAGCTAGATCATAGAACGGATTGAACTGCGGTCGGATAATCAAAGCACAAACAGTAACGAGGATTGAGAAACTATATTATTCGCTCTAGGATTTCCGAGCTAGTACAAATCGTCTGCGAATCATGAAATCAGCATATCTGGGCACAACTGAAAGCGCGATCCCATTATCAGGTCAGAATTGCTTGAAAGCGGATTTTAACACTTCCTATTCACCTCTGATGCAAGCACTCTGTCATTACAGTCCCGAATGGTGGAAGCAATGCTGGAGCAGCGATCGTGGAATTCTGAAATCTGATGATCCGACCCTCAATCAACTACTGCAACCGCTTGAGTCTGTGATCGAAATCTGTACTTGCAAGTTTGACCAAAAGGATTGTGTTACCGAAAGTTTTTGAGGGCAACGTTGGTATGAGTATCAAACTTCCTAAAGTTGGCATTGTCGGAGCAGGAAATGTGGGAGCGGCGATAGCGAATGCTCTCGTTCTGCTTGGTAAATCAGTGAAAACCGTGTTGTTCGATCGCAATCTATTCAAAGCTGAAGGACAAGCCTGGGATATTAGTGATGCGATTCCATTGCTTGCAGAAATGGATGTGATGCCCTCGAATCGCTACGACGATTTAGCAGATGCTGATATCATTGTCGTTACGATTGGAGCGCCGCAGCACCCCGGACAGAAGCGGCTCGATTTATTAGCAGCAAATGCAGCAATTCTCTGTCCGCTGATGCAAGAATTAGATGATGTCGCACCTGATGCGATCGTCATCATTGTCAGCAATCCGGTTGATGTTTTGACCCGAATTGCGATTACCGCATCCACGCGATCGCCGCATCTCATTTTTGGCTCAGGCACAGTTCTCGATACGGCTAGGCTTCAGTATCAATTGGGCAAACTGCTCAACGTTGATAAATACGATGTCCATGTGCCTGTGATCGGTGAACACGGAGATAGTGAGTTCCCGATGTGGTCAACCGCTGCGATCGGCATGATTCCTCTGATCGAGTTTCCTTTACCCAAGGGCATCTTTCTCGAACAGATCCAGGCAGACCTGACCCAAGTGACTCGCAATCGCGGCAATGCTATCTTGAACCGTAAAGGATATACAAGCTATGGCGTTGCAACCGTGGTCGCTCAACTCGTCGATGCGATTTTACGAGATGAAAAGCGAATGTTCACCGTTTCTACGCCAGCCGATCGCGGTTATGGTGTGGGAACAGAGATTGTTCTGGGATTGCCTTGCATCATTGGAAAATATGGCGTTGAAAGCCGCCTTGTGTTGTCGAGAACTGAGCAAGAGCAACGCCAACTAGAAGCCTCAGCCGCGAAGCTGAATCAAGCTTACCAAACGCTACTCAATCATCAGCAGCCTCAGCAACCCTCGGTATGGATCGATTACTGTCACTCCCAACCCAGAGCAGTTGGGTATTGAGAGCGATCGCGCCATTCCTCTCAACTTAGACTGATGCTGCGCTCGAAGCTTATAATTCGCGAAAATCGCGGCTGGCTATGATTTTAATAAACTAACACAGCCTCAAAAGAAGGGCATGAAACCAGAGTCCTCACAAGAATCTCTAATCAATCTACTGTTGCCACTCTCCTTGATTTTGGGATTAGTGCTGCTGAGTAGTTTGAATACTGAGCAGAACAATCCAACTACTACGGTGGTCAGTCCCCTAGAGGAAGGGTTGAAAGTCATGGTCGGCTATTCGGCAGCAGGGGCAGAAATTGCCGCAGCAGTTGTGATTGGTGGAGTGATCGGGCGCGGTATCTTGAACTATATTCGTCAGCTCTTCTCGCGTCGCCAGCAGTTCAATTCGTCAGAAGTGATTCGTCTACAACTGGGACGGGTTCTGGCATTAGGTCTAGAGTTTACGGTTGCTAGCGATATTCTCCGGACAGCAGTTACTCCAACCCGGCAGGACATTCTGAACTTGGGCACGATCGTTCTATTACAAACGCTGCTCAACTACTTTCTAGAGCGTGAAATTCGTCAGGGAGAGCAAAGCCGCTTCTTAGAACAACTGGAGGAACGATGAGTCAAAACCGTTCTAGTCCGAAGCCGATTACAGAGACAACTCGCTCCTTCAGACACCGCTTATCGCTAAAGGAAGAGCTACTTTTAGCAACCGCTCCTACCCTAACCGTTTTGGGGATTATGGCATTGGTTGAATTGCTAACTCAGCAACATCTACTGTTTGCCTCCCTTGCGTCGAGTGCTTTTCTGATTTACCTTGACCCTTACCACCGGAGTAACACAACTCGATCACTGATTCTGTCTCAACTGATGGCAGCAACGATCGGCTTGCTTGCTAATCTTGTTCTGAGTGCTGGCTATCGCTCAGGTGCTGTAGCGATGGTCATCACAATTGCTTTGATGATTATGCTAGATATTGTCCATCCCCCTGCCGTCTCGACTTCATTGAATTTTGCTTTCTCAGCAAGCAGTAAAAACAATCTCGCTCTTTTTAGTTTTGCAGTTGGGGTGATTGCTTTGTTAGTTGGACTGGAGCGTTTCATGCTCTGGGTTCTGGCTCGTTTTAGGTAGAACTGCCTCAAAACACTCAGACTCATCAATCACAAAGCTTACTGCTTGGTTGTACCCTAATCGTGAGTTCAGCGTGTGGCAAATCGTTAAATGTCGCAACGTTATCGTTTGTTATTTCTAATCACTATTTTGGAGGAGAATCTGATGCTACTTCAAGACCGGCAGGTTGTGATTATTGGAGCAAGTTCTGGAATGGGACTTGCCACAGCAAAAGTGGCGGCTGAAGCAGGTGCAAAGGTAATATTAGCCGCGCGAAATCAAGACAGATTAGAGCGAGCCGTAATCGAAATTGGGCAAGGCGCGCAAGCGATCGTTGCCGACATTGGTGATGAACAGGCAATCGAATCGCTATTTGCTCAAGTTGGAAATGTAGATCATTTGGTGACAGCGGCGGCTGACTTGACGTTTGCACCGATCGAGCAACTTGATAGTGCTGATGCTCAAAGAATCGTCACCAGCAAGATTCTCGGACCATTCTACGCCGTCAAACACGCTGTCCCTCGCTTGAGTAAGACGGGTTCAATCACGTTCTTTTCGGGCTTCTCAGCCTGGAAACCTGTTCCTAATACTGCATTGATTGCAGCGGCGGATGGAGCCTTGGCTGCTTTTTGTCGATCGCTTGCCGTTGAACTTGCCCCCATTCGCGTCAATGTCATAGCACCTGGTGTTGTTGAAACTCCCATGTGGCAGGGCGTGCCGGAAAATCAGCGGAAGGCATTTCTTGCAACCGTGAGTGAACAGCTACCCGTTGGCAGAATTGGTTCGCCAGCGGATATGGCAAACGCAGCACTTTATCTCATGCAAAACAGTTTTGTTACAGGAACAGTTCTACATGTAGATGGCGGACATCAACTCGTTTGATTAACTTGGAGGAAGACAAGATGAAAGTTTTGATTCGAGCGATCGTGAGTTTTTTCGTTTTCGTGGTTGATGTGGTGTACGGCAATCGTTCCTATGCTCGGTTCTATGTGTTAGAAACGATCGCGCGTGTGCCTTACTTTTCTTATCTATCCGTGCTGCACTTGTACGAAACATTGGGCTACTGGCGCAAAGCAGACTGGTTAAAAGTTCACTTTGCTGAAACTTGGAACGAACTGCACCATCTGTTGATTATGGAATCGCTCGGTGGCAATCGGTTGTGGATTGATCGCTTTGTTGCAGAACACATTGCATACTACTGGGTCGTCGTGCCGCTCTACATGGTGCTACCCAAGTCTGCATATTACTTGATGGAACTAATTGAGAATCATGCCTATCACACCTATAATGACTACTTGAACGAACATGGAGCAGAACTCAAAGAACAACCTGCTCCCCAAGTTGCGATCGACTACTACCGGGATGGCGACTTATATATGTTTGAAGAAGTTCAGACCACACCCGGTTCTACCTTTCGCCGCCCTCATGTCGATAATCTCTATGATGTATTTGTGAACGTTCGGGATGATGAGGGTGAACACGTAAAAACGATGGTAGCACTCCAACAACCTGATGCGCGACTGACATTCAAAAGTCCTCATACGCGGCTTGAAGTAGTTGTAACTAGCACAAGTAAGACGAATTGACCCCGCACTCCAAACTTGAGGAGAAAAGTCCATAACGCGATCGCGTCTCTCAATCTTCCACTCTAAGACGGTGACGATGACCTGGAAAACAGTTCTTTCTTTTATTGCGAGTGCAACTCTGCTTATTTTGTTGGGCGGCCGGTTGATAAGAGCGAATGTCCTGCCGATTCAATCTGAAATTCTCTACAGCAAAGCGGAACAGAACTTTGTGCAGATTTGGATTCAGATTGCGATCGCAGTTGGATTATTCCTGCCGCTCCTGGCATTCTTTGTCGGGATACGTCATTCAACTGTGCGAACTGTGTTTGGATTTTACCTGTTAGTTCTCATGATTCAAATCGCGACTGAACAATTTTGTAGTCACATTTTTTCTCGCAGCCTATCCGTTCTCATTGGTACGCTTTACACCGTGTTTCGACTTTGGCAACTCTGGCGAGGTCGCCGCATACTTAAGATAAATTCTCAAGGCGAGCAACTGACACAGAGCTTGCTCTGGCTACTTCTACTATTCTGGTCAGCAAACTTAATTTTCCTGTTCGTCGTTGGCTGGTCGAGGACTTTATCACGCTGAGGACTAGAAATGTTGAGTACGTTAGAAAAAAGCATGAGTGGGCTTTCTCAGCGTACTCAACGATCGATTCCTAGCGTTGCGGATTCTCACGAGCAGCGACTGCAAGGATTAGACACAGAGCAGCAATCGCACGTTGCCATTCCTGACGAACTACGATCGGGTTCACTTCGTCAAAGATGCCGACCAACCGAGGAATGGCTCGATCGAGTGCAACCTGTGGAATTGAGCGATGGAGATCGATCAGCCGCGCCACACTTTCTTGATTGTTCAGGAACCCGATGACCCATTTAGTAGTGTGGTCTGGACTGTCTGGAACCTGCTGTACGTTGAGTTCAGTTTGAAGCCAATCATAAAAAGGTGGAAGATGCTGAGATAGAAGTAGTCCAGTCGTCGAAAGACTCGCTTTGAGCAAACCGATATCGAGGGTGTTCAAAATCTGCTTTAGCTCATCTGACTCTAGCAAACGAGCAGAGGGTTGAGAAAGAAAAAATTCAGCAGTCGTGGTCGGTAGATTGAGGTGACGGGAAAAAGTTTGCAGCATTCTCATAAACTCAGTTCACAACAATCTGTATGATTGCAGTGATATCAATCGATGAATATGAGCTACCTCAAAGTCATGGCAGAACCTAACCTAGAAATTGTATTCACCTTGAGCAATCGCATCTAGCTTCGCTTGGTTCAACAGCAGAATCTTACCGCCCCGATAGTAAATCACGACGGACTGAATCTGTTTGAACAATCGCACACATTCTTCATAGGTAATTCCAATGCTACGAGCGATCTGATAATAAGGGAGACGAGATTGCAACAATACACCTTGTTCTGTGACCTCTGTTCCTTCGGCGATCGCAGCAGTCTGGATAAATTGAGCTAACCGCACGATTGCCCGCTCTGAAACTAATCCATGCACCACTTGATGCAGCTGCTGAAGGCGTTCGGTCAGGACAGCAATGATCTGTAAAGCCACTTCTGGAGTCGTTTGCATCAACTGGAGTAAAGCAGCCCGTTCGATCGTTAAAATCTGACAGTCTTGATGAGCAAGCACGGTTGCAGGAGATGAACCCTCACCCACCAGAGCAGGTGCAGCAAAAAGCTCTCCAGCAGGTAAGATTCGTAAAATTGTTTCTTTGCCTGTAGAAGCAGTTTTCCTGATTTCAATTCTGCCACTGAGAACTGCAAAGAGTCGAGCAGGCAACGGATCGCCTTCATGCAGAATGATCTCCTCTCGTAAATACTGCCTGACGAGAGCAGCAGTTTGTAGCGGTGCGAGTTGCTCCGGAGCGAGTTGAGAAAAAAGGGGGATCTGCTGAATTTGCTCAACGGTCGCTCTCATGGTTGAACGGCTCCGATTGAAGGTGAATTTCTTTTCTAATTATGAGCTACCTCAAAGTGATTGTAGAGCAAATTTGTCAGACTAATCGTAATTCGAGCGGAGGGTAAAGCAATGACGCTCACAGCTACAAAAATAACCACTCAAGTCGAAACGCTTGCCAAACTCTATCTAGAAGGCAAGCCCGCTGAGATCTCTAGCGAAGCGATCGCGCAACTCTGTGATTGGCTGATGGCGGAATTCCAACAATTACCGTTGAATCTACAGTTCTCAGACTACATGCGTTACGCAGATGCTAAAGCAATGTTTGCGGATATCGAGCGAGGACAACTTTGGGTTGCTGCCGATAGCTATGATTCCACCCTTTATCCCAACCCGATCTACGGCTTCATCTTTCAAGGAATGCACGACTACGATCACTACTTAAGCGATACAGATTTCAGCTTAGAAGGAGAAATTGCGGCTTACAACTTTACTGCAAAGCGAGTTCCCAGCCTGGAGATTCAGAAGATTCTTTACT